>DASQPN010000053.1:0-7394 GCA_035643915.1 Terriglobales bacterium | reverse complement strand
CGTCTGACATGGAACAACCCGTCGCCACCACGTTTTTCTTCTACTTGCTCTCCGGGTTAGCGATCCTGAGCGGGGTGCTGGTCATTACGCGAAAAAGCCCGGTTCAGGCGGCGCTGGCGCTGATCCTCACGCTGCTCTGCCTGGCCGGGCTTTACCTCATGCTGTACGCGCCCTTTGTCGCGGGCGTGCAGATCATTCTTTACGTCGGCGGCATCATGGTGTTGTTCCTGTTCGTGATCATGCTGGTGAACTTGGAGCGCTCTCAAAGGGAAAAGCAGTTCAACCAGCAATGGATCGCCGGAGTTCTGGCGGCGGTCGTCTTGGGGGCACTTTTCATCTCCATCTACACCAAGGGGAAGGCGTTGCTGCTCCGGCCGGTGGTCGAATTTCCCGAAGCAGAGAATACGCAGAAGATTGGGCAGATGCTTTACAGCAATTACATGTTCCCGTTTGAGATTGCGTCTCTGTTGCTGCTGGTCGCGATCATCGGAGCGGTGGTGATGGCGAAGAAGAGAATCTGAGGACTGAGAACGGAACCGGGAACTGAGAACTGGTTTTATGTCTCCGATCACAACGCTCCACTATCTGGTCGTGGCCGCGGCACTGTTCGTGCTGGGCGTCATCGGAGTGCTCACGCGCCGCAACGTGGTCATAGTGCTGATGTCCGTCGAGCTGATTCTCAACGCCGTGAACCTCAATCTGGTCGCGTTTTCGCGGATATGGGGACTCCACGGTCAGGTATTCGCAATCTTCGTGATCACCGATGCCGCAGCGGAAGCAGCGGTGGGTCTGGGAATCCTGATCGCCTTCTTCCGGAATAAGGAGACGGTCAATGTCGATGAAGTGGATTTGCTGAAGTGGTAAAGAGTACCGAGCACTGAGTACGGAGCGGCGTTCGAGGGCTGGCGAAGAGCGGCCAACGACGAGTGACCAACGAACAACGACTCAACCATGTTCTTTCTCGAGCACATCTGGCTCATCCCGCTGCTCCCGGCCCTGGGCGCGACCCTCATGTTCTTCTTCGGCAAAAGGCTGGAGAAGCAGACCGTGAGTGCGGTCTGCGTGGGGACCGTGGCGCTGGCCTTCATACTATCGTGCGGCGCGGTGTGGCAGTATGTCCACACCTATCCGGGAAGCCAGCCTTTCGAGAAGGTGATGTACACCTGGCTGGGCAGCGACACCGGCCACCTTAATTACACGACGCACGACGGATACCCGGCCGAGTTCAAAGCGCAAGTCGGCTTCCTGCTCGACCCACTCTCCAGCATCTGGCTGCTATTCGTCACCGGCGTCGGCACGCTGATCCATATCTATTCGACCGGTTACATGGCCCATGAAGGCGGGTACTACCGATTCTTCGGCTACCTCAATCTCTTCATGTTCTCCATGCTGACTCTGATCCTGGGCAACAACTACGCCCAGCTGTTCGTCGGATGGGAGGGCGTCGGCCTCTGTTCGTACCTGCTGATCGGTTTCTATTTCCACCGCAAGTCGGCCAGCGACGCGGCGAACAAAGCGTTCATCGTGAACCGCATCGGGGACGCCGGTTTCCTGCTGGGGATGTTCGCGATCGCCTGGCACCTCGGCTCGGTAAGGTTCACCGACCTAAACGCGATGGCCCGCAGCGGGCACTATCGGATCGGTGACCCCGTCCTGACGGCTGCGGCGTTGCTGTTGTTCGTGGGCGCTTGCGGCAAGTCGGCCCAGCTTCCGTTGTACATCTGGCTTCCGGATGCCATGGAGGGCCCCACCCCGGTCTCCGCGCTGATCCACGCTGCCACCATGGTCACGGCGGGCGTGTACATGGTGGCGCGCTCGAACGCCATCTTCGTGCTGGCTCCGACCGCCATGAAGACAGTGGCGATTGTGGGCGCGCTGACCGCAATCTTCGCCGCCTCGATCGGCCTGGTGCAGAACGACATCAAGCGCGTCCTGGCGTACTCAACTGTCTCGCAACTCGGCTACATGTTCCTGGCGCTGGGTGTGGGCGCGTTTGCGGCGGGCGTCTTCCATGTCTTCACGCACGCGTTCTTCAAGGCTTTGCTGTTCCTGGGGGCAGGCTCAGTCATCCACGCGATGAGCGGCGAGCAGGACATGCGCAACATGGGGGACCTCTACCACCGCACATCCATCACGCACCGGACGATGTTCATTGCCACGCTGGCGATCGCGGGCATTTTTCCCTTTGCCGGTTTTTTCTCCAAGGACGCGATCCTTTGGCAGACCTGGACCTCGGAGGGCAGCGCATCCCTTTGGTTGTGGTTGATCGGCTTCGTCACGGCGCTCATGACGGCTTTTTATATGTTTCGGCTGATGTGCCTGACCTTCCACGGCCACCCCCGCATGAGCCACGAGGTGGAGCACCACATCCATGAGTCGCCCAAGTCCATGACGGGACCGCTCGTGGTGCTCGCGTTTTGCTCCATTTTTGCGGGAATGCTGAGTTGGCCACATAGCTTGGGCGGAAATGATCGTTTTATGAAGTTTCTCGAGCCTGTCTTTGCCAAGGAGACGGGGATTTTCACCGAGGAGGGTAAAGCGGCACAGCCGGCCGCGGGAAAGAAGGAAGAGGAGCACATAAGCGGCTGGGAATACGGGCTCATGGGACTGTCCCTGGCCGCGGCCTTTGTGGGCGGCGGCTGGGCTTGGAGTGTCTATCGGAGCTCGGACAAGGGCTACGCCGAGCCGCTCGAGGCGGGAGCGAAGCCCCTCTACACGGTTCTTTACCACAAGTGGTATGTCGATGAAGGCTACGACTACCTCTTCACAGGTCGCCGAAGGCTAGGCAACGTGCGCCTCGGCGTGTTAGGCCTGGGTGACGCATCCGCCTGGTTCGACGTTCACGTGGTGGACGGCTTGGTAAATGGCGCGGGTTGGAGTACTCGAACCATCGCCACGATCTCCAAGTGGTGGGACACCTGGATCATCGATGGCGTCGGAGTGAATGGCCCCGCGATCCTGGCGCGCATCCTGTCGTATCCGTTCCGCTTGTTCGAGTGGGGACTGGTGCAGTGGTACGCGCTGGTCATGGTCGCCGGTTTGCTAGGGTTTGTCTTTTACTATGCGTGGAAGTAGCGAGCTCCGAGCCACGGGACCGGACGAGGATCGGAAAGCCCGCGCACAGCTGGTCGCTGGTCGCTGATCGCAACCGAGAACTGCCTTTTATGCAGAATCACATCCTCTCGATCATCTTGTTCACGCCGCTCCTGGGCGCGCTTGTCCTCCTGTTCGTGCCGAAGGAGAACAAGGACGCTGTCCTCTGGATCGCGAACATTTTCGCGCTCGGTGGCTTCCTCATTTCGTTGCCCCTGGTGCCGATGTTCTGGGCCGAGCGCTTCCAGCCGGGCTTTAAGTTCATCGAAGGCGCGCCCAACACCTGGATCCCCACCATCGGCGCCGGCTACTACCTGGGCATCGACGGCATCTCATTCCTGCTCATCATGCTCACCACGCTGTTGGGTTGGATTTCGATCCTCTCTTCGTGGACTGCGATCGAGAACCGTGTGAAGGAGTACTACATCTGGTTTCTAATACTCCAAACCGGCATGTTGGGTGTCTTCATGGCGCTCGATTTCTTCCTTTTCTTCGTGTTCTGGGAAGCCATGCTGGTCCCGATGTACCTGCTGATCGGCATCTGGGGCGGGCCGCGCAAGCTTTACGCCGCGATCAAGTTTTTCTTGTACACCCTGGCCGGATCGGTGCTGATGCTGCTCGGCATCCTGTTCTTGTACTTCAACCATCACAACATCACGGGCGTCTACACATTCAGCATTCCTGAGCTTTACAAGACTGCGCCCCAGATCTACGCACTCTACGGAGCCACCTACGCGACCCTGCTGTTCCTGTCGTTCTTCTTTGCGTTTGCCATCAAAGTGCCGATGTTCCCCTTCCACACCTGGTTGCCGGACGCCCACGTGGAAGCGCCCACCGCAGGCTCCGTCATCCTGGCGGGCGTTCTCCTGAAGATGGGTACGTACGGCTTCATCCGCTTCTCTCTGCCGTTCTTCCCGTCGGTGGTGACGAATCCCAAGGTGCGGGCCTGGATGATTGGCCTCTCGATCGTCGGGATCCTCTATGGCGCATTGGTCTCGCTGATGCAGAAGGATATGAAGAAGCTGGTGGCGTACTCTTCCGTCAGCCACCTGGGCTTCTGCACGCTGGGCATATTCGTGTTGACTCCCATGGGACTGAGCGGCTCCGTGCTCCAGCAGATCAACCACGGTATTTCGACGGGCGCACTGTTCTTGATTGTCGGAGTCCTCTACGAGCGGAGGCACACGCGCGAGATCGCCGAATATGGCGGCATCTCGAATGTCATGCCGGTCTATGCCACCATCACTTTGATCATGTTCCTGTCCTCCATGGGACTGCCCCTGCTGAACGGCTTCGTCGGCGAAGTCACCATTCTGTGGGGAACGTTCATGGAAAACTGGAAGTGGGCCGCCTGGGCCGCGCCCGGAGTGGTCTTGGCCGCAGCCTACCTGCTTTGGCTTTACCAGCGCGTGTTCTTCGGCGCGGTCACCAACCCCAAGAACGAAAAGCTTCATGACCTGACGCCGCGCGAGATCGCGACCTTCGTCCCGCTCATCATCATGGCGCTGTGGATCGGCCTGTATCCCAAGCCGTTCTTCCAGATCCTGGAACAGCCCGTTAACCAGATCGCACGCGATGTTCACGAGCACGCCAGGAATGGGGTCGCGGCGGCTCCGGCTGAATCTCATCCGACGGCGGTCGCGGTGACCGATCCCGATTCGGCGAAAGGGAAGAACTAAGTGTCCGGCAGCATTGCGCAATACTTCACGAGCCTGGACTACCTGCTGGCTCTGCCCATTGTTCTGCTGACCCTCTTTGCCATCGGTATCCTGCTGATCGACCTGATGCTCCCGGCCGAATGGAAATGGGCCAACGCGGTGACTGCGCTGGTAGGGGTCGCGTTTGCGACGGCGGGCACGTGGAGGATCCAGTCCTGGTACCGGACCCAGCATATCGATCGGATTCCCACCGGCTTCATGGATACTTTGCTGGTAAACGGCTTTGCACTCTATTTCTTCTACTTGTTCCTGGCTGGAACCGCGGTGGCCATCCTGATGTCCGTCCGCTATCTCGAGATCGAGCACGAGAACCACGGCGAATACTACGCGCTGCTGCTGTTTTCCGTGGTGGGCATGATGTGCATGGCCGCTGGCTACGACATCGTGCTCATTTTCATCGGCCTCGAACTGATGGCGATTTCCACCTACGTGCTGGTCGGTTTCCTGCGCCGCGACAAACGCTCGAACGAAGCCGCCTTGAAATACATGTTGCTGGGCGCCTTCTCCTCCGGAATCTTTGCCTACGGCCTTTCCCTTTTCTACGGTGTGACTGGCAGTACCAATCTCGAGGTCATCAACCGGCAGTTGGCACAACGCATCGCGGAGAATAGTGGTCATGCGGACCCGATCGTGGTGGTTGCATTGCTGGCTACGGCTACCGGTCTGTTGTTCAAGATCGCTGCTGTGCCCTTTCACCAGTGGGCTCCGGACGCTTACGAAGGCGCTCCTACCGCCATCACCGGATTCATGTCCGTGTCCGTGAAGGCCGCTGCCTGGGCCATGCTGTTGCGTATCCTGTTGTGGGGCTTGTACCCGTTGCGCATGGTGTACCTCCCGCTCCTGGTGTTCGTCTCCGTCGCGACCATGACGGGCGCGAACTTCGCGGCGCTCACCCAGAACAACCTGAAGCGTCTACTGGCCTACTCTTCGATCGCGCACGTGGGCTACATGTTGCTCGGCCTGATCGCCGGAGACGCGACCAGCGTGAATCCCGACGGCATCAAAGGCATCCTGATCTACCTGCTCGTCTACACCTTCATGAACCTGGGTGCTTTCGCGGTCATCACGTCACTGCGACACCGGGACGTGATTGGGGACGAGATCGACGACATCGCAGGACTCTACTCCCGCGCGCCGGTCGAGGCCGTCCTGATGCTGATATTCCTGCTCTCGCTGGCGGGTATCCCGCCGCTGGCCGGATTCTGGGGCAAGTACTTCATTTTCCTCAGCCTGATCGAAAGCGGCCACTACGCGCTGGCATCGCTGGCTGTGCTGTATTCGGTCTTCGGGCTGTACTACTACCTGCGCGTCGCCAACGCGATGTTCATGCGCCAGCCACTCGAGAAGGAATCGCTCCCGCTGAGCCCGGCCATGGGACTCGCGCTCTTGGTCACCGCCCTGGCTACCGTGGCGATCGGGATCTTTCCCAACGCCATGATCCAGGCGGTCAACGACGTGCTTGGCCTGACGCAGACTACGCCGGTGGCGCATCTGGTCCGCTGATTTGAAAAGGACCCGTTGGTCGACGTAGGAGCCTCGATCAGAGTCTGCTAATCTTCTTCCGTGAACGCGCGCGAAGACCCGCCGCAGAATCGCAGCCCGTGGGTGGCTGTCGCTCGCTACTCGGAAATCGGATTCATCATTCCCGCGGCGGTCATTCTCGGTTTCTTCTTCGGCAAACTTCTCGACTACTGGCTGCACACGCGCTGGTTCACGGTGGGCGGAGTGATCTTCGGGGCGGTCGTAGGATTCGCCCAAATGATTCGCATGGCGGCCGCATCCTTCAAGGACAAGTCATGACGGGAAGCGGAGCCGAGGACGTTCCCTCCTGTCGTCCCGACCCCGAAGACTTTTTCGGAGGCGCCACCCGGCGGATTCCGAAGTTTTTGTTGTCGATCACCGCAGCCCTGGTGCTACCGGTGTGGTGGTTTTTCGGTGTGAGAGTGACCGTCGGTTTCGTCGCGGGCGCCCTGGTCTCCTGGATCAACTTCCAAAGTTTAGCCCGAGGAGTGGCGGGCATCGCAAGCCGGATCGTCGAGCGCCACAGCCGAGAGCGCGGCCAGATCATTGTCCTCCGGTTTGTCCTGCGTTATGTGTTGGTTGCAGGCGTCGCCTATGCTATATTCACAGGTTCGGCTCAGGCCTTCCGAGGCTTTCTGTTTGGCGTTTGCCTGCCGGCGGCAGCCATGCTGATGGAAGCTGCCTACGAGGGCTACACTGCGTTGCGCCGCGGATACTGACGCGCGGCCATCCTGGAGTTCGATCAAGACTGCATGGAGCAACTGGCTTTCACTGAATTCTTGAATCACCTGCTCGGCGGGCCTGTGCTTGCATGCTTGCGCGCTTTGGGAATCCAGCCCAGGCATCCCGCGGCGCTGATTCCAAACGCCGTAGCCATGGAAGTTCTGGTTGTTCTCCTGTTAACTCTGTTCTTCATCGCGGTACGCTTGCGGCTGTCCGTCGATCGTCCGGGACCTCTGCAACATGTCATGGAGGGTATCGAAGGTTTCGCCGATAACCTCGGCCGCGAGATCATCGGCCATGGCTACCAGCCGTACATCCCATACCTGGTGACTCTGGGCT
>DASQPN010000052.1:0-18108 GCA_035643915.1 Terriglobales bacterium | reverse complement strand
AAATCACCAGCAAGATTCTTTTGAGGGAACTGGTGCTCTCGGGAATGCGTATGCATCCAAGGAACGGGTCTCTCGCTCTTCTGGGATAAAGTCCGGAGGTCTCCGCATGAAGCATAACAGCCGCCCACTGTTAATGTTGGTCCTGGCGCTTTCCTTCGCTGTGCCGGCCAGCGCAACCCGCCCCCAAGCCAACGCCAACCCGCGCGACGAAGATACGATTCGCGAAATCGTGGACCTCGAACGACAGGCGAAAGATGCGGCGATTCATCGGGACGCGACTTTTTCGGAAAGAACGCTGGCGGAAGACTATGTGGCCATCAGCCCGCTCGGGCAGGTGATCAGCAAGGCCGACACCGTTGCGGCGCGCAAGACGGCGCAGCTCCGCTACGATTCCATCGATGTCACGGAGATGGTGGTGCGGCTGTATGGGAATACGGCGGTCGTGACCGCGCGGGCGGATGTCAGGGGGAAAGAACTCGGAGAGGAGTTCAGCGGGCCCTATCGTTTCACGCGGGTGTGGGTGCGACGGAACGGGCACTGGCTCACCGTGAGCTACCAGGCTACCGTGACGCGGTAGCGCGCAATGCCTTGGAGAGTCGCTGCGCCACTCAAGATCCCAGCTCTTCGGCGGCCGGCTCAGGGCATCTGCAAAAGCTGGCGGACGTCGGTCTTTTTCTCGGTGTGGGCTGAGTCTTCAGCTAGAAGACGGGCGGTGATCTTCAGGGCTTCGATTTCTTTTCTCAGGCGCACTATCTCTTCCTCTTTCGTACGGAGCAAATCGAGCAGATTCCTCATGGCACGTCCTTGCGGTCGAAGTGGGGGGCGGCTGGCTGTCGACCGCCCGCGGAGGGGAGTGTACGTCGCCGGTCGGGGAGTGGCTATATCACGAAAGGGCAGGTTGTGGCGACGCTTAGTGCCCGCTGTGGTAGGGATGGCCCTTCAGGATGGTGAAGGCGCGGTAGACCTGCTCCAACAGGACGACCCGGGCGAGTTCGTGAGCCAGCGTCATCTTGCCTAGCGACAGCACGGCGGTCGCGGCCTGGCGGGCTTCGTCGGAGAAACCATCCGCCGGGCCCACCGCCAGCACGAGCGGCTGGGGGCTGCGATCCTGATGGTTTTGGAGGAACTGGGCGAAATCTTCGGAAGACAGCGGCCGGCCGCCTGCGTCGAGCAGCACGACCGTGTGCGCGGGGCGGGCGCCCCTCTTGTCGCGCAGTTTCAGGAGGGCGGATTCGTGGGTCAGGGCAAGACCCTCGACTTCGGTGTAACGGGAGATCCGCTTCAGGTATTCGTGGGTGAGGGCCTGGATGGCGGGGTTCTTCGTCTTGCCGATCCATGCGATCTTGATCTTCACAGGAAGGATTTAAACACAGAGCCGGGCCTTCGCGGGCAAAGCCCTGGGTGGGGAAGCTCTTAACCGCGAAGTGCGCCAAGAACGCCGCCAAGAGAGACGGAATTCCTGCGGTCAGCTCTTTCTGCCTGGCGCCAGCACCACGCTTGCACCGAACTTCATGCCGTCGACGTTTTCATATCTCCGGATGGCGGCGTGGACCTCGGCGTCGATTGCGGGCCATTGTTCGGCCGGCACTCGTTTCAGCAAGGGAAGAAACGGATTGGTGACATCCTTGAGCTGTTCCCAGACTTCCTCGGCAGCGCCGGGCCACGTCCAGGGGACTGTTCTGGTCTCTTCTTGAACATCGGCAAAGCCGCTTTGTCGCAGGGCTTGAGAAAGGCCTCCTGGGTCCGCGAAGCGGAATGGGTTCGGGCCCCCCGCGACCAACAGCGGACCATCCACGTGCTTGTGAACGATTGCGATTGTCGTGGACCAATAGGGCTGTTCGATCGGACCCCAGGCTAGGAAACAGGCGCGAGCGCCCGGTTTGAGAACGCGGTGCAGTTCACGGAGGGCGCGTTCCACGTCGGGGAAGAACATGACACCGAAGCGGCATGTGCCCAAATCGAAGCTGTCGGCGGAGAACGGCAGGGATTGCGCGTCGGCCTGCTGGGTCGAGAAATTCGTGAAGCCCCGGTGACGGGCGCGCTCGGCGGCGATTTGGAGCAGTTCCGAGCTCAGATCCAGGGCGGTCACGTGCCCGGCGGGGCCGACACGCGCAGCCAGGGTGACGGCGGGCTCACCGGTACCGCTGGCCAGATCCAGAACTTTCATTCCGGGAGACGGTTTCGCAAATTCGACCAAGGCTTCGGTGACGTCGCGACCCATGACCGCGGACTTGGCTTTCCACTTCTCGGAGGCGGCCAGACGGAACGACGAGCCCCATTGCGGATTGATGTCGTCAGAACTCATGGCGGGACTAGAAATGCGGGGCGAGCCAGAGCCGCGGCTGGAGGGAGACGCGGCCAGCCGGGCCTCTACAGCGGGTTCATGGAGCGCTTGCTGGCGTGGCTACGCTCTTTTCCGCTTCGGCGCCGCCGCGGTTGTGCGCTTCAGGGCTCCTCGCCTTGCGGGACCCTTAAGCTCGCCGGGTTCCAGGCGCTTGGCGGACTTCCATAGACGCTCCAGTTCGTAGTATCTGCGGGCTTTCTCCGCAAAGACGTGCACCACGAAGTCTACGTAGTCGAGGAGCACCCACTCGGCCTGACGGTAGCCTTCGACGTGCGAGGGATAGAGGCCCTCCCTTTTCAGGCGGAGTTCGACTTCGTCGGCGATGGCCTGGATCTGGCGCGGATTCGTGCCGCTGCAGACAACGAAGTAGTCCGTAAACGCCCCCGAGCCTTTTTCGAGTTCGAGGATGGTGATTTCTTCGGCTTTCTTGTCCTGGCAGGCAGCGATCGCCTCGGTTACTTGTCGCTTGGTGTCGTTCTTTTTCATTCGATCCTTGGCTCTTGTGATTGTAACCGAGATGGGGCTCTCGGCTCCCTTCCGGGAGCTCTGCGCGTCTGCCAAAAGAGCGCTTCACCGCAGCGATCGCAAAGGAATGCGCGAAGGACGCTACGCAGGGAATTCAAACGATCGTCCCTAGCGGTTGTTCCTGTACAGGCCCGCCTTCTTGATGTAATCGGCGACGGCCGGGTCCACCAATTTCCCGAGCGGTTTGCCGGCGGCCACGGCTTCGCGGATGGCGGTGGCGGAAATTGCTTGGTGCACGCTGTCGAGCAGGTGAACCGTCACGCCGTTCAGGACCAAGTCTCCTCTCGCAGGCTGCTTCTCGAAGGGCTTGGTCACCGCGGCTGCGGGGCGCAGCCTTTCAGGCAGAGAGTTAGCCACGTCGGCGAGGGAGTAGCCTGGGCGGCTGGCCACGATGAACGCGCATTCCTGGAAGAGCGCTTCGGGCTGGTGCCACTGGGCGATGTCACGAAAGGCGTCGATGCCGATCAGGAAGAAGAGCTGGTCGCTCTTCTTTAAAGTTTGCTTTAGGCGGTGAACAGTGTCGATCGAGTAGTTCGCGGCCGATGTCGTGCCTGCGGGTTTCTTACCGCTGGGAATCCCGGGTGGGGGCTCTGCGGGGGCTTCTAGCAGCGAGGGGCAAAATAATTTCCCGCCAGCGGTGGCCAGCGCGACCATCGCATAACGGTGCGCGAAGGCGGTTAGAGGCTGTTTCTGTTTGTGGGGAGGAACACTTGCCGGGACGAAGAGCACGCGCCCGAGCTGGAATTGTTCCTGGGCTGCCTGCGCCAGAGCGATGTGCCCGCGATGAATGGGGTCGAAGGTGCCGCCAAACAGGCCGATGTGCATGAAACCGCCCTTCCGGTGCCGCCGCCAGTCTCCCGGTTTCGACCGTCTGTTGCAAGTTTTTGTTCCTTTCATTGCGGAAGTTCCTACAGAAAGGTATTCTTGCGAATCTCGTTGTACGACTCGCCACCTCGTCCACGCGAAATTGGCCCTAATCGACCCCTGTCCATTAGGACAGGGCCCGTTTGGGCCACTCTTATGTGAACTGCTGTAACTCGCCGCTTTCTCTTTGCGGCTCTATGATTTACTTCGGTATGCGGAAGAACCTCCCCCTTCTTCGCACGCGTCTGCTTCCCTCGGCCCGGGACCCGATTCTGGGCTACGGCATCGCTGTGCTCAGCACCACGCTCGCTCTGATTCCCGCGATTCTGTTCTCCGATATGGCCGAGAGCCGTCTGGCCCTCTTTGCGGTCGCCATCATGGTCAGCGCGTGGGCTGGGGGAACCAGACCCGGAATCGCTGCCACCGCCTTCGCCCTCACCGTGAGCGGCTATTATTCCCTGGCCGGGGAGCACACCCCCACGGAATATCGCAGCGCAATTATTCGCCTCGCCCTTTTTGTTTCGGTCGCACTTCTGATTTGCTGGTTCAATGCGGCCTTGCGCGCCGCACAGGAAGGACTCCGGCGGTCGGAGAGCAACTTTCGCTCGCTGGTGACCAATGCGCCGTACGGCATTTGTCGGTGCGACTCGCGGGGGCATCTGGTCGACGCCAACCCGGCCCTGGTTGCATCCCTGGGTTACGGTTCAGCCGCCGAGCTGACGGGTCTCAATCTGAGCACGCTCTACGCCGACGGACAGCAATGGTTCGTGCTCGCCGACCACCTGCGCATGCAGGAAGACTTTCAGGGTCTGGTCGCCGAATGGACACGGAAGGATGGGAGCACGACGGCCGTGCGTCTGTCGGGCCGCGCCATCAGCGACGCATCGAAGAACGTCACCTTTGAACTCTTCACGGAAGACATCACGGAGCGGCGTGCGCTCGAACAGCAGCTCCGCCAGTCGCAGAAAATGGAAGCCATCGGGCGCCTGGCGGGCGGGATCGCCCATGACTTCAACAATCTGCTGATGGTGATTTCCGGCTACTCGGAATTCCTGCTCGACCGACTGGGCCCCGATCCTGCGCTCCGTGGGCCCGCCAGGGAGATAGCGGGCGCCGCCGAACGAGCTACCTCGCTGACCCGCCAGTTGCTGGCTTTCAGCCGGAAGCAAATGCTGACGCCCAAGGTGCTCGATCTGAACGGAGTCGTCACGGAAAACCTGAAGATGTTGACGCGCCTGATTGGCGAGGATATCGATCTGGTGATGATCCCCGGTGCGGAACTGGGGCCCGTGAAGGCCGACCCCGGACAGGTCGAACAGGTCATCCTCAACCTGGCCGTGAATGCGCGCGATGCCATGCCCCAGGGGGGCAGGCTCACGATCGAGACCTCCAACGTCACGCTGGATGAGGCTTACGCTCGCCTGCACGCGCCCGTGCAACCGGGCGACTATACGATGCTGGCAATTACCGACACCGGCGTCGGCATGGACGGTGAAACCCAGTCCCACATTTTCGAGCCGTTCTTCACGACCAAAGGGACCAAGGGCACGGGCCTGGGACTCTCCACCGTCTACGGGATCGTGAAGCAGAGCGGGGGCTACATCTGGGTTTACAGCGAGCCGAGTAGAGGAACATCGTTCAAGATCTACCTGCCGCACGTCACCGCCGAGGAGGTCGCGGTCGTCGAGCAACCGGCGGCGGTGGCCGCGCCGGTGGCGGCGGAAACGCCGGAGGAAACCATTCTAGTGGTGGAAGACGAAGTGAATCTGCGCCGTCTGACCCGCCAGTTCCTGGAGAACCAGGGCTACGCCGTGGTGGAAGCCGCCGATGGGGCGGCTGCGGTGCAGATCTGCGTGGCTCACCAGGGCACCATTCACCTACTGCTGACCGACGTCATCATGCCAGGCATGAATGGCCGCGAACTTGCCCACCGCGTCTCCGAGATTCGCCCGAACATAAAGGTGATGTATATGTCGGGCTACACGGAGAACGCAATCGGCCACAACGGCACGCTGGATGCGGGCATCACCCTCCTTCAGAAGCCCTTTACCCTTCACGCACTCAAAGCTAAGGTGCGCGAAGTGCTGGACCAAACAACACTCCCCCTGGAGGTCGCAATGTCTGCTCGTGCTGTTCTCAATCCCAACACCCGGGTAGCCCGGGAAAAAGTTCCTCCCTTCCGCGCACAGCGTTTCAATCTGCACTTACCGCTGCGCTACCGTGAGGTAGGAGAACAAGACTGGCGGCAGGGAACGACAGCCAACATCAGTCGTTCCGGAATGCTCTTCGAAGCTGAAGAAGTTCTGCAGCCCAACGTACAACTGGAAATCAACCTGGTCTTGCCCGCGGAAATTGCGGGACTCAGCCCCACCGAAGTGGTCTGCCGCGGCGAAGTGGTACGCGCCGTGGACCTAGGCGACTCTTCGACGAGTCCTGCACTCGCAGCCAAGATTCTGCAATATCACTTCCAACACGGCTCCCGCGTGTCGGAAGCGTAGTCACCACCTGGACAGATGCAATGTCTGTCCGGCCGGGTGTAAGCCCGGCGCAGAGCTCCCAGGTTCTGCGGTGAGTTTTCGCGAGATTGGGTGGACAGCCTTACCGCTCCGACGGGCGGGGACGCCCGTCGCTCCACAGACAACGCGGATGAGAGGCGGGCGCTTACAGGTCTTGTTGAGGACTGGCGACGGACGACTCGAGACTTTCTTCCCGCATATCTTCCACCCTCTCCGCCATCGCGTACTTCAGCTCATCAATCCCCTTGCCCGTGACCGCGGAGATGGGAAACAGCTCCAGCTTTTTCCTTTTGCAGTACTGCTTGAGCTTCGCCAGCCTGTCTTTGTTGGCGGCGTCGATCTTCGATGCCACCATGATCATCGGCTTCTCGGCGAGGTGTGCACCGAAGCTGTCGAGTTCGCCCAGAATCACCTCGACATCCTTCACAACATCGGGGCGCCCACTGGCGTCGGACACATCGACCAGGTGGACCAGCAAGCGTGTGCGCTCGATGTGGCGCAGGAACTGGATGCCAAGACCCGCTCCGTCGTGGGCGCCTTCGATCAAGCCGGGAATGTCCGCGACCACGAAGCTGATCTCGTTCTTTGTGTCGCCGACCGCCACAACACCCAGGTTGGGTTGGAGCGTGGTGAAGGGATAGTCGGCAATCTTAGGGCGCGCCGCTGAAATGCGCGCAATCAGGGTGGACTTGCCCACGTTCGGATATCCCACGAGTCCCACATCGGCGAGCAGCTTCAACTCCAGGCGGAAGACGCGCTCTTCGCCGGGACGTCCTTCTTCGTGCTCGCGCGGCGCCTGGTGCGTGGAGGTGGCGAAGCGGGCATTGCCCCGTCCGCCCCGTCCGCCGTGCGCGATGACGATCTGCTCATCCGGGCGCGAGAAGTCCCAGACCTTGGCGCCAGTCTCCTCATCGTAGACGATCGTGCCTACCGGGACTTTGAGAGTGACGTCGCTGCCCTCGCCGCCCGTCTTGTTGGAGCCTTCCCCGTGACGTCCCCGTTGGGCTTTGTACTCTGGATTGAAACGGAAGTGGACGAGCGTATTGTGGCGCTCGCTGGATTCCATGATGACATCGCCACCTTTGCCGCCGTCGCCGCCGGAGGGACCGCCCCGCGGGACGAACTTCTCCCGGCGGAAGGCAAGGCAGCCGTTGCCGCCGTCGCCGGCTTTGACTCGGATGGTGGCTTCGTCGATGAACACGGCAGTTCTCGGTTCTCAGTTCTCGGTTCTCCGTGGGTGATCGCGGGCGAGATCTTTCGTTGCGTAGTCTCGGGAGCCGGACGCTTTCGTTGGATCAGACATGCTCGGGATCTTCCCAAAAGATAATAGCCCCTCAACCACAGGGGCTATCGCTTGCCGCACTTGTGCGCGCGGCGGATCTTAGGCTTTGACGGGTTCCACCGGCTCGACCATCACGTACTTGCCCATCGAGCCCCGGTCCTTGAATCTAATGCGGCCGGTGATCTTCGCGAACAGGGTGTCGTCTTTGCCGCGGCCAACGTTGAGGCCCGGCTTCACACGCGTGCCGCGCTGGCGCACGATGATGGTTCCGCCGGGCACGACCTGCCCGCCGAACGCCTTGAAGCCTAGCCGCTGCGCGTTCGAATCGCGCCCGTTTCGTGAACTTCCTAGTCCTTTTTTATGTGCCATGGCTCGGTTCTCAGTTCTCAGTTTCTGTCCACAAGGGCAGAAATCTGGTTCCCCTACGTTACCTCACTTCTTTACTTCTTTTTCTTCGGAGTCGCCTTCTTCACTACGGCCTTCTTCGCGGCCTTCTTTTTCGCGGGAGCTTTCGCGCCTTGCGCTTCCACGACCGGAGCCAGTTTCTTCACTTTGGGCTCCTTCTTCGGCAGTTCGGGGGCTTTGAACGACTGGCCGTCGTAGGCGATTTCGGTGATGCGGACGGCGCTGTAAGCCTGGCGGTGTCCGCGCAGCTTCTTGTACTGCTTTTTACGCTTGTAGTGGAAGACGAGGATCTTGGCGCCCCGGCCCTCCTCGACCACTTCGCCGACCACACGCGCTTCCGACTGCGGACGGGCGATCTCACCCTCCGAGCCGGAAACCGCGAGCACGTCGTTGAATTCGACCTGGCCGTCCGTAGCCGTGCCCACTTTCTCCACTCGAATCACATCGCCGGGCGCCACCCGGTACTGCTTACCACCGGCGCGGATGACCGCGTACATAGCCTGCCTCCGAAAACTCCACTCCCCGGCGCACACGGGCGCTCGTAAGGGAACTTTATGATTTCTCTATGCTTGCTGTGTTTTGCCGCTAGGCGCTTTCATCAGCCACGGCGGGCGGTCCAGAACGGTCCCGCAGGTACAGGCAAACTCAACTATTTTAGCGTGTGGTGTCGAAATCGGTCAAACTGAAAGCGCTGACACCCCAGCACGGAGACCCAGAGATACCCAGTGAATCCTATCGCCTCTACCTCTTTCTACCCTCCGGCTCCGCTCCCTGCCACGCCGGGCGCTGCCCTGAAAATCTTAGGCCAGTCTGTGTCTCCGGGGCCGGGTTCTGTGCGACAATGCGTCGCCTAATTTTTCGGAGGATCCGGATGCGACAAAGGGCTTACTGGGCGGTGGTTTCCATTCTCCTGACGATCGCAGCTTTGAGCTTCGCGCAATCCAAGAAGGCAGCCGCCAAGCCGTCTGGCGGCCCCGACAAAGCCTACCTGCAGAAGATCTGGGATGGTTGGGCTGCTCTCGACCCATCCAGGCAGACCCAGTACTACGCGCAGGGGCCGCACACGTTCTATGACATTGCCCCGCTGAAGTACGGGAGCTGGGACGAATACCAGAAGGGCGTGGTCAACGTGCTTGCCGACTTCAAGTCGGCGACGTTCACGGTAAATGACGACGCGGAGATCCACCCCACCGGCGATCACGCCTGGGGCTTCGCCACCGTAAAAGAAGATGCCACCATGAAGTCGGGCAAGCGGGAGATCGCGACCATCCGCTGGACGTTCGTCTTCGAGAAGCAGGACGGCAAATGGCTGATTGTGCACGAGCACGTTTCCGAGCCGTTGCAGTGAGGCCGCCTCTCACGGGCCTGAAGACTAAAGCGAACCGCAAAGTCCGCTGAGATCGCGCGAAGCGCGCAAACCACAGCGCCATCTGAGTGGGGTTGTCGGTTCGGACCCCCTCTGGTTAAGTTAGTACGCCTTCGTGAAGAAGTAGACCGTCATTCCCGTGCCGACCAGGATGACAAATACCCGGATCCAGGATTGGGGAAGCTGCTGCGCGTAGTGAGCTGAGAAATATCCGCCGACGATCGCGCCCGCGGTCATTACGATCGCATGTGGCCAATAAATGGCATGCGCTACGATAAACGCGATCACTGCCACGCCGTTGATCACCGCGCCCAGCACCACTTTCAGCGCGTTCATCGCATGAATGTCGGTCATGCCCAGGGTTGTGAGCATGGCCAGGTTCATGATGCCGACGCCTCCGCCGAAATATCCCCCGTAGATCGCGACCGCCAGCTCGAACACCGATGCGCCGATTAACGCCCGGGTGGAGGCACCTTGCTCGAGGCCGGAGGGCCGGCGACCGGTCAACCGTTTCCCGAAAGCAAACAGCAGGGTCGCGCCCAGCATCAGCCAGGGCAGCACGCGCATGAAGGTGTGGGCGGGAGTTCTCAGGAGAAGAAACGCACCCACCAGGCCGCCCGCGATGCTGGTCAGGACCAGCGGGACCATCACGCGCCGGGACAGATTGAAGCGGTTGCGGTACGCTCCACCGCTGGCCGTCGTGCCGACCCACAAGGAAAACGCGTTGGTGGCATTCGCGGGAATGGGTGGGACGTGCGTCCAGAGGAGGGCCGGAAATGCGACAAAGCTTCCGCCGCCGGCGACAGCGTTGAGTGCGCCGCCCACCATTCCGGCGAGAAAAAGCACAATGGCAGAATGGATGCCCAAGCAGTAGGTGTATCAGAAACAGCGCGCGGCTGTCAGCCTCTGGTCCCGGCTTCGCGCGACTGCTTCTCCGCAGAGGGCAAGCCAACCTTTCTCTGCGGGCTGCGTCTTAGGGGAAGGAGGCTTTGCCATGCGCATCTTGCTCCCTACTGTGCTCTGGTGCGTCGCTGTGTCCGTCGCCCTCGCTCCGCAATCCAATTCGGCGTCCAGCGCCCCCCTGGGCCCTTGCGCTGCGCCCGAGCAGAAACAGCTTGAATTCTGGGTGGGCCAGTGGGATCTCACTTGGCCCGGAGCAAAGCCGGGAGAACTCGATCACGGCACCAACAGCATTCATCGGCTGCTGGAGAATTGTGTGGTACAGGAGAATTTCTCCGGCGGACAGGCCATGCACCTGCGCGGCATGAGCGTTTCGATCTTCGATACGCGCGCCGGCAGATGGAAGCAGACTTGGGTGGACAACGAGGGCGGCTATCTGGACTTCGTGGGTGAATTCAAAGATGGCCAGTTGATCCTAGGGCGCGAGGCGGTGCGTCCGGACGGCACCAGGGTGATTCAGCGCATGGTGTTCAAGAACATCACGGCCAAAGAGTTTGACTGGAACTGGGAGGAGTCCACCGACGCTGGCAAGAGCTGGCAGCTGAGGTGGCCGATCCACTACAGGAGGAAGGGCGCCTAGCGCTTCACCGATGGCAGTCGTGCGCCCTTGACGGCCATCAACCGCAATGGGATCACCCGCGGGATATGCTTGCACAACTATCTCGGCTGTCGCTGGCCGCCCCGATCGCCGCTTCTGCCCAGACTCCCACCTAGGCCCCTGTGGGCTTCGATGCCAGCCCGCGCATTTTTGGTCTCCGCAAACCGGTCGAGTCTGGCGAACGAGGGTCCGTAGAACGATTCTGGAAGAAGGTCCACAACAGCGGCGCCCCTTTTCGTCGAGCCGATTCCAGGTGACCAACGCCGCGCGTAGGGTCGTGGCAGGATCGAGTTTCGGTGGACTGGCGGCGGTTTTCATGGGCCTGCGGCGCTCAGAAGTGTTTGGCAATGTGTCTTTGTAGGATTCGTTCTGGTGGAAGCCCGAAGGTGGGGAGGAAGGGCAGCGGCTTACCAGGCAAGTCGATGCATCGCCCAAACTTCCCTTGCGGTTTCTATCTGGAAGTTGGCCCCATGAAAAGCTATCCCACGCAGATCGTCGCGAACCAGCACATGCGCGATGTGCGCGATGCCAAGAGTTATCCTCTCTCCTGTTTCGAATAGGACGGCGGCCAGGCGTTCCTCAATTGGAGCGCGCTGGCGTGATGCGGGGTCTGCTGCTCCTGATGGGAAGCCAGAACGAGTGCAGCCTCTCACCGCCACGAACTGGTGGGGCTCTACTCGCACAAGGCGAAGGCGCGCACCGGGAACGACGTACCGCCCTGAATGGCCGGAGGCGCCGCAAAAAAAATAAAATTTCGGGCTGGCAGGCGATCCAGCCCGCACAGATGCTCGACGATCGGAATACCGGCCGCCAGCAGCAAAGTATGCGCGGGTCGCGCGGGGTCCTCCATATTGTCGATGTTGGCGCAGTCGATTCCGACCAAGGCCGCGCCCTGGTGGACCAGATGCTCGCACGCGCCTGCCGTGAGATACGGACCGGAGCGAAAGTAGTTCGGTGATCCCCAGTGCTTGGCCCAGCCGGTATGAACCAGCACCGCCTTGTCGCGGATGGAAACTCCGAAAACGACGCCCGCTTCGATGGGCCCGTCTTCCGGCCCAGAGATGACGACCCCCGTGAGATTGGCGAGCTTCTCCAGGGGCACGCCCGCAAGGTCCGCGCCATTGGGGTGGCGGTGAAAGGGTGCATCCACGTAGGTTCCGGTGTTGCCGCCCAGTTCGTAGGATGCGATCTGGAAGCTGGTGCCGGAGGCATAGTGAGCGTGCTGGGCGGAATCTCCGTGGGCCAGAAAAGTGTGAAACTTCGGCACCGGGAGCCCGGGATAGGACGGCATGCCCGGTTCGAGCCGGTGGCTGAGATCTACGATCATTCCTTCCCCCTGCCAATGCCTCATGGAACGTACACATTCACGCTTTGCGATTCCACATTCTTCGAGATTTGGACGCGGCCCTGCCGTCTTCGGCAACACTGATGCCGTCGCGAAGTGGCTCGTGGGCCTGCGCTGGGCGACCGTGGCGCAGATCACAGCCGTGGTGGGATAAGGCCGCGAGTCTCCCACCTAGGAAGGGAAGGCGACTCAACTTTATAGCGAAGTCGTTGCGCAGAATTCGCTCGCTGCCCTCGAAGCGACATGGCGGCCGGGCCGCGCCCAACCCGAGCGTCGAGCAGACCGAAGAAAAAGCTGATCCGTCGGACCGAGCGTGACGATTCGTCCAGCAAAGTTCCGCGAAGGAACCCGATGGCGGCGGCTCGGCAGCTTCGCGGAGAGAGTGGCGCACGCCACGTCACCGCCCCAATTTCAGGGCTTGGTTGCGGTCTGCTGGCTGGCGACGCATTGCCACAGCCCCCCGGGCATGCGGACCCAGGTGTCGGTCCAGCGCTCGCGACGATCGACTTTGCTACCGTCGCCATCGACGCCTTTTCCAGTCCACGCTCCGGTCGCGATTGCGACGTGACCGAAGGCGATCACTTTCACATCGCTGATCCCATTCTGCTCCCACCGGCCGCCCTTAAGGCTGGCGAGCAGCGCTTCTTTGCCAGAGACCTTGCCATCGGTGTCGGTGTTGACGAAGCGATCGGCGAGAAGCGGGGCGACCATTTCCGGCTTGCCGTCTTTCTGCGCCGCAGCCCACTTGTATTCCAGGTCTGAGATGGCTTTCTCGAGGTCCGGGGAAGCTTGGGACCAGGCGGGAAGCGTGGGTCGACAGAGCAGAAGCACGACCGCCGCTAAGAGTGCTCGTTTCATCCGGGATTCTCCTCAGAGGCTAATGTTACAGGACCCCAGCGAGCGCAGCCAGCGTAGCCGGCATCGCACACCGGCACGACCCAGCCATCTACATGTAGAACAAACTTAATCGCGGCAGGCGGTGGTTTTCCAATAGGCGTTTGTGGATGTACTGCTTCTCGAGTTGAGCAATCTGGGCGGCGGGCATCTTGCTGCGGTAGGGAGCAAGTTCGCGGTCGGCCTGGGCGCGGACCGAGACGACGTCTTCATCGAGCGTCGCGGCCAGCAAAGCGGCGAAAAGTTTTTCTTCCATGACGGTGAGGCGACGCTCCAGATCCTCGAGGCGCAAGCGGCCTGCCTTCGGCGATGTTTCTGATCCCGTGGGGCCCGCGTCGCTATGGATGAGCTCGGCCAATTCGCGCAGGGCGCGTGCCGTTTCACGCGCCACCGCCTGCGGGGAGACTCCGCCACGCTCGAGGAGCTCGACGCGCTCCAGTTTCTCAGCATTGCCCCGCAGAAACAGAGCGATCTCGCCCGGCTGGAATCCCCGATCCGCTGCGGACCGACCCGCGCTGGGCTGCGCCTCGCTGTCTTTCGCTGCGCCTACCGCCGCTTCCTTCATGTCTTCGGCCGCGGATAGCACCGCCTGGGAGCAATAAGCAAGGCTATTCACCTTCTTCGATTTCGACGGCCGCCGCTCGTGGTGGTCGAAGGCTGCATCAATGCCGCGTAGGACAGCTGCGAGCGGAATCCCAGCATCTTTCCAGGTTTCGATCAGCGCCCAATCCAGAGTGGAAAGCAACAGCGTGCCTCCGCGACGACGCTGGAAGTGTTCTTCGATTTCCGTGAAATAGTTGAAGTAGTTTTCCACGAGCACTTCAGTGGGAGGAAGAACGCGACTTGCCAGGCGGTCTGGCCTCGGCAGCCGGGCTCGGAGACTTCGCGGCCCTGGCTTTGGCGGCTCCGTCCCGCCCGGCCGCAGCATTGCGTTCCCAGATGATGCGCAAGCCCTCGAGCGTCAGGTGGTCGTCGACCACCTTGATGTATTTCGAAGCGGTTCCGAGCAGCGGCGCCAGGCCGCCGGTGGCAACCACCTCGGTGTCCTTCCCCATCTCGTTCAAGAGTTGCTCGAGAATGCCATCGACCAGGCCGAGGTAGCCGTAGTATAGGCCGGACTGCAGACTGCCGACCGTGGTGCTGCCGATCACGCGCGATGGCTTGCGGATGTCGACTCGAGGCAGTCGCGCGGTGCGCTGGAAAAGGGCATCGGCGGAAATGCCGATGCCGGGACAGATCACGCCGCCCAGATATTCACCCTTGGCGGAAACGCAGTCGAAGGTGGTGGCGGTGCCGAAATCGACGATCACACAGGGGCCGCCGTACTTTTCGAAAGCGGCGACGCCGTTCACGATGCGGTCGGCGCCCACCTCGGCGGGATTCTCGTAGTGCACGGGCATGCCGGTCTTCACGCCGGGTTCGATGAACAACGGCTTCAAGTTGAAGTAGCGTTCGCAGACCTGGCGCAGGGTGGAGTCGAGCGGGGGCACGACCGAGGAGATGACGATGCCTTGGATGCCGGAGACTTCGACTTTGTCCATGGAGAAGAGGCTGCGGAAGAGCACTCCGTATTCGTCCACTGTGTGATTGAGCGCGGTGGCTACGCGCCAGTGGGCGACAAGGCGCTCATAGTGTGGCGTTTCTGCCATCCGGTCTCCGGGTCGGAGGTTCGCGACGCGGGCGAAAACGCCCAGCACCGTGTTGGTGTTGCCGACATCGATGACCAGAAGCATAAGAAACCACGTAGGCCAGACGTCCTCGTCTGGGCAGCCGAGCCTTGCTCGGCCGACGGGCGTTCCCACAAACTCGGGCGGCCTCGCGAGCTAAGCTGCTCTGACCGTCCCGCTCAGAACGGTGCGCAGCCCCTGCGCAGTCCGAACCCGCAGGAAGCCGCGCGAATCCAAGCCTTCCGTTACGCCTTCGAAACCGCCGTTCTCTTCGGTGTGCACTTTTCGTCCGCGCGCGTAAGAAGAATGCTCGGCAAAACGGCACAAGATCGACTCGCGTGCGTTCGGCTTGTCCAGAAGGTCGCGATACTCGCCGTGCAGCGATTTTAGCAAAGCGGCGGCGACTTCCACCCGCGACCACTCAGTTCCTGAAGCCATGCGCAACGAGGTCGCGACCTCCCGCAATTCCTCGGGAAATTTTGGCTGATTCACGTTGATGCCGATGCCCACCACGACATAACGCACGCGCGTCGCCTCCGCATTCATTTCAGTGAGGATGCCGCAGAACTTCCTGTCGTCGAGAAGAAGATCGTTGGGCCACTTGAGGTCCGGATTCACCCGCGCGTCGATTTCCTGGATGGCGGAATGGACCGCCAGGCCGGCAGCGAGCGCAAGGATCAGGGCTTCCGACGGAGGCAGCATCGGCCGAAGTACGACCGAACAATAGATGCCAGTAGAACGGGCGGAGTGCCACAGGTTGGCGCCGCGCCCGCGTCCAGCCATTTGCTCCTCGGCTAGGAACACGCTGCCTTCGGGCGCACCCAGAGCAGCGGCTTCCATCGCGGCCGAGTTCGTCGAGCCAATCTTATAGTAATGATGGATGTGTTGAAAAATCGTGCCCTTGATCAACGGAGCGAGTACGTCGGCCAGCAGAAGGTCCGGCACAGCGCGAAGCTGGTATCCGGTGGCGGGATGTCCCGTAACTCTAACGCCCAGGGAGCGCAGCTGCTGGATGAGACGCCAGACCTCGAAGCGGCTGGCGCCGATTTCCTCGGCGATCTTGGTGCCGCTGACTACGACCATGGCGTGGTCCATCAGCAGGCCGAGGATGCGCTCCAGGCGGACGTCGGTTTTCTGGGCGGGCGCAGCGCGGACTGGCCCGTGGGTGCGAGTTGGGGCCGGTTTGACGATGCCGGAATTATAACCAGTCATGTGCTGGCCGTCGTTGGCGGGGCGGAGAAATACGATCTCGCCCGGCCCTCAGGGTCCCTGAACCGGCCGCCGCCCCTGGCGAGCGGTTATGCACTTCGTTGTGCGTCTAGTTAAGTTAGACGGCAGGCGAACTCCGGCGGATCAGCAGCGAGATGGTCAGCCCGATAAAGAGCACGACAGCCAGCACCCCATTGATCCGTGACGCCCATGGCATGGCTTTCACTGGGCGAGGTACGCTGGACAGGGGCAGAACAACCCAGTTCATGAACAAGTACACCACGCAGCCGTAAACCGCGCCGCTGACAACCGGCCGGCGACGCAAAATGGGGAATTTGCGGCTAGCCACATAGAAAATGCCGGTCCAGCTCAGCGCGATTGCATAGTGGAGCGCCACACCGAGAGCAACCGATGTCCCGTCGAGCTGGAATGCCTGTCTGCCGATCAAGCCGCTCGCGATGTATTGAAACACCATCGTTGGGGTAATCCCACGCAGGTGGCTGAAGACCAGGGCGTCGGTGATGTCCAAGGTGCCGGCGATCAGGCCGACCTCGAGGATCAGAGCCAGAGCGCCAGGCCGGTTTGGGGGTGTCAGAATTCGAGGATCCACCGTCACTTTTGGCCTCTCCCGCAACCCCTCCCGGGGCAAGTTAGGCGGGCAAAACCCGCAAGCTCATGTCTACGGCTTGCGCGGAGTGGGTGAGCGCACCGACGGAGATGAAGTTGACCCCGGTCTCAGCGTAGGCGCGGACATTTTCCAGCTTGATGCCGCCGGAGCACTCCACGGGAATTCGTTTTTCCAAACGCGAGCAGTATTCCACCGCTTGGCGGACATCGTCCACCGACATGCTGTCGAGCAGGAGCGCCTCCGCGTCGTGGGCGAGGGCCTGCTCCATCTCGTCCAACGTGCGTACTTCGACTTCGATGGGCTGCGACCCGCGGCGGTTGCGATGCGCGCGTTCGAGCGCTGGGACGATTCCGCCGGCGAGCGCAATGTGGTTGTTCTTGATCAGCACACCGTCGGACAGATCGAGACGGTGATTCTGGCCGCCGCCGCAGCGGACCGCGTATTTGTCGATCACGCGCAAGCCGGGAACGGTTTTGCGGGTGTCGAGGATGCGGGCTTTCGTTCCGCTGACGGCTTCCACGAACTGGCGGGTGAGAGTGGCGATGCCGCTCATGCGCTGCAGGAAGTTCAGGATCACCCGCTCGCAGGAGAGAATCACCCGGGCGTTGTGGCGGATGACCGCCACGGACTGGCCTTTGTGCAGGCGCACCCCGTCAAAGATTTCAGGATGGCTGGTGACTTCGTAGTGCGAGACCACGGCGCCGTCGAGTGCGGCGAAGACGTCGAGAATGGCCGGAACCACGCCGATGCCTGCGAGAATGCAGTCCTGCTTCGCCAGCACGGTGGCGGAGGCTTTCTGGTTGGGGTCCACGCAGGCGTAGCTGGTGGCGTCGCGCGTGGCGCGGTCCTCCAGCAGCGCGTTTTGCAGGATCGCGGTGATGTGGCGGTTGTTCCAGTCCACGGGAAGTTCTCGGTCCTCAGTGCTCAGTAGAGCACAGTGCGCGCAAATGACAATTACTCACAGCCTAGCTCATCCCGCTTACTTCTTGCCTTGGCACGCAAGAGCTCGAGTTCCTGGCGGCGCTTGCGCAGGCCTTCGACGACGTTGGCCGGAGCCTTTGCCAGAAAGCCCTGGTTGCTCAACTGGCGATCCCCATTGGTGATTTCTTTCTCCATCTTTTCCAGGTCCTTCTTCAGGCGCTCGCATTCGGCGGGAAGGTCGATCTTTTGCTCGTAAACCACGTGCACGTCGAAGCGAGCGGTATGCCTGGCCCCGGGCAATTTCGCCAGCGAAGCATCGATGAAGGCGATCTGCTCGACGTTGGCTTGGCGCTCGACTGCGCTGCGATTCTGCTCGATGAGGGCACGAATCTCCGGTTCGGGCACGAACAGCTGGATCGGCACCTTCAACTTTGGTTCGACCTTCAGCTCGGCGCGCCGGTTGCGGACACTAACGATCAAATCCTGCAACACCGCCATGTGGGTTTCGGCCTTCAGGTCGAGTTGTTGCTTGTCGGCTTGGGGATAGGCCGCCAGTGCTATCGATTTCAGCGGCGGGTGGCCGA
>DASQPN010000051.1:0-25994 GCA_035643915.1 Terriglobales bacterium | reverse complement strand
GCGGTCATGCTGATCGAGTACGCATCGACCAATCTGAACTACATGTATGAAGCGCTGAATGCGTCATACAATTTCGCCGCCACCCTGAAACCGAATGACTGGATTGCGGTTGTGTCGTACGACATGAAGCCGCAGATCCTGACCGACTTCACGCAGGACAAGCGCGCCGTGATGGGAGCGCTCAACATGCTGCGCATACCCGGCTTCTCCGAGCGCAACCTGTTCGACGCGTTGTATGACACGATCGACCGGGTAGAAACGATCGAGGGCCGCAAGTACATCGTCCTCATCTCCACAGGCCGAGACACCTTCAGCAAGCTGAATCTCGACCAGATCATCAAGAAACTGAAAAATACTCAGAACGTGACGATTTATGCGGTAAGCATCGGACGCGCGTATCGCGAAAGAATTGATGCCATGATGGGCGGCGCCGGGGGCATCATGACCACCGACTGGCTGCAGGCCGACAACCAGTTGAACACCTTCGCCCACATCACCGGGGGCCGCGCCTACTTTCCGCGCTTTGAGGGCGAACTGCCGGAGATATTCCACGATGTAGGCAGCGACATTCGCAACCAGTACTCAATCGCCTATCACCCCACCAATACCAAGCTGGACGGAAGCTACCGCAAGCTGAAGGTTGAATTAGTCGCCCCCGACGGCGGCCCGCTCAAGGTGCGGGACCAGAAGGGCAAAGATGTAAAGGTCCAGATCTACGCGCGCGACGGGTACACGGCGAAACATCAGGTGGAGTAACAGTTCCGAGTCCAGGTCTCAGTTCAGACCGCCGCCCAGTAGGAATCTCGAGAAAAAAGGTGAGGATTTCGATTGGAATGCGTCCGCCGAGACCTCAGAACTGTTCCTCAGTGTGCATGAAAAAAATGATCCAGCAAAAACATACACCCCACTCCTAAGAACACCACCAACGCCATCCTCACACCCGGTTCCTTATTGACCTCGGGAATCAGGTCGGAGGCGGCGACGTAGATCGTTACGCCACCCGCCAGGGGAAGTCCTTCGTCCACCCGATGGCGGAAAAGCGCCATCATGAGCACCCCGGCCAGCGTGGCTGCCCCCAGAAGCACCGACGCGCCCCAGGCGTATCCGCGACTGCGTCCACTGGCCAGCATCACCGACGCCACGGTGAATCCCTCGGGAATCTTGTGCAGGAAAACGGCCAGGAAAATGATCCAACCGAGCCAATTCGAAACCAGGAACCCGGAGGCGATGGCGATCCCGTCGAAGAATGTGTGGATCAGCAAACCCATGAGTACGGAGTATCCCTTGTGGGGATGCACGAATTCGTCCTGGTGTGTTTCTTCGCCAAAGTGGAAATGGGGCGTGACGGTGTGCTCGAAGAAGTGAACGATCAAGTAGCCGAGCAGTATCAGAAAGGCCGCGTAGCGGCCGCCCAGTTCCAGGCTGGTGGGCACGACTTCGACCAGCGCCGTGGCGAGCATAAACCCAGCGCCCAGCGCAACGAAGTACTTAAGGTAGCGGCGCTCCCAGTTCCTCTGGACGATGATGGCGCCTCCGAAGATGTTGGCGCCGGCCGCAGTGAGGCCGAGCAGAATGCTCGTGAAGATGGGGTTCATGCGGCGAGTCCCAAGGACCGAGTGCCGAGCACGGAGTGCTGACGAGCGAGCCGCCAGTCTCGAGTTGCGAGTGGCGAGCTTTCTGTCTCAGAGCAGCGCATTTCGATAGAGGGTACAGGCCTGGTGAGTATGGAGTCTACTCTCAGCCACTGAGCGACAGGTTTGGGGATCGCCCTGGAGTGAGAGGATGAGGCCACTCAAGAGACGGCTGAGTTCATCCGCCGGCCCTTCGGCGATGTTGCCGGGAATTGAAACCGCTGCCCTTCCCATCGGATCGGTCAAGCGATAGACCTCGCAGCTCAGGGAAAGATCGGTGGCGCCATAGACTGCGGGGACCAGATCCATCGCCTCCCGCCGCGCGATGCGGTCTTCGGGTAGTGCTGAGCCGGTAGCGCGAGCCCGGTTATGCATGGATCTCCAGATTACGACCTCCAGGGTCTCGGCACTCGCGACTCGGTACTTTAGACTTCAGCCGGAATGCCGAATATGCATGACGTCCCCGTCCTGCACGATATAGTCCTTGCCTTCGAGACGAAGCGTGCCCTTGGCGCGGGCGTTGGCTTCGGAGCCGGCTTCGAGCAGTTGGTCCCAGCGGATGGTTTCGGCGCGGATGAAGTGCTTCTCAAGATCGGAATGGATAGCTCCCGCGGCCTCGACAGCCCTGGTGTGGACAGGAATCGTCCAGGCGCGGCATTCGTCTTCGCCAATGGTGAGGAACGAAATCAGGCCGAGCAGGTGATAGGTGTTGCGGATGAGGCGAACCAGACCGCTCTCGGTCAGGTCGTAGCTGGAGAGGAATTCCGCGGCGTCGGCATCGCTCATTTCGGCGAGTTCGGCTTCCACTTTGCCGCAGATGGCGGTGGCGCCGGCATTGGGGCGAGCGGCGACTTCCGTCACCTTGTACTTGGCCACGGCTCCTTCGAGAGCTTTTCCCAGCTCCTGCGTTTCGCTGACATTCAGCACATACAACATGGGCTTCTCGCTCAGGAACATGAAGCCGCGAATGCGCTTTTTGTCCTCGGGCGTCATTTCCATTTCGCGAAGCGGTTTTTCGGTTTCCAGGTGAGCCTTGGCCTTGAGGAGCAAGTCGTTTTCCCTCTCCAGTTCTGGCGAGCGCATCTTCTTGAGGTCTTTCACCAGGCGCTCGAGCCGCTTCTCGATCTGGCCGAGATCGCTGACCATCAGGTCAAATTCGACGTTCTTGATGTCGCGCAGAGGATCGATGGGGCCGACGTGAGGGATGGAGTCGTCCTCGAAGGCGCGCAGCACATGGAGAAGCGCGTCGACTTGGCGCAAGTGGCCGATGTAGCCGCTCTCCTTCAGAGCCTCCTGGCCAATGGCGCCGACGTCGACGTATTCGATGGAGGCGTGCGTGAGTTTTTTCGGATGGTAGACAGCTGCCAGACGGTCGAGGCGGTCGTCGGGCACTTTGGCAACTCCGATATGCGCTTCCCGCGGGTTGGCAAGGGCGTGGGCGGAAAGGTTGGCCTTGGTCAGTATGCGGAACAGAGATGTCTTGCCCACCTGGGGCAAACCAATGATTCCTGATTTCATAAGGGCAGCTTTCGGCCGTCAGCTCTCAGTTGTCAGCTCCGATAGCGGGGCTGGCGACAGGGAATGAAACACTCC
Source organism: Terriglobales bacterium (assembly GCA_035643915.1). GTDB lineage: Bacteria > Acidobacteriota > Terriglobia > Terriglobales > Acidobacteriaceae > Gp1-AA133. Next base: position 22,770 of record DASQPN010000051.1, on the reverse strand, counting down.
AGAATAAATGAAGGGTTGCAACCGGACCAAGCCGGATCGGGTCCGCAATCGCAAAGATTCCGGCAAAGTTTCCGACTGCAAGGTCAAGGCTCTGAGACGGGCGCGAAGAAGTTCTCTAGGGCAGCGACCGCGAAGTGAGGTAGGCCGCAACCAGTCCCAGCACGAGAACTGCGACTTCCAATCGCACCGACCAGACGTGCAGCGAGTCGAATTGCACACGCGCAGGGTTGTCGGCCGGAACGCTGTCAATGTCTCCGAACGAGGCGCGAAGCGCCGTCATTTTCGGGGACACTCCGAACTGGGAGACCACCGTCAGCAAAAGCATTGCGCAGACCAGGATATGTCGGGCGGCCACCGGTTGGGCGGAACCAGTGTTCAAGCTGGAAAGGAGCATTGAACTGCCCAGGAAAACGACGCCGGCAAACAAGCCCATCCAGTGCAAAATGCCGAGGGAATGTCCCACCACGGTTCCCGCCATGTGCCGCGAAGGCAGCACCGAGAACGCGGTCGGGGCTTCGACAAACGAAAGAAAGACAATGCCGCCGATCCAGACAATGAGAGAGAGGAACATCAAGAAACGAAAGATGGACATGGGAATCCGTTCTCAGTGCGCGGCTCCCGGTTCCCACCTGCCACCAGGCACCGCCTTTCGCAAACTGCTCGTGAACCACGTCAAGGGTATTCGTTGTGGGCAGGCCAGCGCAAATCGCGAGCAACGAAAAAGGAATGAAAACCGAGAGGGGAGGCCGACGAGCCACCAACCGAGAACCGAGAATCAGGACTGGAGCAAGCGGCCGTCCCATCAATCCGTGGCGGCGCCGCCCTGCGTCAGGCATGCTTTCCCGGCACCACGAACAATCCCTGAACAATCCATGGAACAATCCTAGGAACGATCGGATGATAGCCTGGGGAGGAGAGTGCTAGGCTCTGTCTATCATCATCATGGGCTTCCAAATCATGGGCTTCCAAACTGTACGCGGGTCATTCCCGGCATGGCTGTGTGTCTTATTGCTAGGGATCTTGGCGGGTGCTGGTTTTGCCGGCGCGGGAGCCGCCACGGCGTCGGCGACGAAGGCGGCTCCGATGTGGGTGGTCCGCGCGAATCCGTCCCGGGTCGTCAACGGGGCTCCGATTTTTCTGGAAGTGACGTCGCCTGCGCGGCTGAAGTCGCTGACGGGAACATGGCTCGGACATGAGATCGTTTTCAACCAGACTGGCGGTAAAACGTGGTTCGCCCTGGCCGGGGTCAGCCTCGAAACCAAACCCGGAAGCTATGCGCTCACGCTGGACGGCGTCACCGAGGCGGGCAGCCGGGCCAGCTTTCGGCGAGACTTCGTGGTCGGGCGCGCGCAGTATCCCACGGTGCAGTTGACGGTTTCCAAGCAATTCACGGAACCGAGCCATGAGCAACAGGAGAAAATCAAGGAAGACCAGGGCGTGAAACACCAGACGTTCAGCCAGAGCGCACCGGAGCGCGAGTGGTCCGGGCAATTCTCGCCGCCGGTCGAGGCGCCGGTTTCCGACGTCTTCGGCACCAGACGCGTATTCAACGGAGCCACAAAAAGCGTTCACCAGGGCCTCGACTACCGCGTGGCGCCGGGCACGCAGGTGTCGGCCGTGAACGGCGGCACGGCAATCCTTGCTAGGCCGCTTTATTTCGAAGGGAACTGCGTGGTGCTGGATCACGGGCAGGGGCTGCTGACTCTGTATTTGCATCTCTCGGAAATCCAAGTGAAGGAAGGGGAGCGCGTGCAGCGGGGTCAGTCAATCGGCTTGAGTGGTGCGACCGGGCGTGCGACCGGACCTCATCTGCACCTTGCCGTACGCTGGCAGGGAGTCTACCTGAACCCGGCGGTTCTGCTGCGCCTGCACCTGCCTGAATCCGGGACGAAGCCTTCGGCGCCGGCGCGCTGATCAGGAGCGGGTGGCTGGCTGCTTCGGAGACAGGCCGCGCGGCGAGGCGGCGGTTTTCACGGATTCTTTCAGGTCAAGGTTTCGGATGAGCCGGTGCAGGTAGTTGGGATGAACACCCAGCAGGCGGGCCGCATCCGTGTAGTTGCCATGTGCGTCTTCCAGGGCGTTCTGAATCAGGCGCTTCTTCAGGTCCTTCACCGAGGCGTGATACGTAGCCTCGTGCGCGCCCAGAGCGGGGGTGCGCTCGAGCAGGGACTCGGGCAGATCCTCTGCCAGAATGTCGTCGGCCGAACCCAGCACCAAGGCCCGCTCGATGACGTTCTCCAGTTCACGCACGTTGCCGGGCCAGTCGTAGTTCATCAGGCAGTCAAGCGCTTCCTGGGAGAGAGGTTTCGGCCTGGTGGCGCACTTTTTCCAATTCTTCTCGACGAAAAAGCTTACCAGCAGAGGGATGTCGTCTTTGTGTTCGCGTAGCGGCGGCATGGTCAGGCTGACGACATTCAAGCGGAAATAGAGATCCTGGCGGAATTGCCCATCGCGAACCGCGTCTTCGAGATTCCGGTTGGTGGCGGCAATCAGTCGAATGTCAACATGGATGGGGCGGTTGCCGCCCACGCGCTCGAACTCGCGTTCCTGCAGTACGCGGAGCAGTTTGACCTGGAGCGAGGGCGCCAACTCGCCGATCTCGTCGAGAAACACGACTCCCCCGTCGGCAACTTCCAAGCGGCCCTTTTTCTGGGAATTCGCACCCGTGAAGGCGCCCTTTTCGTAGCCGAACAATTCACTTTCCAGCAGGTTTTCGGGAATGGCGGCGCAATTGATCGCCATGAAGGGCTTGTTCGCTCGCGGACTTTTGCGATGAGCGGCGCGGGCTGCGAGTTCCTTGCCGGTGCCGCTCTCACCGCCGATGAGGATGGTCGCTTCGGTGGGAGCGACGCGAGCCAGGAACTGGAAAATCTCCTTCATGCGCGGGCTCTCGCCGATCAGGCTGCGGTCGAGGGTGATTTCAGTCATCAGGCGCTGATTTTCCTGTTCGAGCCACTGCAAGCGGCGCGCATTTTCAAGCGCCACGACGGAGATTCCCGCGATGGCGGTTACCAATTGCATGTGATCCTCGTTGAAGCGGTTGGCGATGTTGACGGTGTCGAGATAGATGCAACCAATGGACCGCTGGAAGACGGTAAGGGGCACGCAAAGCAGGGAACGCACCTGCGAGGCGACCAGGCTCTCCACTTTGCCCAGACCGCTGCTGCCGTGGACGTCGGAGCCGAGGATCGCGACCCCCTCAGCGAGAACACGTTGAGCGATCGTGCGGCTGACGCGCACGGGTCGGTCGTTGGCCGTGTCCCGATTTCGCCCGAACACGGAGTTGAACTCGCGGCCATTGGTGCCGTCGAGCAGGATCGCTCCACGCTCGGCGGGAGCGACCTCGAAAATCAGGCTCAGGATCTGCGCCTGCAACTCGTCGAGATCGCGGATGGAATGTACGGCGCGGCTGATTTTCAGGAGAGCGTTCAGATTTCGGGCCAGCCGGGAGGTGGCGGGCAGTTCACTCAGGATCTTGTCGGGCTGGAGATAGAGCACGTCCTGCGGCCGGATTTCCGCAGTGGCATGGGTCGGCTTTTCGTCCTCGAACTCGACGATGCGGCTTGAACCTGCGGCCTTGTCGGTGTCGTCCTCGATGAGGAAAACGAAAATGGAGTCTCCCACCGAAATTTCATCCTGGTGCCGCAGCCAATGCTCTTTGACAGCCTGACCGTTGACGAGAGTGCCGTTGCGGCTGTCGAGGTCGCTGATCTTGAAGCCAGCGCCTCCACGGCGAAGGACACAATGCCGACGCGAGACCGACGGATCGCTGATGGGTAAGCCATTGGAAGCGTCCCGGCCCAGCGACAATTCTTCTGTGGGCAGAGAGAAGATCGAGTCTTTCAACGGTCCGGACACCGCTATCAATCGGGGATTCACGCCAGTTCTCCCAAGATCCTTGCCGTGCCGGATACCGCATCCTTCGACGGAACCTGCCGGCTTCGAGACGTCGTGCACTATCCACCCGGATAGACGACTATCCGATCGGATAGTCCCTTTCAATATAAGTGATAGAACGACAAAAAGCGCTTCATACCTTTTTAGAAAAGCATAATCGATGATTTATCAATCACTTCTAGGAGATCTACCAAGCTTCAGGAATGCCGGTGGAGGCTTGGCGATCGGATTGCTTCTACACACGCCGACGACTGGCCTGGCAAAAGCGACGGGGGAAGCGCTTAACAGTCTGGCTAGGCAGTGTTGAATCGGGGACACCGGGGGACCCCCTCATCGGATCCCCGATTTCAATTTTTGGAAGACTTGAGCGAGCTACCCGGCCGCGGCCACGTCATGGGCTGCGGTTTCCGACGCCAGGGGCGCGGCAACTCCGTTGCGGAATGCGACCGTCTTGCCTGAGATGGCCGGCACGCGCTCGCCGGGCACCAAGATTCCAACCAGGTTCAGCGGATCGGCGGCCGAGATCGTGATGGTCTCAACGGACGGGCTGAGCTTCCGCATCGCGCGCACGGATTCGACGGCTACCGGCAGGGCAAACTGTTCGCCCAGGAAACCATCCACAAAACGGCCTCCGCGGATTTCTCCGCGATCTTCCAGACGGCGGAATGCGATCAGGAGTTCGCGCCAGGTGGGCAGGTTGGTTTCGCGCGCGAGGACGTCGCGGAAGACCATGCCGTACCGCTTCAGAAGCATCCAGCAGGTGGCTTCGTGGGCGCGGTTTCGCTCGGCGGCCTGATCGGCATAGAGGAGGGCCCATCGTCCGGTGCTGTGCCGGGGACGGGCCGTCCGTCCGCTGCCGTGACCGGAGCGGCGCTTAGGATCGATCAGCGAGCGCAAGTTGTCGAAGCCGTCGGCGGTGACCAGTCCGCCGGCCACCAACTCCCAGAGAGCGGTCTCGATCTCGGCTTTCAGCTGGTCGGTCCCGCGGACGATGTCGGCGAAAAACGATGCGCCACGCTGGCGCAGGAATTCCAGCACCTGTTTCGCGCCCTGACTCAAGCCCCGGGCTTCGGGCTGGTCCGCGCCGGGATGTTTCGGGGTCATCCAGTCGGCTTCTTCGCGGATGAAGAAGGTGATGGGCGCTACGCTGGTAGGAATCACGCGGCGCCTGCCTTCTGCGGAATCCTGGAGCGTGGCGGGATGGGGCGAGAGGCGTCCCCAGCCTACAGCGCCCGTGAGGCAAAGTTGGTCGAGCCACTTGGGATCGTAGTCGGCGATGCGGCGCGCGAGGATCTGGCGTTCCCAGGCGTTGGCGGGGATTTCGAAGCCCTGCAGCTGGCGCAGAACTTCCAGCGCGCCGCGCTCGCCCCCGAGCTGTGTGCCGGGTGCAACGTGCTGCCAGCGCAACAGCCAGCGCATGAACTGCGCGGCGGTGACGGGCTCGATCTGCTTGCGCAGGGTGGCGACCGTCAGGCGGTGAATTCGGGCGAGCAGACGGCGATCGCACCATTCCGTCTCTTCGACTTTGGGGTCGGTGAATTTGCCGCGCAGGACAGCTCCGCTCGCTTCCATCCGGAGCAGAGCTTTTTCGATTTCAGCGGCGGGCAATCCGAGCACGCGGCCCAGTTCTGATGCGCGGGTGGGGCCCAGGTGCGAGACCCAGCCGGTGACGACCAAGAGCAGGGCATCGTCGTAGGGGGGAGCGGCCACGGCGATTTCAGCTAGCGTCGACTGGAAATCCGCATTCGGGAAGAGCACGCGGAAGTTCGCGGCCTTCTCGGCGGAAACCCAGTAGCGCCGCGGGTTTCGGGGTTGTCCGGAAAGAAGATCTTGATACGGGATGGTGGCTACGCCGGCGCGTCCTTCCAGGAGCAAACGCTCAAACTGGCGGCTCCACCGATCGGTTGCATTTGCACCCGTGGCTGCGAGCGACGCTTCCTTCCCGCTCGACGGACTGGGGCAGTCCTCGGGAAGGGCGATCAGGGTATGCAACACATCGTGCAATTCGTCCGCATCCCGGACATCGGGCCAAGCCTCTTCGCGAACCTGTGCAATCGCGGCCGGCTCGAGTTTGCCGACTTCCTCGAGGACGGATTCCGGCAGAACCCGCCGCATCTCAACCGCGCGGGCGCGCCGCTCCTCCAGCGGAGCATCGTCGAGGTACGCGTAGGGATTCGCGTTCAGGATCTCGTGCGAAAACTGTGAGGGAACCGGAGTGTCGACGGCAATGCAACGGATGGCTCCGTCGGAGATTCCAGTGAGCAGGCGCTTCAGGCCTTCGACGTCCATCGCTTCGGTGAGCACGTCTTTCATCACTTCGTGCACCAGCGGATGGTCGGGAATCTGGATGTCGCCTGGGATGTTCTCCTGGCAGGCGGCTACGTCGGGAAACACCGAGGCCAGCAAGTCATCGGATCGGATGCGCTGGATCTGGGGCGGGACTTTCTTTCCGTTCTGGAAGCGCAATAGGGCAAGCGCACGGGACGCGTCCCAGCGCCAGCGCGTGCCGAAGATCGGCGAGGCGAGCGAGGCTTGCTCGAGGATGGGCTGCACCGTTTCTGCTTCAAGGAACTGGAAGACCTCGGCCAGCGGGAAGCTATGTTGCTCCGCCAGAGCAATGTTGAGACCGTTGTCGGTGGCGGCGGCCTGCAACTCGAAGTTGAAACTGCGGCAGAAGCGTTTGCGGAGCGCCAGACCCCAGGCCTTGTTGATGCGTCCGCCGAAGGGGGCGTGGATGACCAGTTGCATGCCGCCGCCTTCGTCGAAGAAACGTTCGGCAATCACCGTGGTTTGCGTCGGCACCGCGCCCAGGACTGCGCGTCCCTGGAGTATGTACTCGACCGCCTGCTCGGCGCCGGAATCGTCGAGGCCGCATTCTTGCTTCAGCCATCGCACTGCGGCTGCGACTTTCGGATTGTTCTGGGACACGCCCAGCGGGAAGGTGTCCGCCAGCAGGTCGCTGACTTTTTGGCGTAGCTCGGCGACGTGGGCTGAGAGTTCCTCGGTGCGCGCCGGGGCCTCGCCGCGCCAGAAGGGAACACTCGGGGGCGCGCCGTGCGCGTCCTCGACCAGCACTCGACCGGCGTTGGTCTCGATGCGGCGGATCCTCCACGACGTATTGCCGAGCAGCATGATGTCGCCCCGGTTGCTTTCCACGGCGAAGTCTTCATCCACCGTGCCGACCACGACGCCGTCCGGCTCCGCGACTACCGTGTACAGGGCTGTGTCGGGGATGGCGCCGCCACTCGTGATGGACGCGATCCGGGCTCCACGGCGGGGGCGGAGTTTTCGATTCACGCGATCGCGGTGCAGGTAGGCGCCGAAGCGGCCACGCCTGGCGGCAATGCCTTCGGAGAGCATTTCGAGCAGAGCGTGGTAGGTTTCGAGCTTAAGATTCCGGTAGGGATAAGCCCGGCGGATGAGCTCGAACAGCTCGTCTTCGCCCCACTCCTCGGCGGCGCAGGCGGCGACCATCTGCTGCGCCAGCACATCCAGCGGAGACTCGGGAATGATGAGGCGGTCAAGATCGCCCTGCCGGATCGCACGCACCAGCGCGGCGGCTTCCAGCAGATCATCACGGGTGGTCGAAAAGAACCGTCCTTTCGGGACGGCTCCACGCCAGTGGCCGGATCGGCCGACCCGTTGCAGCGCGACCGCAATCGCCCGTGGCGAATTGATCTGCGCCACCAGGTCGACGGTGCCGATATCGATGCCGAGTTCGAGCGAGGCGGTCGCGACCAGCACCTTCACCTGGCCGTCTTTCAGTTTCTTCTCCGCGGCCAGGCGCAATTTGCGCGACAGGCTGCCATGGTGTGCAGCGACCTGGTCTTCGCCGATGCGTTCGCCGAGCTGGTGCGCGATGCGCTCGGCCATCCGGCGGGTGTTGACGAAGACCAGGGTGGAACGATGCTGCTCGACCAATTCGATCAGGCGGGCGTAGATCTCGTCCCACATTTCATTGGAGGCGACCGGCCCCAGCGGGCTGGGAGGCACTTCGACCGCCAGATCGAGCTGGCGCCTGTGACCGATGTTCACGATGACGGGATCTTTGCGGCCGTTGCCGGCGAGGAAGTGGGCGACGGCTTCGATCGGCTTCTGGGTGGCCGAGAGCCCGATGCGAACTGGAGGAGTCTTGCTTAGCGCCTCCAACCGCTCCAGCGAAATCGCGAGGTGAGCCCCGCGCTTGTCGTCGGCTACAGCGTGAATCTCGTCGACGATGACGGTTTCTACATCGCGCAGGATGGCTCGGCTTTTCTCGGCCGTGAGCAGGATGTAAAGCGACTCGGGGGTGGTGACGAGGATATGCGGAGGCCGTTTCAGCATGGCACGTCGCTCGTGCATGAGCGTGTCGCCGGTGCGGACGGCGGTGCGGATCTCGGGCATCAGCAGGCCGCGCTCGCCTGCCATTTGCAGAATCTCACCGAGCGGAACTTCGAGGTTTTTCTGGATGTCGTTGCCGAGCGCTTTGAGCGGCGAGATGTACAGGACCTCGGTGCGATCCGCCAGATCGCCCGCCAGCGCTTTGCGCACCAGGCGGTCGATACAGGCGAGAAATGCGGCCAGGGTCTTGCCCGAGCCGGTGGGCGCCGAGATCAGGGTCGTGCGGCCTGCCCAGATGTGCGGCCAGCCCTGTTCCTGGGGCTCGGTGGGCGTCCCGAAGCGCCGGACAAACCACTCCTGCAACAGCGGATGGGCCCAAGACAAGGAGCTGGGAACAGGCAGGGACATTCCCGGTATTTTATCCGGATTTCGGAGTTTCGTAAAATGTTCGCCTGAGTGAAAGGGCGCGATCAATTCCGGATGAGTGGCTGAGTGCTAGAATCCCGGTGCGATGTCCAAAGCCCGCGCCAAGAAAATCAAGCTCATCCTCTTCGACGTAGACGGCGTGCTTACCGACGGCAAGATCTGGATTTTCCCAGCACCAGCGGGCGCCCAACAGAGCACCCAGGAACACGCGGCCAAACACGACGATGAGGGTGGTTTTGGCTTGCTGAGCCAGAGCATGATCGAGGCCAAGGGTTTTCACGCGCATGACGGCACGGCGTTCTCACTTGCGCGACTGGCTGGGATCAAGACCGGGCTCATCACGAAGCGCATCTCGGAAACCGTGGCTTTGCGAGCGCGGGACCTCAAGCTCGAACATGTGCACCAAGGGATTCAGGACAAGCTCACCTGCTTCCGTGAGATTCTGACACGGGAGAAGTTGTCGGCTTCGGAAGCGGCGTTCGTAGGCGACGACGTGATCGACTTGCCCGTGCTGCGCAATTGCGGCCTGGCGATTGCCGTAGCGAATGCGCGCAGGGAGGTGAAAGCGGAAGCGCACATGGTGACGGAGCATGCCGGTGGAGAGGGCGCGGCACGTGATGCCGTCGAGTACATTCTCAAAGCGCAGAACAAGTGGAAGCGCGTGGTGAGCGAGTATGTTTGCGAGCGGAGTCCCGAGCGGACTCCGAAGCAGGGCTCTGGAGCTGCGAGCTGCGGGCGCTCAACTCCGCCGACGATTTCTAAGTGATAAGGGACGAGACTCGAACTGAAGAAAGCGACTGGGCGGGGAATTCAGGAACTTAGGAAGGCGCAGAGCTGGCAGCTCGAAGCTAAAAACAAAAACCCACCGATTGCCTGCTTGGGGCGTGCTCGGGTCGGCAATCGGTGGGCTACCGTTTCTCCTTACTCACCCTGTTGTTTTCAGGAGTTATTGACTTAATCTAACCCGGAGACGGCTGCGAGGTATCAGGTTTTACAAAACTTTACCTTTGGCTCGCCGAGCGCATTCGAGCGCCCATTCTAGTCGGAAATTCCCGGCGGCCGCGCGGTCATCAGCTCGGTGAAGCGCGGGTCTTTTCGCAGGCCGGCGAACTCTTCGTCCTTGTAGACGTTATCGATGCTCTTGTATCCCTCTTCCATCGCTCGACGCAGGTACTCGAGCGATCGGTCGGTGACGCCCATCTTGGCGTACAGCTTCGCGACCACGTAATCGTAGTGCGCCCGATCTTCCGGCTTGGCCATCTGGGCAGCGACTCCGGCCCTTGAGATTCTCTCAAACACGTCAGGGTCGAGTTGCAGGGCGTGGGAATACGCCAGGACGGACTGGTCGAATTGTTTCTTGGAGAACAGAGCGGCGCCCAGGTTGCTGTAGTAGGAGGCCGCATCGTCTTTCAACCGGATTGCCTGGTTGTATCGATCGATCGCTTTGCCGTATTTCTTGCCAATGTAAAAGATCACGCCCAGATTGTTGTAGGCGTCCGCGTAGTCATGGTCTTGCTTGATCGCGTGTTCGAAACTCTTCTTCGCGTCCACCCAACGCTGCATGAGCAATTGGGCGATACCCATCTTGTTGTACAAGGCGGATGCGTGGGGCTTCTTGACCAGCGCTGCCCGATAGTAGTCGACCGCATCCAGGTAGAGCTTGTGCGCACGCAGATCGTCGCCCTGGCGTTCGAGAGCGTCGGCCGTTGCATCCGGGGCCGGGGGCTCCACGCCGCGGATGGGAGGCGGGCTCGTCTGGACCTGGTCCGTGTAAGGGAGAACTTGTGCTGAGAAACCAGCTGCGGTTCGAACGCTGACAGAAATCAACAGCAACAGGAAGGCAACGCTCGGTGAGCGGAGAGGCATGACAGGTACCTCCTGAAACGGTGCAGCGGACGTGGCTGCCGTCCCAATCGCCCGAGCGTCGGGCTCGACCGCGTCGCCCCTTAGTGGGGTTCGGTTCCCCCGCTGTCCGGTGGTTTGGACGGCTGGGGCGCCGGTTTGTCCTCCTTAAAGATACCCACAATCTTGCCGAAAAGACCTTTTTTCTTTTTGTCCGGGTCCGTGGCGGGCTGCCCATCGGCCGGGTTCTGGGCGCCAGCGGGTGCTGGCGGGAGGGGTTTGTCCCCCAAGCCCATCAGGTGAGAAAAGAAGCCACCCACGCCACTGGACTGGTCGCAGGTTTCCCGAGGCTCCGTGCCGGCAACGAAGGCTGCTGTGTAAGTTTCTGGACAGGAAGGAGTTGCAAGTCGGTTGGTGACTTTGTCGAGCTGCACGTCAACCACGCCGGAAGGCTGGTTGAAGGCACGCATGTCGGAATACTGGGGCAGTGCTCCGGCCTTTTTCATGAATTCGGTCCAGACGGGCGCGGCGGTCTGAGCTCCGCTTAAATGCAGATCGCTGTAGTCGTCGTAGCCGACCCAAACGACGCAGAGGATGTTGCTGGTGTAGCCGGCAAACCATCCGTCGTGGGAACTGCCGGTCTTGCCGGCGGCGGGAGCCTGGAAGCCGCGGCCGCGCACCGCCGAGTACCCGAGGCCGAAATTCACGACGCCCTCCATCATGTCGGTCATGACGTAGGCAATCCGGGAATCCATGATCGGCCGCCTGTCGGGCTTGAAATCCTGCAGGATATCTCCCTTCGAATTGCGAACGGAGGTGATCAGAATCGGTGAGGTGCGGATCCCCTCGTGGGCAAACGCGGTGTAGGCTCCGGCCATCTCGAGCGGAGTGGCGTCATAAGCGCCCAGCGCCATGGCAGGGGTTGCCTTCACGGATGTGATGCCCGCCGTTTTGGCGAGGTCGGCCACTTTGTCGTAACCGACCTGCTCGGCCAGCTTCACGGTGGCATTGTTCAACGACATGGCCAGCGCATAGCGTAGGGTGACCGGGCCGTGGTACTCCTCCTTGTAGTTTCTGGGCTCGTAGATCTGGTCCCCGTAAGCGAAAGTCGAGGCGGAGTCGTCGACCACGGAAGCCGGCGTCATCACGGTGGTGGTGCCGTCCAGTGCGGTGTTCATCGCCGCCGCATAAACGAACGGTTTGAAGATGGAGCCCGTGGGCCGTTTCGCGACCGCGTGGTTCAGCTGGCTAAGGCCATAGTTGCGTCCGCCGACCAACGCCAGAACCGCGCCCGTATTGGGATCGAGCGCCACCAGGGCAACCTGGGCCTGCGGTCCAGCCGCCACATGAGTCTCGAACTTTCCCTTGCCGACTTTCACCTTGCGGGTGCGCATCCTGGTGATCTGGTCATCCACCAGCTTGATGCCCGCTTCGACCGACTGGGCCGCGGCGCGTTGTAGGTCGGGGTCGAGGGTGGTGTAGATGCGGAAGGACTGGTCGTTCAGTTCGCGCTCGTTGAATTTGTTGACGAGCGTATCGCGCACCAGATCGATGAAATAGGGAGCGTCGCTGGCTTCCACGTTGGGGGGAGCCAGCTTCAGGGGCGCGGCCTTGGCTTTCTCCGCCTCCGTCTTGGGGATGGCGTGAGTTTCGACCATCGCATCCAGCACCGTGTTACGGCGTTCCAGCGCGCGTTCCGGATGGCGATAGGGCGAGAGGTAACTCGGCCTTTGGATCAAGCCAGCCAGCAGCGCCGCCTCGGGCAAGGTGATGTCTTTCAGGTCCTTGTTGAAATACGACTTGGATGCTTCCGCGAAACCGCTGATGGTGAAGGAGCCGCGCTGACCCAGATCCACACGGTTGGCATAGAATTCGAAGATCTGCTGCTTGCTGAACTTCTGCTCCAGTTCGAGCGCGATCATGATCTCCGACAGCTTGCGTTTGACCGTCTTCTCGGGCGTCAGAAAGAAAGCGCGCGAAAGCTGCATCGTGATGGTGGATCCGCCCTGTTCGTGACGTTGCCGGGTGACGTCGATGAGGAGCGCCTCGCCCAAGCGCATGAAATTGACGCCACCATGCTCGAAAAAGCGGCGGTCCTCGATGGACACGACCGCGTCCACCATCATTTTGGGGATTTCGTCGTATTTGACCAATTGGCGCTTGGAGCGCTGCTCGGCGTCGAACAACGCGGTCACCAGCTGTGGCTCGAGTTCGTAGGCGGACAGTTCGCTGCCGCGACTGGTGATGCTTTGGATCTTGCCGTCATGCACGACGATGCGGGCTGGATCGGGACTGTGGTATGACTCGGGGCCGGGGGTGATCTCGATCCCGCTGCCGAGCAGACGATAGCTGCCGAGCGGCGACTGGCCCTCTTTTTCGGAATAACCTGCGTGTCTCAGTTCGGCCGCCACGGCGCGGGGTTCGGCTTTTTGGCCAGGCCGCATGATTCTCGGAAGGGCGTAAATTCGGGCGGAATTGCTGAAGACGGGGTTGCTGAACCGCTTCTCAATGACGCGGTCGTACTTCACGTAGAAGTAGGAGAAGACGCCAACGACCAGCATGGACAGCGTAAGGAAACCGATGAGCGAAGCACGAACGAGCGGATCGCGCGGGAGGATTCCCTTGCCGGTCCTTCCTTTGCCGTTCGCTTTCGGGATCTTGAGTCTGATAGCCACGGTTCGACGAGCGCACGGCCCCCGCTCTGTAAGGCGCGGGAACGCACAAACCATTTCTCCACCCCAACGTACTTTCGCACGTTTCCAACGGCCACCCGAGAACGGGGTACGCGTCTGGCGGAACTACTATTGTAACGCGAGTGGGCAGAACCGAACGCCCGGGCACCGAACCGGGCCTTGGGGCGTGGGCGTGGGCCCGCTGTTATTGCGAATCCGTGACGGCAAAGTAGCCTCCGCTGGTGAGCGGCACGTTCGCGAGCGATTGCGTCAGGCCGCCGGTCCCCGAGGTCACGTTGAGAACGCCCAGCTGCGCGGTACTGCCCAGGGCGGTGTAGACAAACAAGTATGCCCCGCTCTGGTCGAACTGTCCCCAGGGCGAAGTCGTCAGATTGCTAAAGGGCGACGTCGGCAGGGCGCTCAGGGCTCCGGTTGAGCTGTCCAGTTGATAAGCTTCAATCGGATTGTAACCAGCGCCATTGATGCTGAAAGAGTAAACGAAATTGCCGTTGGTGGCGTTCGGTTGCACGGCCAGGTTAACAGGCACGTACAAAGTGGTGAACGGGGAGCCGGTCACCTCGGTAAGCGCCCCGGCATTCGCGCCACTCTGTTGAATAGCGAAGACGTACAGACTGGGATCGTCAGGCAGTCCGTTGAGTTGCGCGGAACGGCCGCTGATCCCGATCATGTATTGGCCACTGGGATCCCCCTGCAGTTGCCACAGGTTGAGGGGGAACGGACTTCCGGGCACCAGCGCGATCGCACCCGAAGACTGGACGGAATAGGCTGCCAGGTTCTGTCCCTGGCCTTCCGGTCCGCTCGTGACATAGAGATACTTTCCCAAACCGTCGAAATACAAATTCCAGGGCTGGATCATGCCGCTGGTAGAAACTGGAGACCCCGGGGCGGGGGTGAGCGCGCCCGTGCTGTCAATCTGATACACGATAATCTGCGCGCCCGAGGCATCCGCAAGGAAAAGGAGAGTTCCGGCGGGATTGACGGCCAGGGAAGCCAGGTTGACGCCCGCGCTGTTGAAAACCAGACCCCCCAGGGAAGCGATGCTAAACGGACTGCCGCTGAGAGACGTCAAGTTGCCGGTTGTGGAATCGATCGACCAAGCGTAAAGCTGCTGGGTGTCTGGAAACACGGCGTACACGAACTTCTTTTGTGCGATGACGATTTCCGAACTGATGTCGCTCTGGGGCACGGTAGGCGCGGCGAAGTTTGCTATGTTCTCGAAGGCCGCATTGCTTCCCGTAGTCAGCGAAATGCCGTTGATCGAGCCCGAGTCGACGATGTTAAAGGCAAACGCTGTGCTGGTGGCGGTTCCTCCACCGCCGCTGCTGATACCACCGCCCGAAGGCGTGCAGGCGGAGGAGCCGAACGTGACCCGACACTTGTACTGGTAGCCGCAGCCGCTGAGCAGCAGCGTGCCCCCCAGAGTGAGAATGGTCAGGAAGAAAGAGAAACTGTTGCCCTTCGTCTTCATTACCCGTGCCTTAACCGGTCTTCTTCTGGGAAGCGTTCCTGAGAACCAGCTTCCTAACCGGTTTCCGGGAAAAGTCCTGCCCACAACCTGTCGATGGAGCAGGCTTTTCCACTGTGCAGATAGTAGGACCGTGATCGCCGGGCAACAACGTTACGCATGTCCCGGACAAATAGTAACGGCTGGCAATTGCGGCCTGCGCCGCGACCCTGTCAAGGGGTAGGGTCGGCAGCCTGCCGGATCGAGAGGGCAAGAAGTGGAGTCGGGAACGCTCGGGCTAGAATACGCTTTTGTTCGTGCTTTGAGGGTGGAAATGAAAGTCCACGGGATAGCCTGGCAGATCGACGTGCACGGTGTAGTCTGTCTCGATGATGACGCCCCCTCCGGCCCCGCCAGATCCGGTGCGTTGTACCTTAATTTGTTCTTTCGTGATGGGAATCTCCAAGTCCTGGGCCTTCCGGAAGACCGCGTCACGAATGACGTCGTCGCCCTTGGTGCTGTAGGTGCCCATGCGGGCCTCGGAGTCGAGGGTATCTTGGAACTGGTAGTTCGCAAAATACGGCGGGATCAGTTCCGCGCTGGCGTACACCAGCCCGCCGAGCAGTGCGAGTACCAGAATCAGCTTGATGGTGCCCATAGCGTTTCCCATATCGGGCATGGCGCCGAAGACGAAAGCTTCAGTCGGCAGGCCTCAGCAACTTCTCGAAATATTCGGTAATTGTGCTGATGCTAGCATCGCGCATTTCCCGTGTCGAGCGCTGAACCACTTCGATAGTGCCTTCGGTAACTTTCTTGCCCACGTTGACACGAAAGGGGATGCCCACCAGGTCAGCGTCCTTGAACTTCACCCCTGGCCGTTCGTCCCGGTCGTCCAGTAACACGTCGAAGCCGGTGGCTTCCAGGCGGCGGGCGATGTCTTCGGCGGTGGTTCGCACCTTGTCGTCGGAAACGTTGGTGGGCACCACCACGATCTCGAAGGGGGCCACCTGGGGTGGCAGCCAGAACCCGTTCTCATCGTTGTTCTGTTCGACGATGGCGGTGAGGATGCGCTCGATGCCGATCCCGTAGCTTCCCATGATCGGGGTGACTTCCTTGCCGTTGCGGTCGAGCACGCGCGCGCCCATCGACTCCGAATACTTGTAGCCCAGCTTGAAGATGTGGCCGATCTCTACCGCGGTATCGATGCGCAGCGGCGCGCCGCAGTTGGGGCAGGCTTCTCCGGCGGTCACGCTGCGCAAATCGGCGTAGACCGTCGGATGGAAATTCACGTCGGGCGTGATGTTCTTGACGTGGTAGTCCTCCTTGTTTGCGCCCGAGATCAGGTTCTGGCGGCCTTTGAGCTCCTGGTCGACGATCAGGATGGGCTTATCGCCGTCGTTCAAGCCTTTGGCCCACTCGATCCCGAGCGGTCCCAGGAAGCCGGCGGGCGAGTGAAACAGCGTCTGGATCTCTTCGTCCTGCATGGGGCGCGTTTCGCGCCCGGCGACCGCGGTGGAGAGCTTGGCTTCATTCATCTGGTGGTCGCCGCGCAGAAGCAGGATGACGGCGCGCGGTTTCGTCTTGCCGGTCTGCGCGTCGACTTCACTGGCCATCAACGCCAGCGTCTTGATCTTGTTTTTCGGCGAGACGCCCAGGAAGCGTGCAACCTCATCGATCGTCTTCTGCCCGGGGGTGTGGACCTCGAGCGGATGGCCGTCCCCTTCGGGCTTCAAGTCCTCGACCGGAGCGAGCTTCGACGTCGCCTTCTCCAGGTTGGCGGCGTAGTTGCACTTTTCGCAGCTCACGATCAGGTCTTCCCCCGCGGGTGTACGGACCATGAACTCGTGCGACTGCGATCCGCCCATCGCGCCCGAGTGCGCTTCGACCACCAGGTACTTCAGCCCACAGCGGTCGAAGATGCGGCAGTAGACGTCGTAGTGTTTCTTGTAGGAGACATCGAGCCCGGCTGCATCGAGGTCGAACGAGTACGCGTCCTTCATGATGAACTGGCGCACGCGCAGCAAGCCCGCCTTCGGCCGAGGCTCATCGCGGAACTTGGTCTGGATCTGGTACCAGATCTGCGGCAATTGCTTGTAGCTGCGCAGTTCCTTGCGGGCGATGTCGGTCATCACTTCCTCATGGGTCATGCCCAGCGCCAGTTCGGCGCCCTTGCGGTCTTTCAGGCGGAACATGTTGTCGCCCATCACGGCCCAGCGGCCGCTGGCCTCCCAGAGTTCGCGCGGATGGATTGCGGGCAGGAAGAATTCTTGGCCGATCGTGTCCATCTCCTGGCGGACGATGTTCATGATCTTGTTGAACGAGCGCTGTCCCATGAAGAGGTAGGAGTAGATTCCGGCGGCAAGCTGGCGGATATAGCCCGCCCGCACCAGGAATTTATGGCTGGCGACCTCGGCGTCCGCCGGGGCTTCGCGCAAAGTGGGGATGAAGAGTCCGGACCAGCGATGCATGTCGAATGATTCCCTTCGATGTGAAAGCGGCCAAAGTGTACGCCGGACTGCGATCCGAGCGATCGCTCAGGGCTCCGGACGCCCTACAGCTGGCCTGCGCTGCAAACGCCAAGCTGGATCTTTTCGTCACCAACGATGAACGGCTCCAGGGTAAACAGGTCGACGGCATTCAGTTCATCGTGCCCCTGGGGAGAGTGCCCATCTGAATTCAGAGTCAAGCAGCCAGCCGCTTCAGGATTTCCCTGCCCAGCTTCTGGGTCTCGCCGAAAAACTTCTGGTATTCGACGAACAACCGGTTCAGCTCGAGCGACCGGTCGGGCGTAAGCTGCCGGCGCAGAATCATGTCGCGCACGTGAACCGGGTTAGGCAGGGTCGCGTCTTCCGTCAATTCTTCCAGCGCCGTGTTCGGATCGTAGTGATACATGAGATTCTCTCGTGATGGAGTGACTTGGCAATCGAGGTATTCTTGTAATTTCTTCTCGCGCGCGCTTCTTAAATTGCAAAATGACCGATTCCCCAATTACCAAATTTTTCTCTACATCATTTCCGTGCCCCACAGGTCGTGCAGGTGGAGGACGCCTGCGAGTTTGTGGTTCCCGTCGACCACGACCAACGACGTGATTTTCTCTTCTTCCATGATCGCCAATGCCGTGGCCGCGAATTCACGCGGATCGATGGTTTTGGCGTTCCGTGTCGTGCACTCGCCTGCGGCGAGGTCCAGAACGTCTTTGCCGCGGCGTTCGAGCAGGCGGCGCAGATCGCCGTCGCTGATCACGCCCAGAAGTTTGTCGCCTTCGACTACCGTGGTCATGCCCAGCTTCTTGCGCGACATCTCGTAAATCACATCGGACATTTTCGTAGTCGCAAGCACCCGCGGGATGGCATCGCCGCTGTGCATCAGCGCTTCGACTCTCGCAAGCTTCTTGCCCAGTTTGCCGCCGGGATGCAGGTTGGCGAAGTCTTCTTCTTGGAATCCGCGTTTTTCCGAGAGGGCCACCGCCAACGCATCGCCGAGGGCAAGCATGGTTGTAGTCGAAGCGGTCGGCGCCAGGCCGAGAGAGCAGGCTTCCTTGTCGACCGAGCAATCGAGGGCGACGTTTGCCGCCTCCGCCAGAGTGGAGAGTTTGTGGGATGTGGCGCGGGCGCCCTTGCCCGACGGACCGCTCGAAATCAAGTCTCCGGTCAAGCTGATCAGCGGAACCTGCAGGCGCTTGATGGTGGCCAGCAGCCGAAGGATCTCTTCGGTCTCGCCGCTGGCCGACAGGGCCAGCACCACATCTCCGCGCACCACCATGCCCAGGTCGCCGTGCACTGCGTCGACTGGGTGCATGAACAGGGCCGGTGTTCCGATCGAACTGAGAGTGGCGGCGATTTTGCGGGCGATGATGCCGCTCTTGCCCATGCCGGTGACGACCACGCGCCCGCGGCAGGCATCCATCAACTGGACGGCGCTCTCGAAGGCATCCGCCATGGGGCCGGCGAGCCGGTCCGCAAGCGCGCGCAGCGCCTCGGCTTCGATACGCACCACGTTTTCGCCCACATGTTTCATGAGGAAAGAGAAAGAGGATGTTACCAAAACCAGGTCTGGCATGCCCCAGGCGGGGCGGCAACCACCCGCTTGCCTGCGTTTTCCTGTGGTGCAAGCCGGAAAGCCGCCACCAAGCCGCGGCCGAGCAAGAATTCTGTCGGCCTCAGAAATGATCGTCAATGACGTGCACCTTCTCGCCCAGTCCCTTCGCCTGGAGGGCGCGGTCCCAGGGACCGCCTTGCCAGTTGTCTTTCTTGTCCTCGGCGCGCGTCCACGACGGCAGCGTCAGCAGCAAGCGTCGCGAAAGAGCTTCGCAGTAGGGCTCATACAGCAAGCGCAGCTTGAGCAGCTTCTGGTCGGCGGTGTCATCGTGGTGGACGCGCATGCCACTGGCGGCCAGGGTCTTGCGCAGCTGGTCCAGTTCAGCAGCGGGCAACCGCTCGGGGGCGTGCGGGTCGTACAGCGCATTGACGACCTGAGCCAGATCGACCGCGGCATGGCGGGCCATGGCGAAGGTGAGCTTGGCCTGCTCGGTTCCGATGCCGTCAACTCCGGCGAGCACGAGTGAAGTCACGTCGAGCATGATCGTGAGCGTACCCAGCCAGGATTGGTTGCCGTGCTGCGAGCGGAAAAAACAGAGCACGGGATAGGAGATGTGGCTCGAGAGCAGGTCGGCCGACCAGCGCTCCCAGTCGCGGAAGATGCCGTCGAGCACCGTTGGGTCGGGGCAACAGCCGAGCCGGGCGAGAAGTTCGGTGGCGGATGGCGGCGAGCCGGCACGCGAGTCAAGCAGGGAGATCTCCAGCTCGCGACTGGAAAACGACGAGTAGATTACCGGCAAATAGCCGACCACCACGCCCAGGAACGCGAATCCCATCCCAGCTTCCAACACGGCGAACGCGCGGGCCAGCGGCGAAACCGGTGTGATGTCGCCATAGCCTAGTGTGAAGAAGGTTTCCCCGCTGTGATAGAGCAGCACGCCGAAGGTGATCGGTTCATTGCCCAGATGCATATGCTCGCCCAGTCCGTATTGCAGCAGGGAGAACCCGAAGATGAGGCCTATCGCCCACAACGCCAGCAGCATGATCAGCGAGAGCGGGCCAAAATACCCGAGAAAACTTTCGCGCCAGTTGGCCGCGCGAATAAGGCGGGCAAGCCTGGTCCAGGGAGTCCAGGTGTGTCGATAGAACCATGAGGTCAGCCGGAAAGCACGCTGCACCCGGCGCGGCAGGACGATCGTTTCAAACGCGTCCAGCAGGACGGACAGAATAATCAGGATGCCGGCGATGGCCGCGAAAATGTGCATAGGCGATCGGGTCAGATGAGGGTAACAGATTCAGGCTCGGGAGAAAGCCGCCCAGAGCACAGGGTGCCGGCGTCGCCTGAGTGAACTGGGTTGACCCGCGCCCATCTGCGGCGGAGCGGGCTTAGGGTGTCGCGTGCGCCTTTGCCAACCCCTTCTGCACAGCCAGCAACTCTTTCAACACGCCGCGCAGCTTTCGGGAGTCCAGAGCATTCGCCCCATCCGACTTGGCTTCCTTGAGATTGTCGTGTACTTCCAGGAAGACGCCGTCGACACCCGCCGCCACGGCGGCACGGGAAAGCAACGGGATGAACTCCGGCTGGCCGCCACTCACGGCGCGCCCGTCGTCGTCTCCGTGCGAGGCTGAGGGCAGCTGTACGGAGTGGGTTGCGTCGAAGACCACGGGCGCGAACTTCCGCATGATGGCCAGCGAACGCATGTCGACGACCAGGTTGTTGTAGCCGAAGGTCGAACCGCGCTCGGTGACGAAGACGCGCTTGTTGCCCGAGGCGTGACACTTGTCGACCGCGTGCTTCATGTCCCAAGGGGAGACGAACTGTCCTTTCTTGATGTTCACAACGCGTTCGCTGAGTGCCGCGGCTACGATCAGGTCGGTCTGGCGGCAGAGAAACGCGGGGATCTGCAGGATGTCGGCGACCTCGGCCACGGTGGGCACATCGTTGGTCTCGTGCACGTCGGTGAGGATTGGGACGTGTACTGCTTCTTTCACTTTTCGCAGAATGCGCAGCCCCTCTTTCAGGCCAGGCCCGCGAAAACTCTTCAGCGAAGTCCGATTCGCCTTGTCGTAGGACGCTTTGAAGATAAAAGGGATGTTCAAAGAACGAGTTACCCCTTTGATGATTTCCGCCATGCGAATGGCATGCTCTTCGCTTTCGATGACGCAGGGACCGGCGATCAGGAAAAGGGTGCCAGAGCCGATGCGGACATTATCGAGTTGGAAGCTGATGGCCATGAAGTTTCAAGTTTCGAGTTTCAGGTTTCAAGTGACCGGAGCGATCACGACTCTCTGCGTCCCTCGCACCGCTCGAAACTTGAAACCCGAAGCGCGGCCGGGCTACCGCTTTCCCATTTTCTCCGGACGGTGGAACAGTTCGACTTCCGCTGCCCGCTTCTCCGCGCGGCGCTGCCCACCGTGCGCATGCGCCGCACCAATGAATGCCTTGAACAACGGATGGGGCTCGAGCGGCTTCGACTTGAACTCCGGATGGAATTGGCAGCCGATGAAATAAGGATGCCCGGGAATCTCCACCATTTCGACATAGGTGCCGTCCGGCGTCGATCCAGAGATCCGCAGGCCACCCGCCGTCAGTGTGCTTTCGTACTCGCGGTTGAATTCGTAGCGATGCCGGTGCCGCTCGCTGATCTCGGTCTGGCCGTAGACTTGGTAGGCCAAAGTTCCCGGTTCGATCTTGCAGGGCCATGCCCCCAGCCGCATCGTGCCGCCCAGTTCCTCGACACCACGCAACTCGCGCAACTTGTAGATCACGCGATGCGGGGTAGCCGGATCGAACTCGCTGGAGTTTGCCTCCGCCAGTCCACAAACGTTGCGCGCAAACTCGACGCAAGCGGTCTGCATGCCGAGGCAAATTCCAAAGTAGGGAACTTTTTTCTCGCGCGCGTAGCGGATCGCCACCAGCATGCCTTCGATTCCGCGCTTTCCGAACCCGCCGGGTACAAGGATTCCGTCGTAATCTTCTAATTGCGCCTCGTAGCTCGAGTCGGCGGCTTCAAGGCCCTCCGCCTCAACCCAGTTCACCTGCAGTTTCAGATTGTGCGCCAGCGCGCCGTGCACCAGCGCTTCTTTCAGGGACTTGTAGGAATCTTCATATTCGACGTACTTGCCGACGATCCCAATGGTCACTTCAGCTTTCGGGTTGTACACCCGGTGCACGATCTCTTCCCACTGCGACAGATCGCGGTCTCTGGACTCCAGATGCAGGTATTTCAACACCAGCGTATCCACACCTTCGTGGGAGAACACCAAGGGGACTTCGTAGATGGAAGCAACGTCCTTCGCCGTGATGACCGCTTCTTCCGCCACGTTGCAGAACAGGGCGATCTTCGACTTGATTTCTTTGGCCAGGAAGCGGTCGGTGCGGCAGAGGAGAATGTCCGGCTGAATTCCGATGCTGAGAAGTTCTTTCACCGAGTGCTGCGTGGGCTTGGTCTTCAACTCCTGCGCGGCCGCGATGAACGGCACCAGCGTGACGTGCACGAAAAGGGTGTGCTCGCGCCCCAATTCCTGTCGCATCTGGCGGATCGCTTCCATGAAGGGCAAAGATTCGATGTCGCCCACCGTGCCGCCGATTTCGACGATGGCAACGTCGACGTCCTGTGCCACCTTCTTCATGGCGGCTTTAATTTCGTTGGTGACGTGCGGAATGACCTGGACGGTCTTGCCGAGGTAGTCGCCACGGCGCTCCTTGGCGATGATCTGCTCGTAGATGCGGCCGGTCGTCCAGTTATTGTCGCGGGAGAGCTTTGCGTGGGTGAAGCGTTCATAATGGCCGAGGTCGAGGTCGGTTTCGGCGCCGTCGTCGGTGACGAAGACTTCGCCGTGCTGGAAGGGAGACATGGTGCCGGGGTCGACGTTCAGGTAGGGGTCAAACTTCATCAGGTTGACCTTCAGCCCGCGGCTTTCGAGCAGGCACCCGATCGAGGCAGCCGCCAGGCCCTTGCCCAAAGAAGACACAACTCCGCCCGTCACAAAGATGTACTTTGCCGACATCGCTTCCTCACTTTATTTTTGGTTGGAAAATTGTGCAGGCTGGGGTGCACGATCAATTATGCCAGAAAAGGTTGGAGATGGAAACGGATTCTCGCGATCT
>DASQPN010000050.1:0-49471 GCA_035643915.1 Terriglobales bacterium | reverse complement strand
CCGCTTTCGTCGCCGGCGTTCCTGGGGACTGCTCGTTTTGCCTGGACGTTCGGGCAGGTGTTCCCGGCGCAACCACAACGATGATGACGGCAAAGGTAATCGAGAGCGACTTCAGGAGCGAGCTCATGTGCATCCTTCTTTCTAGCGCCCACAAACTACACCGGGAGCGCTGAGAAGCGATTCTGACAGTGTACATTCGCTCTGGGAATGAGCGGGAATTCTCAACTTGTGACGCCTGGTTGCAGCAGTTAAAGGAAAAAGCCTACTTTGCCTTGCTCAAGGACACCTTTGCAATTCTCCCGTTGTTGATGCTCTTGAGTTCGAGATCGCCCGCCATTTTCGCGTCAATTGCTTCCAGCTTGTAGGTGAATGTCCACTCTCCAGTCGTTAACTCGAACGTTGCCCGGTTGCCATCGACTTTGCCGTTCTCGATGGATACTGCTCGCTCTGGTCCGGGCCACCGCTACCTGTCAGCTTGTTTCCGTCTTGTTTCAAGATCAACAGCTGTGGTACGTCGTGGTCAGCGCCATCGACCTTAAATGACCCGGACCATTTGCCCGTCAAGTCTCCGGCCATCGCGTTCATCGCTAACAGTAGGACAACTGCTGCCATTGCTTTACTCGGCCCGCAGGACAGAGTTGCGGGCGGGCGCCGCGCATCAGCAGCCCGCTCGACGCTTGCACAAACACCATTGTGCTTGCCAAGCAGACGGCGATCCGGCTCGGCATTCCCAAAACACTCCCGGTGTGAATCGCTTGGTTGATAGCCAAAAGCCTATCCCCACGCGACAAATCGCTCGACCTGCTCAACGACACCACATTGCCATGGTATGGGTCCAAAGCAACAATATTGGTGCCACCAGGTGGTCAGGGGCGGTCGCCCGCCACCCGGCTGCTCGTCAAAAGTTGCTTCACAACGCCAGAATTTTACGTCCGATTGCGGACCTAAGTAAGGGGTCAGCCCTACCTTCAGGTCGCCCCATAGGCCTCGTTTTCGCGGTGTACCGATTGCTTGAGTTCGTCCCTTTAAGCAATCCCAAAATACTCACTGGAGAAGCGCCGGACACCCTCAGCCGCAGCATGCTCAGAGTTGGGGCCTTCTGCGGCAGCGGCCAATTCGACGCCTCCGGCAATGGAGATCCTGGAAACCAGATCGGTGAGACTCCCCTGGAATTCAGAAAGCGGCGTCTTGGAGATGACGCCTGCGGCCTGGGATTCAAGCAACTGCGCGGCGCTCAATAAGAACGGTAGCTTGGCAGCGCGCGCAGCCACGCTGGCGGCTTGAGGAACACGTGGCAGCATGGCCGGCGTATCCAGGCGGGGAGCGTCGAGAGAGATAATACCCTCAAAAGTGTTGGCAGCTGCGTCCCGCTTGGTCAGAAACCCTGACAACCCAAACAGCTTCTTCAGCGTGGCAGGGACCGATGCGTGTTCGTATTGCGTGTGGTCCACCTCGCCCTTTGCGATGTGGGGCGAGATCAGGATCGCCGGCACGCGAACGCCGACCAGGTCGAAGCCGAAGGGCGGGTCAACACTCACCTTACCATCCGGGCAGGGAACTCGCGGTTGCTTAGGAAATGCGTGATCGTAGATGCCGCCGTGCTCGTCCCAAAGGATGACGAGCAGGGTTTGCTCCCACAGAGGAGAGTTGCGCACCGCTTCATACACGTCCGCAATCAGCACGTCTCCCAGGCTGACATCGTGGTTGGGGTGTTGGTCGTTTGCGGGTTTGAAGGCAAAGTCGAAATAGCGGGGCTCGATGAAACTGTAATTGGGCAGCTTCCCCTCTCTCGCGTCGGCACGGAAATCGCGGAAAAGCTGGAACCTGTCCTTGAACACCTCTCCCTGAAGGCGCTTCAGAGCGAGGGACTGGGGAATGTCGTGGAAATAGACCTTCCAGGAGCGCGAGGCTTCTTGCAGATGTTGATAGATGGTATCGATGTCGTAGTCATATATCTTGTTGTCGATGTGGCCATCTGAGGTGGCGGCATGCACGAAGATCCGGTTGGGCCAGGTCTGGCCGGGCAGCGAGGAATACCAGGAATCGCACACCGCAAATTCACGGGCCAGGGTGGTCAGAGCCGGAAGACGGTCCGGGGCGAAACAGCGCATGATCTTGTGGGCGGCAGGGAGCGAGTTGTTGTTCCGGTAGGAATAGTTCGACACAAAGGACATGTTGGGTCCGATGCCAGGCACGGCGGGCGGCTTTGTCCCACACTTGTAGACAGAGTAAATCTGATCCAGCACGTCGGGCGTCCAGTGACTGGGGTCGACCTGCGTGTCCAGGTAACCCGCATCGCTTGAGACGGGGACCTG
This sequence comes from Terriglobales bacterium, assembly GCA_035643915.1. Lineage (GTDB taxonomy): Bacteria > Acidobacteriota > Terriglobia > Terriglobales > Acidobacteriaceae > Gp1-AA133. The sequence continues at coordinate 47,156 of DASQPN010000050.1, read as the reverse complement.
CAACACTGGATTCGAGGCATCCTCAGGGTTCCACTGAGTGCCGTCGAGACCATCCAGGGAAGGAATCTCGGATTTCATGTTGCCCAGCATGTGATCGAATGAGCGGTTCTCGAGCATCAGAACGACGACGTGCTGAACGATGACCGAGGGATTTGGCATGTGGACTCCTGACTGGCGGCGCGCTCCAATTGGGACAGAGGCAATATACTACCGCACCAACTGCATCCCCTGACTGCCACGAACGTCCTACGATGTTCTTGGTCGGCACTACGAATGTTTTCGTAGTACAAGTCCCCTCTCCTGAAGTTCGTCGCCGGCGCCTCCGCCCCTTGAAAATATGTACTCCCCTCTGACCCAGTCTTTCTATACACTTCGTATGCCTTATGTCGCATCTCTCGCGGCGCACATTGCTGAAGGGTGCTCTTTCCGGACTCACCATGGCTTCTGTCCCGGGTGTCTCGTGGCCCGAGCAGAACGCTCCGAGCCGCAAAGGCCGAATCCAGCAATCCGTTTCTCGCTGGTGCTATCAGAAGATTCCGCTCGAGGAACTCTGCGCGGCGGCCGCCAAGCTCGGCCTGAAGGCCATCGATCTCTTAAATCCCGACGAGTACGAGGTGCCTCGGCGTTATGGCCTTGTCTGCAGCATGGGTTACGCGGGAGGCGGCGAAATTGTCAGCGCGCTGAACCGCGTCGAAAACCACGCGAGAATTGAAGAAGGTTTTCGCAAGTACATCCCGCTCGCCGCCAAGGCAGGCGTGCCAAACGTCATCACGTTCTCCGGAAATCGCGGCGGCCTCTCCGACGAGGCAGGCGCCAAGAACACCATTGTCGGACTCAATCGCGTCAAAAAGATCGCCGAGGACCACGGCGTGACCGTCTGCCTGGAGCTTCTCAACAGCAAGGTCGACCACAAAGACTACATGTGCGACCGCACTGCCTGGGGAGTCGGGGTAGTTCAGGCCGTGAACTCGCCGCGGGTCAAGCTTCTGTTTGACATCTACCACATGCAGATCATGGAAGGGGACTTGGTTCGCACCATCCAGCAGAACATCCAAAGCCTGGGTCATTTTCATACCGGCGGAGTGCCCGGCCGCCATGAACTGGACAATACCCAGGAGGTCCAATGGGACGGAGTTATGCGCGGCATCGTCGCCACCGGGTTTCAGGGCTACGTCGCGCACGAGTTCGTTCCCACGCGTGACGCGCTCACGTCCCTCCGGCAAGCGGTCGATCTGTGCGATGTCTGAGCACAGTTCGTCTCGTCGGGGTGTTGTTCGGGAAAACTCGTCGGTTGCCTTTGCCATCAGCCTTGCCGTGCCTGGTGCACCATCTCCACCAGAACCTTTCTGGTTTCGTCCGGGTTGCTCACTTCTCGTAAGAACGCAATGCGAGCGCCGCGCATGCCATCCTGCGTTCTGAGGCGCACCTGAAAACCTAGTCGGTCCACCGAAGTCATGGCCGCCTCCTGCGACTCGATCCCGGCAAAGACGCGGGCAAGCAGGATCAGCCCATCTTGGTGGTCGGCATTCATGTGTTGCACGATCTTGCCAGCCGCGTCGGCCAGTGGGTCTGGTTGTGTGTGCTGATAGTCTGCGTCAGGCACCCAACCCATCACTCCGAAGCCGCCCACGAAGTAAACGTCCAGCACGTCCATTCGGTAGAAGGAAAAATCGTCAAAGTCCACCCAGTACTGGCTGTTGGCATAACGCGCCAGATAAAGCCGACGTGCCTCCGGCACCTCCGATTTCGGGATTGGCAAGGCATTGCCGATTAACGTGACGCGGGAAGCGCCCAGCGGATCGTCGCTCGCGTCCGGCTGAGTGACCAGCAGGCTGGCACGGGGATCCGCCTGCAGGTTTTGAGTGTGCATCGCCATCGTGCTGATGAGAAAGATAGGACGCCCGGGCTCGTCCAACCCGTAGGGCATCACGGACCCGAAGGGGAAGCCCGGCTGCTTGCGCGACCAGGTTGAAAGACTTCCGATACGTCCCAGGTAGAGCAAAGTGTGTGCCCGCTCGGCGAACGAAGGCTCGGGGACCACGGGCTGGTCACTCGCGGCGCGCGTGCCCGCGTGTTTTTTCGGGGATGAAGAAGACATCGCTGCTCTCTCCTGGCATTCTAGATATCGCGGTCGGGAAGGCCTTCGAGTGCTCTTAACCGTGCCGGTCCAGGATCCTCGAAGTCTGAACTGAAACCGGCAGGATGCAGCCGGAGGATCAACCGTGTGCGGGCAACTGTTGCACGTCCGGCGCAATCATACCCTGAATGGATCACCGTGTGGGCGCCGTTCAGGCATTGACGGTTGCCTGCTTCTTGTAAGCCAGCCGCTGCGCAGCCAGGAACCCACGATCTCGGTCGACGTCAAAGTGGTCAATGATCGACTACTTCCTGCGGCGCTATCGCGAGGAAGTCATCCAGAAGCGCAAGGCGGGACAGGACATTGAGGCGCGCAGTTGCCAGATTTGGAACGGCAGCTTCGCGAGCAGCTTGCGGAGGAGCCCCAGGGGATGGCCGCGGACTGAAATGACCTGGATCACGGTATCTCGCTCGAGTAGAAGGACTCACTCTACAAGTCGCCGGTAACGGGCGTCCCCTGGCCGGACCTGCGCTGCGGGGTATTTCCATGGCCACTCGTACCGAAGCAGGCGTACAATAGCTGCTGTCTCCTAGTGGTCTTATTCCTCTCTTCTTCGGAAATTTGCATTCCCGCGATGGTTGCTTCTTTATAGGCTGCATTGCACTCATGGCGAGGTTTGTCCGCAGGAGGAGCCATGTCGCTCTGGTTGCGTCGCGCGTCCGAAGTCACGGTAATATCCTTGGCGCTGGGGGTTGTTTGTATTCCCCGGGCAACCGGCCAAGTCAATCTTCCCAAGTACGACTTGACCACTGAGACCAAAATGAAGGGCACGGTGCAGGAGTTGAAGTTGCCGGAGAAGGGAAGCGAGAAAGAGGGCGCCCGCTTTACTCTGAAGAGTGGTGACAACACCTTGGACGTGTACCTCTGCCCTAAATCGTTTCTGGACGATATGGGATCGTCTTTGGCTAAAGGCGATGAGGTCAGCCTCACAGGCTCGAAGGTCAAACAGGACGGTGCCGATCTGATCCTGGCCCGTGAAGTCGTGAAGGGGACGGACACGCTCGTACTCCGCGACGACAAGGGAAAACCGGTGTGGAATTGGCATAAATAGGATCGTGATGCGCGCTAGCCCGCCAACCGCATATGGCCGGTGGTCCCCTCCCGCGCGGTTTGGTCCCGCAACCCTGGGTACCTGTAAACTGTTTTAGTTCTTCGCCGTCCAATACCAATCAGTTCAATCTGTAGTGGAGAAACGATGAACACACGGCGCGTTCTCGCGCTTTGCCTCATGTTGTCTCTCAGGGCAGGAGCGCAAGGTGACAGTGTTCAGACGGCTCCCAAGCCGGACGATCGATTCAAAGCTGACGTGCTTCTTATCGTTGCCCACCCGGACGATGAGACCGGAGTTTCGGCATACCTCGCACAACTGTTGGATCAGGGTAAGCGCGTGGCTGCAGTCTATTTGACGCATGGCGAGGCTGGCCACAACAACATGGGGCGGGAACGCGGGCCCTCGCTGGGCGCGGTGCGCGAGATGGAACTACGAGCTGCGATGGCTCAGCTGGGCGTGCGCAACGTGTGGTTTCTCGACGGGAAGGACACGCCGAGCCAAGACGTGCTGCAGTCGCTGGCCAACTGGCATCACGGCGCCAACTTGGAAGAAGTGGTGCGCATGGTCAGGCTCACCCGCCCTTCTGTCATGATTACCTGGCTGCCCGGGTTCTTCATGGGCGAGAACCACGGCGACCACCAGGCGTCAGGCGTGCTTGCGGTGGAAGCGTTCGATTGTGCGGGAGATCCGTCGGTGTTTCCGGCACAAATCGCGCAGCCCCGAAAAGTGAATGAAACCCTGCTTGAAGGTTTGGCGCCATGGCAGCCCCAGAAACTCTATTTCTTTTCCGATGCCAACGACGACAAACAGTTCAAAGGAAAGGGACCCGAATATCCCACGACGGCGGTTTCGCCGACACGGCATCTGCCTTACTGGCGAGTCGCGATGGAAGAGTTCCGCTTTCACCTGACTCAGTACCGCTCTTACATCGAGAAACTGGGATCCCTGAATGAAGAGCAGCTGACCAAGCTGGCAGGCGCGGATCAGGGCGGGTGGTCCGGTCCCGTGCAGTTGATTTTCGGCAAGTCGTTGGTATCGGGCACGGTCACCGGCGACGTGCTGGAAGGAATCGCGCCCGGGCCGATGGCTTTCGTTCGGCCTTCCGCGCCCGGGCCACTGCCACATGCAGGAGTTTCGATCGGGATCGGCGGACCGTGGCGCTTTTACGAAGATTTTCGGCGGGCTCACGACCTCACACAAATGCCAAGGGCTGAGGTTCCAGAGATCTCGGTGGCGGCGGGCACGACCTTGCAGGTGCCCTTGATTCTTCGCAATGATGGCAACGATCCGGTCGAGGTCGTTCTGTCCACGAGCTTGCCGGAGGGATGGGCCGTCAAGGGTACGCTTCCGCATTACCGGCTGGGGCCGGGAGACGTCTACTTCTTCGAGGTCGAGCTGACGACGCCTGCCAAGAAATCCGACCAGGTCGGTGAGGTAGCATGCCGCGCGGAATCCGCAGGACGCGAGATCGGGACTGTAAGATTGCGGGTCCGCGTCGGAAGCGGCGGGTTACCTCAGTAGCAAACAAAAACGCTGCAGCGTTAAGCAGCTGCCTTGCGGCTCGCTCTCTTCCAGTAGAGGTAGCCGGGCACACCGATCAGCACGATGATGGTCCCCGCCAGCGCCTCTTTGGGACGCTCCCAGATGGTGTTGATCGTCCACCATGTCCCGAGCAGGATGTAGATCGCCGGCAGCCATGGGTAGCCGGTGCAGCGGTAGGGACGAGGCACAGCGGGGCGCTTCCAGCGCAGTACGAACAGGCCAACTACGGTCAGCGTGTACGACAACACCATTCCGTAAATCACATACGTATACAGCTGATCGTAGCGTCCACTGACCGTGAGGAGGCACGCCCACAGACCCTGTCCCAGGAGGCTGAGTGCGGGCGTCCGCCACTTGGGATGGACTTCCGCCATGCGTTTGAAGAAAACACCGTCGCGCGCCATGGCGAAATAGACGCGCGCACCCGACAGAGTGCAGCTGGCCATCGCGCCGAAACAGGAGAGCGCGATCACTGCCGAAAGCCAGTTAGCGGCCCTTGCTGAAAACAGCGCCTCTGCGGCGGCGTGTGCGATGGTCTCGTGTTTGGCCACTTCGCTCAGAGGCATCGCGTAGACGTAAGTCATGTTCATCGCGATGTACACAACCGCCACGACGATGATTCCAAGCACCATCGCGCGGGGCACGTTGCGGCGTGGATCTTTGACTTCGCCTGCGACCCAGGTGATATACACCCAGCCGTCATACGCCCAGAAAACGGCAATCAGTCCGACCCCCATCGCAGAGAGCAACTGGCTGGGGCTCATGCCGATGGCGATGCCAGCGCTACCTGCATGTTCGGCGAAGTGCCCCCAACTGCCCTTGCCGACGGCAAATCCAAGAATTACAAAGGCGGCCATGGCAACGAACTTTGCCCAGGTAGCGACGTTCTGAAGCAGGGCGCCACGCCGCAACCCGATGATGTTGATCCAGGTGACGATGACAATGGAAAGCAGTCCCACCACGTGAGCGCGGGTCAGCGTGATGCCGGCAGAGGTGAGAACCACGTGCTCCTGGGACATAATCGGGAAGATTCTGCCCAGATATGCGGCGGAAGCCACGGACAGTGCGGCGATGGAGCCGCCGTTGGCGACTGCAAACAGCATCCACCCATAAAGGAAGGCGATCAGGTCGCCGAACGCTTCGCGCAGGTAGACATATTGACCGCCGGAGTCAGGGAACATCGAGCCGAGTTCAGCGAAAGCAAACGCGGCGCACATGGAGATCAGTGCGCCCATGACCCACACCAGCAAAAAGAGCGCGGGATGAGGCAGCGGGCCGGCAATATCTTTCGCAGTGAGGAAGATCGAAGAACCGATAATGCCGCCCGCCAGCAGCAAGATCGAGTCGAGCAGGGAGAGACCGCGTATTAAACTTGGTTTTGACTCTGAGAGGGTATCCGAGGCTTCCGGTGCGACGGTGGGAGATTCCATGGTTATCCGATGCCGAGTTCGTCCGCGGATTCAAGGGGCGTGCCACAACGCCGGCAGATGACTGCAGAACAATCGCCACACGTGAGCGGATCGGTGACCTCCTGGCTGCACCGTGGACAGTAGAGAGCGGAGGGTTGAGGGTCCGGCTGCGGCGCCGCCTGCGGGCCTGGTGCCATGAGGATGGCAAATGTAGCATAGGAATGCGGCCGGCGTCGCGTGCGAGCGCCCGCGGATGTCGCTCCCGCTGAGCAGGAGTTCCGACAAATCCATGACCGAGAAACCACAAACTCCCGACGAGAAGCTCCAAGAGGAATTCAACCGCTGGGCCAAGGCGGGCGAGGGTCCCAAGATGGAGAACCACCATCTCTACATCACCGAGAAGACCATCCGGCTGATGAATCTTCGACCGGGCGAGCGAGTGCTGGACCTGGGTTGTGGGTCCGGTTGGGCCACCAGGTTACTGGCCAGGCTAGTCGCGGACGGGCCTGAGGGCTTCGGACAGGTTGTGGGAGTAGATGTTTCCGATGAAATGATTCGCCTGGCGCGCGCCGCCTCGAAGGATTTTGAGAACATGATGTACGTCTGGGGATCGGCCACGCACATCCCGTGGGAAGAGAACTTCTTTGACAAGATGCTGTCGGTGGAGTCGTTCTACTATTATCCGGATCAGGAGCGGGCGCTGGCGGAGTTATTTCGCGTGATGGCCCCCAAAGGGCGGCTGTTCATCCTGATCAATCTTTACAAGGACAATCCCTATTCATTGCAGTGGGTGGATACGCTGAAGGTGCCGGTCCACGTCCGTTCCGCGGCGGAATATGCTGATTTGCTGACGAGGCACACGTTTGAGAACGTCGAATATCTCCAGATTCCCGACGACACGCCGACGCCCGATGACTATGTGACGAAATCGTTCCACAGCCTGGACGATCTGAAGGCGTTCAAGAAGACGGGGGCGCTCCTGTTGATGGCGTCGAAGCCGGATTTCCGTACGCCCGGGCCGGGCTACACCGTTTACTAGGAACGAAAACACACGCGGCAGCCCGCGTCTCTAGCCTGCGTTTGACTTCCCTTAGATTCTGTCGTCGTCATCGTCTTTGTCGTCCCGGTCGTGATTCAGGTTCTTGGCGGGGCTCAAGGGACGATTGTCATTGGCATGGCGAATATCGATCCTGCCGTTTACGTTGCTCACACGGACGTGCGGGCCGCCTCCGCCTAGCTCTCCGCGCAACTCGTGGCCTACCCAGTGATGATTCGAGACCGGGATGCCGAAATCATTCGAGATCGATCCGGAGACGGTGCTCGCTTCCAGATCCGCTTTCGTGTCCGAGGGGAGCGTCACCAGGACACTGGCGTTTACCGACGACATTTCCAGGGGAGATACCAGCCGGTCCACATTCGCCTCCAGCTTCCCATTTACGGTTGAGAGCTCGGCGCGTCCACCCAGCTTCTGTGCGGTCAACCGGCCATTGACGCAGGAGACTCGAACCTCGCCGTTCACTCCCTCCACGTCCAGGTTGCCGTTCACCAGCTTGATTTCATCGAGCTGAACGTTGCTGGGAACGGTCAGCGTATATTCCACACTGGCCGGCTGATCATGGTGGTTATCGTTCCAGAAAGTGCGCTCGTGGTTGGGGTATTCGGTGCGGATCGAGAGGGAATCCTTGCCCGAGTCAATCTCGATCTTCGCTTCCTGCAAACGATCCTTGCTCCAGGCCCGCTTAATCGCATCCACCTTGACTTGGTTGCGATCCCAGGCGGAGATGTGAACGGGCCCGTTGATGTTCTCGAGCTCGACCCGGCCGTTTGTGGACAGATCGTAGGTCTGGTGAAATTCCTCGGTCACAGACCCTTCCCAGTCGGAGGCCCGAGCATGCAGGATGAGAATCAGTACTGCCGAAAGGCCGCCAAGAATGGCACCCAGCCAGGTAGCGCGTCGGCGAAGCTGCCTCATAAGCCCTCCTTGATGGAGGGTTAGACGAAACGCCATGGATTTGGTGAGTTGGAAAACCGGTCAAGCTAGAGCAGAATCATGCCCATCCGGATACCGAGCGTGACCGCTTCGGTACGGCTGGCGGCTCCCAGCTTGCCCAGGATCGAGCTGATGTGGAACTTCACGGTGTGGTCCGAGATGCCAAGGCGGGAAGCGATTTCCTTGTTCCCAAAACCTTCCGCCATTAACCGCAAGACCTCGACTTCGCGAGGAGTTAGCTCCTCTAGGGTTTCGGGGGCCGATGCAGCGCTGTTGCTGCGGGTCTGGTTTGCCACCTCTCGAGCGACTTCGGGGTCGAGCAGGACAAGGCCGCTACTGGCCACGCGGATTGCGGAGAGAATCTCGCTGGCTGAGGATTCTCGCGGAAGAATTGCATGCAGCCCTGCGCGCAGTGCACGAGAGGCCCAACCAGGATCCGGCTCGTCGATCAGAGCCACGACCGCGATGCTAGCCTCCTCCAGCAACGCCACGGTGGATGCAAATTGAGGATCCGGATGAGCAAGGTCGGCCACAACCACGTCCGGCTGAATTTCTCGCGCCCGCGCGTCCAGTCCCAAGAGGCTGAGTGCAGATCCGGAAAGCTGGAAGGAAGAATCAGCCCGAACCATCGCTTCCAGTCCTCCCCGGCGAACGGCGGAGGTGGCGGCCACGACTACGCGGATCGCACCACCCCCGTTCTTGTTCGACATCTACGCCTACCTCGTTGGCCGGTCTTCCAGCTTGACGGAGAGCTTGACGGGCGCGCCAGAGCGCAGAATGGTTGCACCGACCGTGTCACCCACCTTCGCAAAGGACAGCAGGTCCTGGATGTCTCCTGTGTCCTCGACTTGTTTCCCATGTAATTCGACGACCAGGTCGCCCAGCTGGACCCCGGCCTTTTCGGCGGGACCCGAGGCCTCGACGTGGACGACCAGCAAGGCGCTGTTCACCGAGGACGCGAGCTTTGCGCGCAATGTTTCGGGAACAGTGACCGGCTGCATCGCGAGGCCAAGATAAGGCCGCGCAATGTGGCCTTTCTCGAGCAGTTCGTCCACAACCCGATTCACCGTAGCGTTCGGGATCGTGACGCCTCGTCCGCGCGCCAGACCCCGTGTGTTGATGCCGACCACCTTCCCTTGCGCATTGACCAAGGGGCCACCAGAGAATCCCGGGTAGAGTTCGAGGTCGAGCCGGATGTGCTGATCCAGACGTCCACCTCGCCGGGGCTGCCATTCCCCGCTGAGCCCGCCGACGATTCCGGCGCTGGCCACCAGACTTGAGCCGCGAGAACGCCCCAGGGCCAGGACGAAATGCCCAAGTTTTACGTCCCCAGCAAATTGTGGAAGCGAGAACCCGGCGCCTTCGGGCACCTTCAAGACGGCTAGGTCGGTGCTTGGGTCGCGACCTGCGAGGTTCGCCTTTATAGATTTGCCACCCTCGGACAGGACGGTGATGTCTTCTTCGCGCCGGATGGTGTGGTTTGCGGTCACGATGACTCCCTCGCGCCATTGGATGCCGCTGGAGGGCATCCAGCGCCGTCCATAGATGGCGACCACGGAGCCGCCAACGGCTTCCGCCCCGGCCGCGAATTCGTTCGATAGTGTTTCCAGTACAGATGACGCCATTTTCTTCTCCCATGGCACCGGCGAGTCGGGTCGCCGAACGCAGTCTTAGAATGACCTCCGGCAGACGTCGGCGCATCGCCCAAACGGCTAGGGCGAAACCGGATGATTGGGCAGGTGTTGTGGCGGGGCAGCACCTTCAATAGAAGAGGATACGGGTTGGCGATGTTCTGGTCCTTGCCCGATCTGGCTCTTGCCGATTGACGGGATAGGAGGTAGAGCGTTCCAAGTCCGTCCTCCATAATAACCAACTAGTAAATCGACCTGAGCCGGGGCCGCTGGGCGGGCGCATGCGTGCGAACGGGCGCTGGGTAGGGTGTCAACCAGCAATTCTCAGTTGGTCGCCTGCAGGACAGCCGGGGCCGGTTCCTCCATGCGGGGCAGCGCATCCGGATTTTTTCATCTTTGAGTCGCTCCCGGGAGCGGGGGCGGTGCTGGCGCCACGCTTGTTGGCGGCGTTTGGCTCGCAGCGGGAGCGTTACGCCAACGCCGAGGAAGTGCGAACCTACAGTGGGATCGCGCCGGTGACGAAACGGATTAAAAAAAGGAAGTGGGTACATTTTCGCTGGGCCTGTCCGAAGGTTCTGCGCCAGAGCTTTCACGAATGGGCCGGTCATTCCATCGCCCACTCGCAGTGGGCGCGAAGTTACTATCAACAGCAGCGGGAGCGGGGCAAGGGGCACCACGCGGCGGTGCTAGGGTTGGCCTTCAAATGGATTCGCATCGTTTTCCGTTGCTCTGAAAGATCGGGTGGCTTATGACGAGAGACGAGAGCAGATATCTGGCGGCGCTCGCCAAACGAAACTCACCGCTCGATGCAGTCGTCGTTGCGACAACCCTGTGAGATTTTTGTGGATACCCTGTGAACAGGATCGCGAAAGCAGATTAAAAAACTCTTGACAGACTTACTCAGATGTCTGTTCTCGACTCTTTTCGCCTCATTGACGGGTACTGAGAGTTTTGACGGGTACTGAGAGTTAAGGTCCTGATTTTGGTTCCCCTTGCCCGATTGACACCCGGTTCGGACGGGCCCTAGACTGGGAGCCAGGCCGCCTGGCCGGGCTGGAATCGCGCCAGTCAGTGGTTGCCGGCTGCGCATCCTGGCAGCTTCTTCCCAGGCACGATAGAGGACGCATGAGCTGGCTACAGAACAGGTTCGAAAAGAACTTCCTGATTACCACGGTGGATTACGTCTTCAACTGGGCGCGGAAGTCCGCTGTGTGGCCCATGACGTTCGGACTGGCTTGTTGTGCGATCGAGATGATTGCGTCGTCAACCGCGCGTTTCGACATCGCGCGCTTCGGATCAGAGGTCTTCCGGCCCAGCCCCCGTCAGGCCGACCTGATGATCGTTTCCGGGACGGTGACCTTGAAGATGGCGCCGGTCGTGAAGCGCATCTATGATCAGATGCCCGAGCCGAAGTGGGTGATTTCAATGGGGGCCTGTTCGTCGGTGGGTGGGCCGTTCAATACCTATGCAGTGCTGCAGGGTGTCGACAAGATTGTGCCGGTCGATGTGTATGTGATCGGTTGCCCACCGCGCCCGGAAAATCTCTTTTACGCGCTCCTCAAGCTGCAGGACAAAATCGACACCATGACTCTCGCCAAAAAGCCCACCGAGGTGCGGCTCGAAGACAACATGGTCGAGAGCTTCAAGAAGCAGGTCATGATTGCGCAAACGCTGCAGCCGAAGTGACCGCGTCTAGCGGCCGTGAGCGCGACGGGAGCTGGCTGCGGTTATCCTGGTGCGGAGCGAAGGCGCTTTCGCCTGTCAGCTTTCAGTCGTCAGTTCTCAGCGACCGCATTCGGTCTCGAGCTGGAGCTTAAGTGGTACCTCTTGAATGCCCACCTTCATCAAACTCACAACCCAAGCTGAGCTACCTCCAAACAACGAGGTGAAGGAATTTGCCTGCCTTGACAAGATGGTCTGCGTGGCCAATGTGAACGGAACGATCACTGCGATGGATAACGTCTGTCTGCACCGCGGTGGACCGCTGGGGCAGGGCGTCATCGAAAAGGGAAAAGTGGTTTGCCCGTGGCACGGCTGGGTTTGGGATCCGCAGACCGGGCAGGCTGCGCACAATGCGGCGAGGCTAGCAGTTTATCGGCTGAAGATTGAAAACGGGGAAGTGCTGATCGAGATTTGAGCGCTTGCCCAGAACTCTTCCCCATCAGGCGTACCCGCAGAGATCTATCCCAGGTATCTCAGGAACTTTCCCGGCTGATTTTCGAAGCCAGGGAATACCTGATCGACCCTCTGGTTGCCCAAGTGTCGTGACACGGCTTCTCCAAGAACGCGGCGGAAGTCCGTCGTTACCGCGAGGTCGCGGCCCTCATACAGTTGAGATGGATCGAGACCTGGCCAAGGGCCGTAGACTCGACCTCCCTTCACCGGGCCGCCCATCACGAACATCACGTTGGCATGGCCATGGTCGGTACCGCGGTTGCCGTTTTCGCGGGCGGTGCGGCCGAACTCCGACATGGTCACGATCACGGTGTCGTCCGCGAGGTTCCCCAGATCGATCCAGAAAGCGGACAGCGATTGCGAGAAGTCGCGCAGGATGTTGGCAATCTGCCCCTGCGTGCTGCCTTCGTTGACGTGGTGATCCCAGCCGCCAATATCCGCAAATGCAACCTGGACGCCCAAGTCCGCTTTGATCAGCTGAGCCAGTTGCCTGAGGCTGTCACCGAAGCGGCCCCGCGGATAGTCCGCCCCAGGAGCGGGTTTGTACATCGCGGGATCGGCGGCCTTCAGCATCTTCACCGCCTCGAAGGTCTCGCGCCCGGTGCCGTGCAGAATCGTATCGGCCGACTCGTCATACATGGCTTCGAAGGTGCTGGCGATTGGGGTGGCACGTGGGTTCCGGCCGCCCACTCCGAAGTCGTTGATGTTGTTTACCGCGACCGCGGGCTCGGCACCCGTCAGAATGCGCGGGAGAGCGGGGCCGAGCGCGATGGCCCGGAAAGGCGATTTGTCGGTGGACGCCGGCAGGGAATCGAGCGTTCGGTTCAGCCAGCCGTCCGTGGTTGCTTTCAGGCCGGGCGTGCCGGACTCCATGAAGTCCTGTGCGTCGAAGTGCGAACGTGTTGGATGGGGAGAACCGGCCGCATGCACGATCGCCAGGTGACGCTGGCTCCACAACGGCTGGAACGGCGACATGGCCGGATGCAGTCCGAAGAATCCGTCGAGCTCGAGCACCTGGTTGCGCGGAATGTTGATGCTGGGGCGCATCGCATAGTACGCCCGCTCGCCGTGCGGAACGACGATGTTCAATCCGTCCGCCGCGCCCCGCTGGAAGATCACGACCAGGCGCTTAGCTTTGCCGCCGGTCTCGATGGAGCCGCAAGCAGCCCGAGTCAGGAAACTTGGGATGGCGGCGGTGCCGACGACGGCCAGTGCGCTGTTGCGAAGGAATACGCGACGGGTGATGGACATGACGACTCCAGTTCTCAGTTCCCGATTCTCGGTTCTCAGTTTTGCCTACTCAGCGGCGGGAGGCACGACCGACTGGCTCGCCGCGGATGCCTGACCGCTCCCGGCTACCTCCTCTGAAACTCCGGGGACCCCAGAATCAACCCGGCGATCATGCCCACATTGGAGGTCGGCGACGACTTGTCCGCTTTGCGCGGAGCCGGCTGCGGGTTCTCCAGCTGCTTCGTGATCGCGTCGTGGGTTTGCCGGGAAACATCTCCGGCCAGCAGGGAACTCTCCAGGATGGCCAACGTCCGCTCTGAATCCGCTGCGGCCGTGGTTCCGCCGGTCAGGCGATTTGAGTCTAGCTCGACTCCTTTGATTCTCCCCGACACGAGCGCCATGGAGAAGTTCATCCGGCCCAAGAGTGCGGACGAGTTCACCCAGGCATCCGATTTCATGGAGTAGCCGGTGGGCGGTTGCATGCCGTACAGTGGCATCCCGAGTGTATTCAATTGGCGTGCGAGGGGCAGCGCGTCGGTGACCTCGGCCGCGGTGGCGCGCACCGCAGAGACTACGAATTCCAGCGGGGTCTTTACCTTGGCGCGATAGGCATCGTCGCTCCAGAACTCGGGCGAGTTGAACATGGTCTTCAATACCTCGCGAATCTTGCCATCTTTTTTCCGGAAAGTTTCTGCCATGCGGTCGACCAGCGCGGGCGGCGGGTCGTCCGAGACAAAACGCATAGCCAGCTTGCTGCAAATAAAGTGTGCGGTCGAGGGATGTCGTGCCAGCAGGCGCAGCACCTCCATACCCTCTTTCTCGCCGTGCTGCTTGATCTTGTGCCCCAGAACGATCTTGCTGCCCGGCTCATGCATCCGCTCTTCAAACTTAAACCCGCCGCCTTTCTGCGGCGGATCGATGGTCCAGCCCGTCAGCACCCGCGCGACTTCGGTGACATCTTTCTGGGTGTACCCTCCATTCACTCCCAAGGTGTGAAGCTCCATCAGTTCGCGGCCGTAGTTCTCATTGAGGCCGCCGTTACGCTTGCCTTTGCCCTTGGCTTGGTTGGGATGGGGCGGAAAGCGTCGACCGCGTCCGGGGTGCGGATTCCGTCGGATGCCCTGTGCGATGTCTGACTCCGGGCCGACGCTCAGCCAGTTATCCAGGTAGAACATCATGGCGGGACTCTTGGCGGTGGCGACCAGCAAATCTTCGAACTTGCCCAATGCGTGCGGGCGAATCACGTCGCGCTCGTAGCCGGTGACCAAGTAACGGTCGGCGCCTTTTCCAATAAAGACATTGAAGTGGTTGAACCAGAAATCGGTCATCACCTCTTCAAATTGCCGGTCGCTATAGATTGCGCGCAGGAGCTTGGCTTGCATCAACTCGTCGCCGGCCACCCGCTCCGGATTGTTCAGCGCGATGAGCGCTTCTTTCTGTTTCGGGTTCATGCCTTCCATGAACTCGTCCGCCTTCTGGCCTTTGAGGGAAGTCGAGAGCGCCCGCTGCTCCTCCGGGGACATTTCGAGAACTTCCTTCATGCGCTGGTCGGCAGGCTTGTCCAGCAGTTCCTGCGCTTTCAAATCGGCGTACAGGCGATCTTCACGCCGTTGTGCCAATTGCTGCTCGGTCAGCGTGCTCTTGCGCGGGGAGGCCGCGTCGCTCGCCGGCCTCGCCCCCTCGCCCGCGCTCTGGTCCGCACTGGTGTGACTGGCCGCTGGAGCCGTGTTCGGGGAGGCCGCGTCCTGCTTGCGCCCGTTTTTCTCCTCGATCCGCTCGATCTGCGCCTGGTAGACGGCGCGTTTGACCGGATCGGACGGCATCGGCCGCTTTCCTTCCATCACAGCCTTGATCACCTGCGGCGGAGGGAAGCTCTCGACGATCTCCTGCGTATCCATGCGCAGGGTACGGAAAGGAGCGAGGCGAGCGTCGAGCGCGCGGTCGTCAATCTTGTCCGGATCGAGTTCGAGGTCAATCCATTTGTCGACGCCCAGGGCTAGAACGCGATCTAAGTCTCCTGACCTCGGACCAAACGTCAAGCGCTCGAGCGCATGCGACGCTCGCTTGCGTTCGTCCATGTGGGTGGCGACCGGGGCCTTCTTTTTCCCCGCCCTAGCCAGCCCGGTGAAACCGATTGACCCGAGCGTCAGGAAGGCGGTAACGAGCAGCAGACGTCTGCGTTCGAATGGCATGGGTCCCTTCCCACAGGCCGAACCCTTGGTCTAGTGATTATGAACCCCGCGGGGAGGAAAAGTTGCTGGGATGGCAGCGTCTGAGTGTCCTAAGAATCAACAGATTACGATGGAGGTAAGGTCAGAAAGGTGCGCCCGCGGCTTATCCTGTGCTGCAAGCTCGCGGCCAGTTGGTCGATGTCGGTAGGGGCGATGTTGAGGGCGATCCGGTCATCGAGCAGCGGGGCCCGACTGCTGCCGACCGCCTCGCGGCGTACCTGGATCAGCAGAGCCTGGACGGCGCTCGGGTCGTACTTCTGAGGAGCCAGTCGCACCAGCTCGCTGAGGGTCCCTCCCACCGACATAGGCTCCCGATAGGGACGCGCACTGGTCATGGCGTCGAAGGTATCGGCAAGTCCAATGATCCGCGCCGACAAGGGGACTTCGTCCATGAGCAAGCCGTCGGGATATCCAGAACCGTCGCCGCGCTCGTGATGCCAGCGCACCACGTCGGGAATCTTGGGCCACGGGAACTGGATTCCGCTGACGATCTGGTGACCGACGATGGTGTGGTCCGCCATGGCTCGAAATTCCTCCGGGTCGAGCGCACTGGTCTTGCCGAAGAGGTGCTTGTCGACGGCGACTTTGCCGATGTCGTGCAGATAGCCGGCCGAGCGGAGGGCGGCTACCTCGGCTGAGTCGAGGCCCATGGCTTCTCCAATCGCGGATGCGTAGCGGGCGACGCGCAGCGAATGCCCGTGAATGTTGACGTGTTTGACGTCAATCGCAGTGGCGAAGGCTTCCAGCGCGTTATCGTAGAAGCCATGCAATGAGGCCAGCAAGCGAAGATTTTCCGAGACCCGGTGCGTCAGGGTCTGGGCCAGATTGTGGTTCTGCACCGCGAGCGCCACGTAGCTGCTGAGGAGTGCAAGGGCATCGAGTTCGTCCTCTTCATAGAGCGCATCGCCCTCGCGGCGTCCGAGCGCGAGCAGGCCGGCGAGTTTGCCGGCCGCCCGCAGTGGTGCGATGCACTTGAACAACTCGGGCGCGACGTTGCCGTTCGAGCTGAAGAAGACGTCGTAAGTGGTTTGGTTCAGCACGACCGGCCCACGCGCGGCGGTCAGAGCATGGACGTGCTTCGGCAGGAGCGGCACCACGGCGGGATCGGGCAGTAGAGCAAAACCCTGCGCGGCAGCAGAGGTCAGCAGCGACGGCCGGTCGCTGAAGGTGAATAGGGCACCCTCGCGCGCGCCTGCCGCCTCCATCAGGGAGGCGAGCATCAGTTGCGCCGTTTGAGGAAAGTCGCGCTCCGCCGTCAGTTCAGGGCCCAGGTCGGAGAGTGCCTCCAGCGTACGCAACAGCCGCCGGAAATTGTTTTTCGACACTGCCAATGGTTCAGGCAGCGAAAGCCAGAGCAGAATGAGAGTACCATGCGCAAAAAACGCGGGGCAGAGGACTCTGTTGGTTAGTTTGGTGCTGGGAAAGCCGGCTTTTCGCTCCCCGCATCTGGTGTCTGGCTTGTGCGTCCATCAGGTTCCTAGAAATGCTCCCGCAGGTTGCCGAAGGTTTCCACCGTCAGTAGGCGGCTGGGCGGTGTCGGTTCCGCAACCTCCTCGTGCTCGAGGATCCAGGTATTGCCGTGGGGAACAAACACGGCGTTAAGACCAGCGGAAAGGGCGGGGTTGATGTCCGATTTGGGGCTGTTGCCGATCATCCAGGTCGTGCGGTTGGAGAGCCCGTATTTGGCGACCACCGAACGATAGATGGGCGCATCTTTTTCCGCCACAATTTCCAGCGCGGCAAAATATTGCTTCAGGCCGGAACGTTCGATTTTGCCGGACTGTTCGGCGATGGCGCCCTTGGTCATCAGGATCAGACGATGCCTGCCCGCCAGGTGCTCGAGCGTGGCTGGCACATGGGGGAGGATTTCAACGGGGTGATCGGCGACCGTGTGGGCGAAGCTGTGGATGGTGGCATCGAGTTCCGGGGTGACCGGCTCGACAGAGAGCCGCGCAAAGGTTTCCACCAGCGCGTGGGCGAAGCTGTGCAAACCGTAGCCGTGCTTGACGACGCATTCCCGTTCGACGTCATTGAGGACTTCCCGCACCTGCTCGGGCGAGTACTCGTGGTGCTTCAGGAAGGAGACGAAATGCCGAATGGCGCGCTCGAAATAGATGTTGTTCTCCCAGAGCGTGTCATCCGCATCGATGAGCAAGGTTTGAGCGCCGTTTGCATTCACCTGACTTGCCATTCTGCTTCATGATAACGGTTCGCTGCTCAAATTCGCGAGCGCCCCGGCAGAATGTGACCAGCGCGGCTCTGCTAAAATCGAAATATTTCATGGCGGCCCGAAATCGCTATCTCATCCTCTCCATACTTCTCTGCGCTCTTATGCCGATGGCAGCGTCGCAGGGGAAATCCAAGATCATGACTGGCTCGGCGGCCAAGCCGGCACAGCCCGTGGCCGTGAAGGTCACTCCCGACTTGGCCAAACGCCTGGCCAAATTCCGCTCTGTCGAAATGCCTGTGCGCAGCACGCAACTGACGGCCAACGAGCGCAAAATGGTCGACCAGCTGGTGGAAGCCTGCCACTACCTCGAGGGCATCTTCTGGCGGCAGATGGATCCCGAGGCGCTGGCGCTCTATCAATCCCTGGCAGGCAGCACGAACCCGCGCGACATTCAATTGCGCCGTTATCTCTGGATCAACGCCTCGCGCTTCGATTTGATCGACGAGAACAAGCCCTTTGTCGGCCAGGATCCGGTGCCTCCGGGGCGCGGGTTCTATCCCCAGGGCCTGACGCGCGCGCAGATTGAGAAATATGTGTCGGAGCACCCTGAGAAAAAAGCCGACCTCTACAGCCAGACCACCGTGGTGCGCTGGAATGCGGGGCAGTTGGAGGGGTTGCCCTATCACATTGCCTACCGGTCGCTGCTCGAACCCGCCGCCCGAGCGCTGCGGGAGGCGGCAAAGCTGAGCGCGGATCCCGCTTTCGCGAATTTCCTGCTGCTTCGTGCTGACGCGCTGCTCACGGACGACTACTTTTCGAGCGACCTCGCCTGGCTCGACCTGAAGAACCCCAAGTTCGACATCATCTTCGCGCCCTACGAAACCTATTCGGACGACTTGCTGGGCGTGAAGGGCTCCTATGGCGCTGCGGTTCTGATCCGCAACGAGACCGAAAGCCGCAAGCTGGAGATGTTCCAGCAATATGTTGCGCAGATTCAGGATGCTCTGCCGCTCGGACCCGAAGATCGTCCTTCGAAGCAAGGGCTTGAAACGCCCATGGAGGTGATGGACGCACCCTTCCGCGCCGGCGATCTCACCCACGGATATCAGGCGGTGGCCGACAACCTGCCGAACGATCCGCGGGTCCATGAGCAGAAGGGCAGCAAGAAGCTCTTCTTCAAGAATTTCATGGATGCCCGCGTGAACCACGTGATCATCCCGGTCGCGCGCCACATGTTACGGTCGGATCAGGCGGCCAAGGTTTCCGGCGAAGGCTACCTGCTGGGTACGATCATGCACGAGATCGCGCACGGATTGGGCCCCTCGTTTGTCCGGACGTCGTCGGGCAAGATGAGCATCCGAGAATCGATCGGTCCCATTTTCGGCGGGTTGGAGGAGGCCAAGGCCGACGTCACGGGCATGTTCGGACTCAAGTGGCTGGTCGATCACGGAGCGCTGCCTAAGGAAAAGCTGGAGGAGTTTTACGCTTCTTACGTAGGCGGGATGTTCCGCACGGTACGTTTCGGCGTGGCCGAAGCGCATGGGCAGGCCGAAATGATGGAGTTCAACTATCTCAGCGAACGCGGGGCCGTGAAGCGCGAGACTTCCGGACGTTACGTGATCGAGTACGACAAGATGCCCCAGGCCGTCGCGGATCTCGCCAAGGAGTTACTCGAGATCGAAGCCACCGGCGATCGCCGGCGGGCGGAGAACTGGTTCCAAACCTACGGCAGGATGCCCGGAGACCTGAAGCTGGCGCTCGAGAAGAGGACGTCTGACATCCCGGTCGACGTCGACCCGGTGTTTTCGTTCCAGCGCGACCTGAAGTAGAAGAACCACGGAGGCCGCTAGGCCACGAAGTCCAACTTTGCGGCGTGCGGGATAATGCCTGCCTTGTGCCCCATGTCGAGCAGGCGGCGCACGGCCTCCCGGCCGTCTGGACCGTAATCCAGGGTGCGCTGGTTCACGTACATCCCGACAAACTTGTCAGCCAATTGTGAGTCGAGCTCGCGGGCGAACTGCATCGCGTAGGCGAGGGCCTGGTCGCGATGATCGAGCGCGTATTGAATGCTGTCGCGCAAGGCGGCGCTCACGCTCGCCATCAGTTCCGGTCCCAGAGCGCGCCGAATCGCATTTCCGCCCAACGGCAAGGGAAGTCCCGTCACCTTCAACCACCATTTGCCGAGGTCGACGATGCGGTCGAGCCCGGCTTTGGAATAGGTCAGCTGGCCTTCGTGGATGATCAGTCCGGCCTCATGCTTGCCGTCCAGTATCTGGGGAATAATCTGATCGAAGGGCACGACCTCCACTTCAATTCCGGGAGCGAAGAGTTTGAGGGCGAGGTAAGCGGTCGTCAGTTTCCCCGGGACCGCGATCCGCTTCTTCTTGATCTCACTCTGCGTGAAGGCACGCGTGGCCACAATCACGGGGCCGTAGCCGTCGCCGACGCTGCCACCGCTGGGCAAGAGCGCGTAGCGATCCTGGATGTAAGGGAACGCATGAAAGGAAATCGCGGTTACGTCATACACGCCTTCCATCGCTTTGCGGTTGAGCGTCTCGATATCGCAGAGCGTGTGTGTGAAGCGCAGGCCAGGGACGCGGACCTTGTTCGTCGCCAGTGCGTAAAACATGAACGCGTCATCGGAGTCCGGGCTGTGCGCGACGGTGATCTCCCGGGCCTGCGCTGGGTCGTTAGACCGAGGGGCGGATAGTTTTTCTGAGGGGCTGGCGAGTGTCATGCCTGCTCCTTCGGCGTACCCTTCAAACGGACCGCGACCGAAGCGGCCAGCAGAACCTTGATTACCTCGGCGAACAGGAACCAATACAGCCCCCACTGAATCGCTCGCGCCACCGATCCCGTCAAGATGGCCAGCCAAGCCAACCCGATCGCGAACAACAGGACGTCGGCCGCGAAAGCCGCCGCCGCCGCATGAGCGAAGGTTTTCCGGCCACGCTCCATCAGAAATCCGGCGAGCGCGGCGACCAGGGGATACGCCATCAAGTAGCCGCCGGTCGGGCCCTCGAGCTGGGCGATTCCCCCCAAGCCGGTGGGATTGAACACCGGCAACCCGGCCCCGCCTTCCGCCAGATAAAGCAGGAGCGCTGCAAACGCTCGACGCGGCCCTAAAATCAGGCCAACCACCAGCACGCCAAAATTCTGCAGCGTCAGAGGGACCGGAGTGAACGGCAAAGGCACTGTAACCCGCGCGCACAAGGCCACAAACAAGCTGGCGCCCACCACCAGCGCAGCCTGTTTCGCCCAATCGATCGCCCGGTCCTGCGGGAGATGAAGAATTCCAACTGCCAGCTTCCCCATGAGTGCCTCTTTTCAAGACTCGAGATGAGTCAGATGTGATCGACCGTCTCGTGATCAATGCCGTCTCGACCCTCCGTGCCGGTCGTTGCTGGTACTTTCAAGTGCCGGCGTATCCTGAGATAGATGGCGATTGCCACGCACACCACCACCAGCGCGCTAAAACCCAGGATGATGAACCACCACGTCATCCGCACGATGACCTAGGATATCAAAAGGATATTGAAAGCGCCGACCATAAGGCGTTCGCGCTTGGTCTACTTTCCCGACATGGTACGCTCCACGTCTTCGGCGGTATGGGGCAGAGGCGCGGTGAGGTTGATCAGTTTACCGGCGCTGTCCACGTACAGCAGGTCCTCGATGCGCACGCCCAGTTTCTCTTCCGGAATATAGACTCCCGGCTCGATGGTGAAGACCACCCCGGGCCCGAGCGCGACGGAGTCGTCGTTAACGTCATGCACGGCGAGGCCGACGTAGTGACCCAGGCCGTGGATGAAGTACTTGCCCAGGGGTTCGCCGTGCAGGTCTTTCCCGTGGGTGTTGATGTAGTCGTAAGCCACTTGGAAGAGCGAGTTGGGGGAATCCCGCTTCAGGGTTGACTTGCCAGACTGGAAGGCTCCGATGGCGGCTTCCGCGGCGCCCAGCACGATGTCGTAGATTTCGCGCTGACGGGCCGTGAATTTTCCGTTCGCGGGCAGCGTGCGAGTGATGTCGGAGGCGTACATGGAATATTCGCCGGCCGCGTCGATGACCACAACATCTCCCGCCTGTACGGTGCTCGAGTCATCGGAATAGTGAAGCACCGTGGAATTGAATCCAGACCCGACGATCGGTGAGTACGACGGACGTTCACAACCGCGTTTGCCCCATTCGTATTCGAGCAGCGCCGAGATCTCGCGTTCGGTGACTCCCGGCTTCATGGCGCGCATGGCCGCCAGTTGTGCGGCGATCGAGGCATCGGTGGCTTTGCGGATCCGCTCAATTTCGCCGCTGTCTTTGTAGGTGCGCAGGGAAGAGAGCAGCGGTTTTACGTCCCGGAAGGAAGCGAATCCGATAAACCCGTTGGCGCGCCTGAGCCAGTCGAGGCCGTTCGTAGAAGGGGACGTTTGGCGATAACCGGGCAGATCGCTGTAAAGGGTGGATCGCTCCGCCGGCAACAAGCGCACCAGCTCATCGCGGAGTTTGTCGATGACCTCCACGTGGTCGAAGCCGGTGATCTTCGATGCTTCCGGATTCTGCGGGCTCAATTGCGGGCCCGTCCACTTTTCTTGTATCTGGTTGTTCGCGGGCAGAAACAGGGTCTCGGTATAGGGCCTGGCCGGCGTTTTATCGGAAGCCGCCGTGGCCGGCGCAATCAACAGGGCCGCGCCCGGCTCGGCCCAGCCAGAAAGGTAGAAAAAATTGTCGTCCTGGCGAAAGCCATAGAGGGCGTTCGGGCCGTCGGCCTCCAGGGGCGCAAACAGCAGCACCGCTCCTCCGTCGGTCTTCTTCGACAAGGCCTCGCGGCGTGCATGGTAGTCGGCATTTGCCTGGCGATCGAGGCCGAAGGCGGTGGAGACGAGTAGCGCAAACACAAAAAAGATCAGGGATCCCTTCATTCCGTATCCGGTACCTTTCCTACGCAAGAGGTGGTTTTACTTGGAGGCCCCCGTCATGGTTTTCTTGGTCTGCTGGAACGACTCGACGTTCGTTTTGTCGATCAACACGGAGCCGGTGTCCACGAACGCCGGAACCGGTGCAAAACTGTCGTGGGTCCAATCGGCGTCCATGTTCGGAATCTTGTTGTGGTAATAGTCGTCCAGCATGTGGAGGCCGACCAGGGTCATGGTAAATGGTTTCTGGCCGATGGTGGCCGCGATCACTCCCTTCTGGACCCACTCCAGCGTGTTGGCGTCGGTATCCATCGCGATCACAACTTTGTTGCGGATGTTGTAGTTATTGAGCACCGTGGCCACTTCCTGGCCAGACTGGGCCTCGAGGCACACGAAGGCATCGACCTTGTCGCGGTCTTTGCCGAGCACCTCGGTGGTGGTATCAAACGCGATGCGAGGGTCACCCTTGATGTCGACCACGCGCACGATCTTGACTTGGGGAGAACTGCCCAAAGCGTCGCGGTAGCCTTGCAGTCGCTCCGCCAGATTGGCTTGCTCCGGCATGGTAAACACCACCACATTGCCTTTGCTTTTCAGTTCCTGCGCCAGGCGTTTGCCGCCCATGAACCCGGCTTGATGGTTGTTGGTGCCAACAAAGAAGAGCCGCTTACTGGTCGGAGCGTCAGAATCGACCGTGATGACCGGAATTCCGGCGGCGATGGCCCGGTCGATCGAATCCTTCATGACCGAGGGGTCCGCGGCCGAGACCAGAATCCCGGCCGGCTTCTTCTGGACTGCTTCGTCGAACGCTTGCTTTTCGGCCTTGGCATCGTAGCTATCCGGTCCGATGAACGCAGCCCGAACCCTTAATTGCGATGCCGCCGTGGAGAGCCCTGCGCCGGCAGTTTCCCAGTAAGGAAGTTTGATGTTGGCGCCGACCAGGTAGTAGTTTTCGTCGGAGTCGTGGCGGGACCCGCAAGCTACGGTCGCGATCAGGAGAAGCGAGAGAGAGAACGGGGAGAACAGCCTCGGTGGATGCAGCATGGGAAGCCTCCTGTCGATCAGTGAATATGGCCTGCACTGAACGGAAGCGACGGGCGAGTCGGATTCTAAACGAGGGAACCGGTAAAGGAAAGGCGGGGGGACGTCGGGTCGCCGGAGCCTCAGGTCCGGTTGGGACATTGAAGGAAACGGATGGAAGTCTCGGACGTAAAGACGGCTGGGGCTGTGGCAGGCAGGGGACTCAGACTTCGCACTGCAAGGGTGTTCTCTGGGGATGTGCTTTGCCTTGGGTGGCTCTGCCAGAACTGGCTCGGCAGGGTAGCGGTGATTGCCGGTTGGGGGTGATATTTTTTGGAAAGGGCCTCTCTCAAAAAACCCACCGCCCCGCCAGGGCTCTAGACACCCACCGGGAACGGCTTGGTGTGCGTCTCGGGGCTGAGCGCGATGCCGGTGAAGCGGCCCTCGAGCAGAGACATCAGCCCCGTGAACCAGTAGCCGACAACGAACAGCAGCAGGAAAGGCACGGTAATGTAGTTCTCGTTTAGGAGCGCGTAGTACACCGTGGTGGCGAAGTAGCCGCCGATCAGCAACTCGACCCAGGGAATCCATCCCAGCCGGCGCCGATACTGGGTTCGGCCAATCTTGTCTTGCTTGTTCTCAACCCGGTATTTCGGAGTCCGCGCGAAGGCACTCTGCTTGCCGACCAGGGCCTCGATCACCGCCAGTGTGTTGGTGAGGGTCAGGCCGATTCCAAGTGCCATCAGGAACGGCAGGTAGAGCAGCGCCCGCGGCCAGGTCTTGGGAAAAAGCTCCCGCTGCGACACCAGGTAGAAGCTGGAAATCGAAAACGTCGACGCCATAAACAGCGGCAGGTCGATGTACATCATCTGGAACCAGCCCTGGTAGAAGCGAATGATCATCGCCGGCAGGAGGAGCACGGAGAGCACGATCATGAGTGGATAGCTCAAGTTCGCAGTCAAGTGATACCAAGCCTCAATCTTGGTGTGCCGGGGAGCGTCGCTGTTGAGCACGCGAGGCAAAATCTTCTTCCCGGTTTGGATCAGACCCTTCGCCCAGCGTGCCTGCTGTGTCTTGAAAGCCGTCATCTCCACCGGCAGTTCGGCGGGGCACTCCACGTCCTGCAGATAGATGAATTTCCATCCCTTGAGTTGAGCCCGGTAGGAAAGGTCGGTGTCCTCGGTCAGCGTGTCGTGCTGCCAGCCACCGGCATCTTCGATGGCGCGCGTGCGCCACACGCCGGCCGTGCCGTTGAAGTTGAAGAAGACCCCGCTCGATGCGCGTCCGGAGTGTTCCAGCACAAAGTGTCCATCGAGCAGGATGGCCTCCACTTCAGTCAAGAACGAATAGTTGCGGTTGATGTGCGTCCACCGCGTCTGCACCATGCCGATCTTCGGGTCGGTAAAGTGATGAATGGTCTTCAGCAGGAAATCTTCCGGCGGGGTGAAGTCGGCGTCGAAGATCGCAATCAATTCGCCCTTTGCTGTCTTCATGCCTTCCTGAAGCGCGCCGGCTTTGAAACCTTCCCGGTTGTTGCGGTGATGGTAGGAGATGGGATGGCCCAGCGCGGCATAGCGCTCGACCAGGTCTCTGACGACTTCCACGGTCTCATCGGTGGAGTCGTCAAGCACCTGTATATCAAGCTTTTCCGGAGGATACTTCAACTTGCAGATGCAGTCGATCAGCCGCTCTGCGACGTAACGCTCATTGAACATCGGCAGCTGCACGGTGACGCGCGGCAGGTCTTCAAAGTGAGCGCCTGGCTCGGTCGTGCGCTTCCGTCGGTTCTTGTAGTAGAGATAAACCAGGGCGTAGCGATGCATGCCGTACGACGCCAGCAGAACCAAGACAATGAAATAAGGAACCAGCAGCGCAATATCAAACGCATTGGCGTGGTAGAGACCTTGGAAAGTTTTGTCGAGAAAGTGCTGGCGGATGTAGGGACCGATCCCCTTCGGAGCAGAGAGGACGGCTGCCAGGCACGAAATGAGAGCGTCGTTCAGCGGGAGCTCCGGTACGGATGTTTCCGCAAGACCTTCATAAACTTTTCATTCTACCTGAAGCGGATGCACGGGCTGAGGCCGGCAGGCGGATGTAGCGATGAGGCCTACGGTTGGTCTGAGGCGGCGGGAATGACCTTCAGGGAGAGGTTTTGGCGCCCGCCTTTGTCCAGGCGAATGGCGGTTTCCCGACCCTGGTATTTTTTCAGATATTCCGGATCGAAATAATCGTCGCCCTCGAGATTCTCCCACGCGAAAAGTGTGTACTCGCCAGGGCGCAAGCCGTGCATGCTGAAGTGTCCGTGCTGGTCGGTCGCAACCTTCGCGTAGTGACTTTCCCGTTTGCGGTACTTCGCCTCAGGAACCGCGACCACCGCGGCGTTGGCGACCGGCTCGCTCTTGTCGTCCGCGACCATGCCGTCAACTGCGCCTGCCCCGGAGCTGACCGTCACCTCGACCGAGATCGTGCCGCCGGCAACGTCGAGACCGGAGGTGGCAACGTCGTTCGGGCCCGCCACCACCGACTCCACGAAGCAGTCACTGATCCCCTTGGAATCTCCCGACACCTCGACTTCGTACACTCCCGGCGGCACATTCTTCAATTCGAAGCTGCGGTCAGCCTTCACCCGGCCCATGCCAGGGGAGGCCACCGTGCCGTCGTCGGTGAATGTGGCTCCTTCGGAGACCTCGTCCTCACCCTGGGTGCGACGCAAATACACGACGAGCAGCGAAGCGTCGGCCTTCCCCCCATTGCCTGCGAGCCGCACTTTCCCGCGAACGGTCGCGCCCGCGAGCGGCGCGAGGCGGACGCCGTCCACATCCGCATCGTTGACTTCGACCGTCGAGCGGGCGACTTGAGGCCGATCGGCCATCACGGTCATGGCCATCACGGTATAAGCCCCGGGCGGGACATGCTGGATTTCGAACTTGCCGTCCTGGTCGACTTCGGAAGTGTTGTACATCGAGTTCGAATCACGGCCCCGCAAAAGGACCACCGCTTTCGTCCCTGGGGCCAAGCCCGCAACCGAGCCGCGAATTCGCACGGCGCGGACGCGGGCCAGAGAAAAATCCAGTGGCAGGTCGTCGTCCGCGTGCAGTTCGAGGGCGGCCGCCTGAGTTCGGTCCGGCGTGTTCGGGTAGTAGGTGGTGACGTAAGCCATATCTGGCTGGATCGTCGCCCGGTCATCGGAACTCTTCTGTGCGGGCACAAGGCTCTGGAAGCTAGGCAGGGGACTTGCTGAAACGTAGTATTTCCCGGCGAGCAAGCCACCGATACGATATTCGCCCACATCATTTGTCTGCGACGATCCGTTCGGTTCGAACTTGAAACGCCCGGAAGAAAACTTGCGGCGCAGTACAGTCACGTCAACGTTCGGCATCGGGTCGCCGTCTTCGTCAACCACCCGACCGGTGAGGATGGCGGCCGCGAGCATGTGCAGGGCCTGATCCTTCAGTTCCTGCCTAGCCTCAAGCGACCGAACCGTCCCTTCGGAGCGGCGCAGCTTCGCGTCGACCTCGATGTAGCCGGTGCGCTCCACAAATAGCCGGTAGCGTCCGGGATGAATGCCGGCGACCTTGAAGTGCCCGTCCTGATCGGAAGTCGCGGTGTAATTGCCGCCCTCGTCCTGATTCTCACCGATCAGCTCGACGATGGCTTTCTTGAGAGGCTCGCCAGCGGGTTCCCTCAGCACCTTGCCTTCGAGCGAAGCCGGCCCGTTCAGGTTTGGAAGGACTGGATCCTCGGACGCCACACTGCTCGGGAGCGTGACCAGGCACGCGAAGATGAGAACCAGTCTCATGCCATCCATTGCGGGGAGGGTTTAGTTGAGGAAGTACGTCCGATACAACGTGTCGCGTTGAACGGGCTTAAAGCCGGCATCGCGGATGATGCGGCGCAATTCTTCTTCGGTGGTCGAGTTGGTGACGCCCGCCGCGCGGACCACATTCTCCTCCAGCATGACGGACCCCACGTCGTTCCCGCCAAAGCGCAGCCCCATCTGGCAGACCTTCAACCCCTGCGTTACCCAACTGGACTGAACATTCAGGAAATTCGATAGATATTGCCGAGAGATCGCGAGAACCTTCAGGTACTCGACGGCAGTGGCCTCATCCCAATGGCGCCCGCCGAGTGCGGTATTCGCCGGCTGAAAGCTCCAGGGGATGAAAGCGGTGAATCCGCCGGTTTCTTCCTGCAACTCGTACAAGCGCTGGAAGTGGTTGATGCGGTGCTCGTAGCCCTCCCCTACACCGAACATCATGGTCGCGGTGGTCCGCATGCCCAGTTGATGTGCGGTACGATGCACGCTGATCCAGTCCTCCGTCAGGCATTTGAGGCGAGCGATCTTATAGCGGACTTCGTCGTCCAGGATCTCCGCGCCGCCGCCCGGGATCGAGTCGAGCCCCGCGTCGCGCAATCGGGCGATCGTATCCCGCAAGCTGAGGTTGCTATGCTCCGCAATGGCCAGGATTTCCGAGGCCGAGTAGCAGTGCAGGTGGACCTTGGGAAAGCGCTCCCGGATGCCGCGCAGCATCCGCTCGTGCCAGTCGATCTTCAAATCCGGATGCAGGCCCCCCTGCATAAGAACCCCGGTGCCGCCCAGTTCCACGGTCTCGCGGATCTTTTCGTAGATGGTCTCAAACTCGAGGATGTAGCCCTGTTTGGCGGCGGGCCCTTTCAGCGGACGGTAAAATGCGCAGAATGTGCAATATTCCGTGCAAAAGTTCGTGTAATTGATGTTGCGATCGATGATGTAGGAGACCACGCCCTCCGGGTGCAACTTGCGGCGCACGGCGTCGGCTTCCATGCCGATGCCGATCAGGTCATCAGACTGGAACATTTCGAGGGCTTGTTGCTTGCTCAGAGTCATATCCGGAACCGAACCTGCTGGGATGATTCTAAAGGAGGAAGCGGGGTTCCTCCAAACCCGGCCTCGGGCTATGCAACCCCCCGTTCGGCCGCATGGGATCCGCTTTCCGAGCCCGCCCCGCTCGATTTTCGATAGCGCAGGTAGGTCCACAGAGCAGCCATCCCCGCAACCATGGACATTGCGATGAGCACAAACAGCGTCGGCTTGGTGTACTTGTTGAAGAAGCGAAGAAAATGCCGACCGTACAGGACCCCGAGGAAGGCCAGAATTCCGTAACGCAAGCCTCTGCCCAGTGTCAGCGCCGCCAGAAACTTCCGGCGGGAATACTGCATGGCGCCGGCCGCCAACAGAAACGGAACGATCGGAAAGGGAGGGGGCAGCAGAGCCGGCACCGCGACCGCCCAGAATCCCCAACGCTCGAACCTGCTGTAGAACGCATCGGCGCGACCCCGACCGATCCGGCGCTCGAGCGTCTCCTTCCCGCCCTTGCGGGCAAGGCGATAGGTGACGTACCCGCCGATCACGGAGCCCAGCGTGGCCATGGCCGCGTAGTAGGTCCACTGGTTGTGGTGATGAACCGCGAACCAGATGGTCAGCACGTCCATGCTGCCGGGCAGCGGGATCAGTGAATTGTCCGCCAGACCGAGCAACAGCAGCCCGGGGCCACCGAGGTGGCGCAGCCAATTCCACAGCTTCGACGCGAGCAACAGCCCAAGGGGTAGAGTCATTGCAGGCCCTCGACGCGGTCGAGGATGGAAGACATCATAAGGCGGCTAGGAGGTCGCAAACTTCGCGACTTCCAGAAACTGGAGAGCCGGAGCCCGGGGCAAAGCTCCGCACTCCGCAGCATAACGATAGAACAGCTGAAGGCCTTCCAGGCAACCCGCATCCAGGTGGTAGTGAATGTTTTCTGTGAGGTAAGTGCGCACTTCGGCTTTGGAGAGTCCCACCCGCCCGGCCCACTCCCGCGCGATGAAGTCGACGTTCTCAGCCTGCAAGCCGTGATCCCGCGAGGTCTGGAAAATGCTAGCCAGATCGGCCGGAGCATTCGCCAGCGCAGCGCGCCGAATCGCCCATACCGCGAACACAAACGGCTTGCCCGTGAAGCGAATCCATTCTTCCGCCAGATCAAAGGCGAGGTACCGGGAACGATCGACCTGCAAGGCGGTATCTCCGATGAGGAGGCCGGCGTCGTGTTCCCGCAGCATCCGATCGACGTCCGGAGCCATCGAGGTGAACCTCCGTCCCGAACCGAGCCAGCGCTCAAACAGCACCTTCGTCAGCGCAACCGAAGTCATGGATGAAGTGTCCAGAGCCACCGTCTGAATCTTTTCGAGTGGAACCTTGCTCACCAGGAGAATCGAACGCACCGCGCGGCGGGCGGCGATCGCTACTCCCGGAATGATCGCTAGATCAGGAATCTGTGCATAGGCCGCAGCGGGAATGATACCGATGTCGGCGGCGCCCGAAAGCAATTCGGCTGCGCAGGCAGAGGGTACAGTGTAAGAAACATCGAAATCCGAGCCTCGGGGTCCATGTTCGAAGTCCCACATTAAAGGCACAGTGTTCAAGAAAGAAATTGTAGAAATGCGAAGACGGCTCATGTCACTAGGTTTGATTCTAGCAAAGCCCTGTGAGTCGCTCCCCGGGACAGGGTTTTTTGCGGTCGTGTGTGGACGGTTCTTTGGAGGCTTTTTGTGTCGAGAGCAACTTCCACGGTGGGTCGGCCGTTGGCGGAATAGATCCTGCAGGAGCTGGCACTCGGCATCCCACGCCTTACGGCTCGGACAGAGCGGAACGTTGATCGATCGATCGGGTGGCCGGGGGCTCACCCCCTCCTGAGTGGCATGGCGCGCCGGGTCGCGGCCGCCGCTCAGCCGGGCGCGATCGCCGCCAAGGGTGAGACGCGGCGCCGCAGAATTTGCCGATTCGCAACCGGATCATCAGGGGCATGTCGATCGGCCTGCTGGTGGTCGAAGCCGCTGAATCCAGGGGCACGCGCATCCCGGCAGGTTGCGCGCTGGAACAGAATCGCGCCGCGTTCGCCGTGGCCGGAAACGTAACCAACAGGAATTCCTGGGGCCCGACGACGCTCCTCCAGCAGGGGTGCGCAGCCGCCCGCGACCGGGGAAGACGCGTGGGAAGAATTCCCTGAAACCATTCGACTTGCGCTTGCTCGGGCCCGGCCCGATGAATCCAAGCAGGAAGGAACCGCATCTATTCCGAAGCGACATTCCCAAAGCGACGACCCACCGAGCCCGCACGAGCGCAGAATTCTGGTCTTGCTCAAGGCGGATGAAGCCACCCACATCGACGAAATTGTGGAGCGCATGGAGCCGGAACCGTCGTCTGAAATCTTGCGGCGTTGTTCGAGCCGGAACTTGCGGAGAAGCAGCGGCGGGGGGAAAATTTTGGGAAGACCTCTTAGTTCTTAGGTTCTTGGCTCGAGCTGCGAGCTCGTGTTCCGACGCGGCGAGCAAGGCCTCCGGCGGTCGTGCGGATGTGGGTCGGACGGTTCTAATGCAACGTGGGCCGAGCTGCCGACGGTCCACGAAGCCGGGTGCTCGAGGTGAGCTCCTAGTGCTGAGCTCGAAGCTCGAGGCTGAACTCGTAACTTGTTCCCGGCATCAAATTCGTGCTAGCTTCAAAACCATACGCCCAGCAACGAGGGAAACATTGTCCAAAGGTTTAGTCATTGTCGAATCGCCCGCCAAAGCGAAAACAATCCAGAAGTACTTGGGGAAGGGATTCACGGTGGAGGCCTCGCTTGGCCACGTGAAAGACCTGCCCAAGAGCACGCTGGGGGTTGACACTGACAACGATTTCGATACGGAATACATCGTCATTCCGGGCAAAGAAAAGGTCCTCGCCAAGCTGAAGAAGCTGGCCGAGTCCGCTGACCATATCTACCTCGCGCCCGACCCGGACCGGGAAGGCGAAGCCATCGCCGCGCATTTGGCCGATGAATTGGGCGGCAACGGCGACAAGAAGAAAAAGAAGAGAAAAGATAAAGATAAAGATAAGGATACCAACGGGCTGCGCATTCAGCGCGTGACGTTCAACGAAATCACCCAGCGGGCGGTCCGCGAAGCCTTCGAACATCCCCGACAAATTGACCAGAACCTGGTGGACGCGCAGCAGGCGCGCCGGGTCTTGGACCGGCTGGTCGGTTATCAGGTGTCGCCGCTTTTGTGGGACAAAGTCCGGCGCGGCCTTTCCGCCGGACGTGTGCAGACCGTCGCCTTGCGTCTGATCGTTGAGCGTGAGCGCGAGATCAAGGCCTTCGAAAAGAAGGAATACTGGACCATCGACGCGCACCTGGCTGGCCCCAAGCCGCCCGCCTTCGACGCCCGCTTTGTCGGCCGGGGCGAAGAGAAAATTGAAGTGGGCAACGGCGAAGACGCCGAGAAAATCCGCGCTTTCGTCGAGACAGCGGACTGGCTGGTGCGCTCGGTCGAACGCAAAGAGCGCCGCCGCAACGCCACCCCTCCCTTCACAACCAGCAAGCTGCAGCAGGACTCCGCCCGCAAGCTCCGCTTCAGCGTGAAGCGCACCATGATGATCGCCCAGCGCCTGTATGAAGGCGTGGAACTGGGCGAAGACGGCCTGGTCGGCCTCATTACTTATATGCGTACCGATTCGACCCGGGTCTCGAACGAGGCGCTGACCGAAGTCCGCGAAATGATCGGGAAGGACTTTGGGCCGCAATACCTGCCTGAACAGCCCAACACTTTCAAGTCGAAGAAAGGCGCGCAGGAAGCGCACGAAGCGATTCGTCCGACCGCGGTAGCCCGCCATCCCGACTCGATCAAACAGTACCTCAAGGAAGACGAGTACAAAGTCTACAAACTGATCTGGCAGCGCTTCATTGCTTCGCAGATCATGCCCGCCGTCTTCGACCAGACCACGGTCGACATCGACGCCCAGCAGGGAAGCGACAGCTACTGGTTCCGCGTGACCGGTTCGGTGATGAAGTTCGACGGTTTCCTGAAGGTCTACGAAGAATCCAAGGAGGGCAAGGACGACGAGGACGAGGAATTAAAGCACAAGCTTCCGCCGCTCGAGCCGGGCCAGAAGCTGACACTCAAGGAACTGAAGCCCGAGCAGCACTTCACCGAGCCGCCGCCGCGCTACAACGAAGCGTCACTGGTGAAGGAGTTGGAAGAGCGTGGCATCGGCCGTCCGTCAACCTACGCAACCATTCTGACCACCATCCAGGAGCGCCAGTACGTCACCAAGACGGGGGGCAAGTTTTCCCCGACCGAGATCGGCCTGGTCGTCACCGATCTGCTGGTCGAGAACTTCCGCGACATCTTCGACGTGGCTTACACCGCTCGTCTGGAAGAGGAGCTGGACGAAGTCGAGGAAGGCAAGGAGAAGTGGACTGACACGCTGGCCGAGTTCTACAAGAAATTCCAGAAGGACCTCAAATACGCTGAGAAGCACATGGAAAACATCAAGCGTATGGAGAAGCCCACGGACGAGAAATGTGAGCGGTGCCAGTCTCCCCTGATCATCAAGTGGGGCAAGCACGGGTCCTTCTACGCCTGCAGTTCCTACGACAAGGAGAATCCGGACAGCTGCACCTTCACCAAGGAAAATCCTATCAACCTGCCCGATCTCGACTCGGCCGACGTGCAGGAGACTGCGCAGGAAGAGTATTGCGAGAATTGTGGCCGCGTGATGGTGCTGAAGCGCGGCCGCTTCGGCCAATTCATGGCCTGCACCGGCTATCCGGATTGCAAGACCACCCGCCGTCTCGACCAGGGCAAGCGCGTGCCCGACATTCCGCTGGATGAACCCTGCCCGAAATGCGGCCGCAATCTGATGATTCGCCACGGACGCTATGGTGAATTCACGGCCTGCTCGGGCTATCCCGATTGCAAGTTTGTGAAACAGAACTTCATCGGCATGAAGTGCCCGCTGTGCAAGGATGGGGACCTGGTGGAGAAGAAGGCGCGCAAGGGCAACACTTTCTACGGCTGCTCGAACTACCCCAAGTGCAAGTTCACCGCGGCCCACAAGCCCATCAACGAGAAATGCCCAAGTTGCAGCCACGAATTCCTCGTGGAAAAAAATCTGAAGGCCGGTCCGGTCATTGCCTGTCCGAACAAGGAATGTGATTACGAGCGCCCCGTGCCGCCCGCCCAGGCTGCAGAGGCAGGCGCCTGAGACAGTTTCGGGTTTGGTAGGATGAGGCGGGCAGGCGGCGCAAGTTTTGCGCCCGCCCGGGGGACTGCTCATCGAGACGTTAGGCCGTTCAATCGAACATTTTCCGGAGGTTTTCCGCATGCCAACCAAGCCCACGACCGCCGATGCCGACCTGATCCTGAAACTCTACGACGCCCGCCGTGAAGCGGAAATGCGCAAAGCCCGGCAATGGTGGACAGGAACCTTCTGGCCCACCACGGTCGATGATGTTCTCCAGGTGATGCGTGCGAGCGGACAGGAAAATGCCTGGTACCGTCAAGTGCTCGGTTACTGGAACATGGCGGCATCCTTCGTTCTGCACGGAGCGTTGAACGAAGACCTTTTCCTCGAATTGTCTTTCAGCGGCGAAATGTACCTCATCTACGCGAAGCTCCAGCCCATCCTCAAAGAACTTCGTGAGAAAACCCAGAATCCCCTGCTCGTCGCCAATATCGAGAAACTGATTACCGGGTCGAAGACGGGCCGGGAGCGCCTCGCGCAGATGCGGAAGAACGTGGAAAACCGCCGTAAAGCGCTGGCCGAAGCTCCCGCCGCCAAGGCGAGCTAAGCGGCGCTCTCCACCTAGGAGATGTACTCCCGGATGTATTCGTCCTGGGTGTGCGCCAGGGTGTGGAGATCCCCGTCAAAAATCACTTTGCCGTCCCGCAAAATCAGAAAGCTCAGCGGAACTTCTGTGCGGCCGCCGGGCGGGACCCGCCGCATCTGGTTCGCTTGCACGTCAAAGTAGTGGTTCGCCATGGTGAAGGCATCCTGCAAGCGGTGGGTGACGAGCAACGAACTGGTCCTGTAAACGTCCCGTTGCTTTACGATCAGCTCGACGATCGTGGTCGAAGTGACCGGATCCAGGCCGCCGGTGGGCGAGTCGTAGAGTAGAGTCTCGGGCTGGGTGATGATGGCCCGAGCGATTGCAACCCGCCGCCGCATGCCGCCCGAGAGTTCGGTCGGGAACATATCCAGCGTATGTTCGAGCTCGACGAAGCGCAGCGCTTCGCGGACGCGGCGCTCGATCTCTTCGGTCTCGACCGTGGCCTCTTCCATCAGCCGGTACGCGACGTTGTCGCGCACGGTCAGTGAATCGAACAGCGCGCTCTCCTGGAAGACAATTCCCACCTTGCGGCGAAGTTCGAAGAGTTGCTCCTCCGGCATGGAGGTGATGTCTTCCCCCAACGTGTAGATGTGTCCGCGGTCGGGCTTGATCAGCCCCAGCGCCAGCTTCAGGATCGTGCTTTTCCCAGATCCGGCGACCCCGAAGAGAGCCTTGGTTTCTCCGCGGGGCAGACGGAACGAAATGCTGTCCAGCACCACCTTGTCTTCGAAGGCGATGGAGACCTCCTCGAACACAATGACGTCATTCGCCGGATGCCGGCTTGCCGTAACCGGAGCCGCAACGGGCAGAGGAGGAGTCGGCATGCCTAGGATCCCAGGACCACCATCAGCAGTCGGGTCACAAAGACGTCGATCACGATAATCAGGAGCATCGCGGCCACCACGGCCTCCGTGGTGGCGCGTCCGACGCCCTGGGTGCCGCCCTTGGTCGACAGCCCGTAATAGCAACCGACGGTCGCGATGATAAAGCCGAACACCAGGGGCTTGCACAGCCCCATGAATACGTCCGCGAAGACCAGGGTCTGCCACGCGTTGCTCCAGTACTCATGGGAGTCCAGGCCCAGCAGCATTCTCGCCACAACGTTGCCGCCGATCAGTCCCATCAGGTCCCCGAGAATCGTGAGGAAGAACAGCATGATCACCGTGGCCACGACCCGGGGCGTCACCAGCTTCTTCATCGGATCGGTGCCCAGCGCCCGCATGGCGTCGATTTGCTCGGTGACGATCATGGAACCAAGTTCGCTGGCCATCCCGGATGAGTTCCGCCCCGCCACCACCAGTCCGGCGAGCACCGGCCCGAGTTCCCGCACGATGCCAATCGAAACCAGTTGGCCGATGACCGTGGTGGCGCCAAAGCGGGACAGTGTGGTCGCGCTGTTGAGCGCCAAAGCGGCCCCGGTGAAGAACACGGCGCTCAGAACGATCGGCAACGAGCCAAATCCGACCAGGTCGGCCTGCTGCAGCATATCGGCAACATAGAGGGGCTTGCGGAACAGGTTCGCCACCGACCGCCACGACAGGAGGGAATATTCCTGCAGGGATAGGATTTTCTTCTTGGCGAATTCCGAAGGCGAGATGAATTCGATACCGCTCAGCAAATCTCCAGCTGCCATGGTTTGCTCCGTCGCACTTGCCCGAACTATAACAGAGGCAAAGGCCGCTTTCAGCCGTTCGAGTTTCAGTCCAGAAGGGTGTCGATGTTTAGGCGGCAGGTGCGAAAGGAAGAGGCAGGCTGAAGGCTGATACCGGGAAGGCCGAGAACTGAGAAGCGAAAACCGAGAACCGAGAACCGTTCCCCTCTCCTACTCTCGTCCCTTCTTCTTGATTTCAATATTCAGCCGCTTGATTTTCTGATTCAGAGTAGACAACGGCACCCGGAACCGCTCCGCCGCCTCGGTCTGGTTCCAATTGCACTTCTCCAGCATGTCGGTGATGATGCGCCGCTCGCAATCCTCCAGAATGTCGAACAACGACGCGTCCGGACGATGCTCCAGCACCGGGAACGGTGTGCCGCGACCGGCGATCTGGTCCGGAAGGAGGTCCACGCCGATCTCCTGCCCCGAGGACAGCACAACCGCACGCTCGATGACGTTTTCCAACTCGCGCACGTTCCCCGGCCAGGAGTAGCCGACCAGCGGCCGGAGCCCCTCGGGCGTGAGGCGCCGATATTGCCGTTCGTTCTCCTCGGAGTACTTTCTCAGGAAGTGCTCGACCAGCAGCGGGATGTCTTCCTTGCGCTGACGAAGGGGCGGCAGATCGACGGTGATGACGTTAAGCCGGTAGAACAGATCTTCGCGGAATTTGCCTTCCCGCACCAACTGGCGCAGGTCTACGTTCGTGGCCGCGATGATGCGCACGTCAACCTGCAGTTCATGAATGCCGCCCAGGTGCATGAACTTGCGATCCTGCAGCACACGCAGGATCTTGCTTTGGGTGTCCATGCCCATGGTGCCGATCTCGTCGAGAAACAGCGTTCCCTTGTCTGCGACTTCAAACAGGCCCTTCTTGGAGGCGATCGCGCTGGTGAATGCGCCCTTGACGTGCCCGAAGAGAGTGGACTCGAGTAGATCGGGCGGCATCGACCCGGTATTGACCGGAACGAACGGCCGGTCCCGTCGCGTCGAGTGCAGGTGAATCGCCTTTGCGATGAGTTCCTTGCCGGTGCCGCTTTCGCCTTGCAGCAGCACGGTCGATCGGCTGGGCGCGACTTGGGCCACCAGGTCGAAAATCTTCAGCATCGCCTCGCTCTTGCCGACGATGTGCTCGAAGTTGTAGCGTTGCTTCAGCGCCCGCTTCAGCTGGACATTTTCTTCTTCAGCGCGATGTCGGGCCACGGCAGCGCGCACGTCGGCGAGCAGCTTCTCATTGTCCCAGGGCTTCTGAATGAAGTTCGCGGCGCCGGATTGCATGGCCTTCACGGCGTTTTCGACCGTGCCGTAAGCGGTGATCATGATCACCGAGAGCCCCGGATCCTGAGCGTGCATGTCCGCCAGGATATCCATGCCGTTGCGGTCGGGCAGGGCGAGATCGAGCAGGATCAGGTCAAAGGCCCGTTGCCCGATCCGGTTCAGGCCCAACTGCCCGGTCGCGGCAGTCTCCACGTCGTAACCTTCCATCTCGAGCAGAGTCTCGAGAGACTCGCGGATTTCAGCCTCGTCGTCGATGATCAGCACCGAGCCTGCCATCGCCGGCGCCTCGGCATCGTTCAACTTGCTGCGGGGGATGACGGCGGCTTCAGACATGGACGGCCTTCCTGGTCAGAGGGAAATCCAGGTAGAACGTCGTCCCCTCGCCGGGGCGACTCTCCACGCGAATCTTGCCTGCGTGTTCCTGGATGATGCCGTAGGTGACGGAAAGCCCGAGCCCGGTGCCGCGGTTTTGGCCTTCCTGCGGGGTAGTCTTGGTCGTGAAGAACGGATCGTAAATGCGGGCAATGTGCTCGGGCGCGATTCCGCTGCCCGTGTCGGAAACCGCCACCGTCACGCCATTTCCGTTCGACGTGACCACGCGCAGCCTGCCTCCTCCGGCCATGGCATCCTTGGCGTTCAGAAACAGGTTCAGAAACACCTGCTGCAACCTTCCCGTGTTGCCCTGGATCAGCGGCAGATGATCCGCCAGCTCGTCCTCGACGGTGATGCGCGATGTCTTGAACTGGTGTTCGAGCAGCGCCAGCGTGTCGGTGACGATCTTGTTGACATCAACGTCGGCAAACTCGGCCCCGCTGGTCCGCGAAAAGTTCAGCAGGTTGTTCACGATCTCCGACGCCCGGAAGGTTTGCCGCGTGATCTTTTCGAGCAAGCCGGCCTTTTGCGGGTCCGACTGCAGTTGCTTGGAGAGCATCTGCGTGTAGGAGGAAATCACCGCCAGCGGGGTATTGACTTCGTGCGCCACGCCCGCGGCCAGCAGTCCGATGGACGATAGTTTGTCCGCCTGCGAGAGCTGCGCTTCCAGGTCCACGCGCTCCGTGATGTCGTCCATGATGATGAGCCGCCCGATGACGTTGAACTTCTTCGTAACCAGGGGAGCAATGGCCGCGTTGATGGTGCGCACTTCGCCCGCGGGCGTGGGGAGCCGGAACTTGTACAGATTGTGAATCCCCGGATTCTGCCGGACCCGATAGAACTCCTCGACGAACTCCGGCGGAAAGATTTCGCTCAGCGGTCGAGTCAGCGCCTGCCAGCGCGGCAGGGCATACATCACTTCCATCTGCGAGTTCCAGGACTCGACGCGGTCGGCCAGATCCACCGCCAGCACCCCGACGTTAATCGACTCGACGATGTTCTCGTTGAAGTCCTTCAGCCGCTCGTACTCCGCAACTTTCTGCTCGAGCGAGGCATAGAGGCGCGCGTTCTGGATGGCAATGCCGACGTAGCCGGCCAAGGTTTCGAGCAACTCCACGTCTTCGCTGGTCAGGAAGTCGCCTTCCATCGTCTTGCCGAGGCCAAGTACGGCAATCGCCTTCCGTTGCGCCCGGCAAGGGATGTAATAGTTCAGATCCAGCCGGGCGACGCTGTTCTGCGCGCTGGGAGTCTCACGCGGCACCTGGTGCGTGTTCTCGAAGAACAGGTGTCCGGCTTCCATCTCAGGGCGCTGCGCGCTCAGGAAACTCAGGTCCAGGCCGCTGGTCTGCGCCATGCCGAAGGATTTCGCCAGCACGAAGTGGTCGGCCGGCTCCCCGGCAACGAGAAAAATTGCGATCCGATCGACCAGCAGCGTGCTCGAAAGCCGATCCACCACCGAAGCCAGCATCTCGTCCAGGTCGGTCTCGGCGCTCAGTTCGCGCCCGAATTCAATGAGCGTCTTCCGATAGTCATAGCGCGTGCGGTAGAAGAACTGATCGACTCGGTCCTGAATCCACTTGCGGACGGGATCAAACAGCAGGGCGGTGACCACCATCGCCAGGATCAGCCCCGCCGGACCGGTGCTGGGAATGCGCGCGTGCACAAGCTCCACCACCCCGGCCACCAGGGCGAAGTAGAGTCCCACCACTGCCGCCGCTGCCAGCGTGTAAACCATGCCCCGCTTGAAGATCAGGTCCACGTCCATCAACCGATAGCGGAAGATCGCATACCCGAAGGTGAGCGGCAGAAGCCCCAGCGACAACACCGACACTTTCATCGCGGTGGTCGGCAGGGACCCGCCCAGGTAGGGCACAACGTACAGCAGCGTGAAGGGCGTGATCGCCAGGATCGTGCCGCGCGTGACCCACTTCAATTGCTGCCGCAGAATCGGAGTGCTCGCGCGCCGGTAGCTGTTCCAGAGCACCGCCGCCGAGAGCGCGAAGAAAGTCGCCAGGTACAGCATCTCCAAACGGTCCAAGTTCCAGCGCAGCCGTTCGCTGGCCACCAGAAACCTCATGGCGACCCCACGAATCGCCAGCAGGATCGCTCCCGGCACATACACCAGGGCCACCGCCCAGCGGTGCTTGCGCACGAACTCACGCTTCTCCGGGAACGTCAGAACAAAGTGCAGGAACAGAGCGGGCTGGAGCATCCACGCCGTTATGTTGCTCCACAGAATGATGAGGTCAAATTCGTTCAGCTTGCCGGTGTAGTGGAAGGAGTAAAGAATGAACGATACCAGGCAGAAGACGTAGAAGTGCGTCGCGCTCGGTGCGGTCCAGCGGCGGAGCAACACGTAAATGCCGATTCCCAGGTAGATCAGCGCGATTAGCCGCAGCCAGTCGCTCAGCGATCGATCTGCGGGAACCAGAATGACCACGGAATCCACCGCTACGGAGCGACGAACGACCGAATAGGTGGCTTTCGACCACACTCCGATCCCGTAAATCTGCCGCTGCAATCCGGAAGCGGCCTTCACCTCGCGGCCGTTCACGGTAGAAAGCTGATCGCCCTCACGGATACCGGCCTTATCTCCCGGGCCGTTCGGCTCGACCCGGTCTGCGACCAAGCACCCGCCCCGCTCCACCCACCACACCCCGTCAGAGGGAATCTGGAACTCGTGCTCTTTTTGGAAATTGATCCAGGCGAAAACGCACGCGGCCACCGTCAGCAGGAACAGAAGACCCGCAGTAAATCGAATTTGGAAGTCCTTGTTCATCGGCCCAAAGGGGGAAACCAAGGCGGCCGGACGCGACGGCTCCGAGACTGCCCGGGAAGACATTAGCAACTTCACTGCCACGTTCTGGTCCTTGCCTAAGGCCGCTAAATCACTTACTGCAAGCGACTTCCATGATTATAGAGGCTGTACTGAACGCCGAATACGGCTTTTGGAAGGTTTCTCTGCGATTCCGTATCCCCCTGTTAGATCTAGTATTTACGTCGAAAACCACAATCGCGTCCGAGCAATTCCCCGGTCCACAGGCTGCTCGGGTAATATTCTGTTTTCCATGACAAGCCTTGAACAAATCGCCGACCTCGAACGACGCTACCTTCTCCAAACTTACAGCCGCTACCCCGTCGCCTTTGAGCGTGGCAAGGGTGTCTTCCTTTACGGCCTCGACGGCAAGAAGTACCTCGACTTGGTCTCCGGCCTCGGAGTGAACGCTCTCGGTCACGCGCATCCGAGAATCGTCAAGACGATTCGCGATCAGGCCGCGCGTCTGATCCACATTTCGAATCTCTACTACCACGAGTACCAGGGGCGGCTGGCCGAGAAGCTGTGCGCCCTGTCTGGACTCAAGCGCGCTTTCTTCTCCAACAGCGGTACGGAAGCGATCGAAGGTTCGATCAAGCTGGCGCGACTGGCCAGCCACCGCGTGGGAGGTCCCGAGAAGAGCCGTCTGATCGGCCTCGAGGGCTCCTACCACGGGCGCACGTTCGGCGCGCTGTCGCTCACCGGCCAGGACAAGCACCGCAAAGGCTTCGAGCCGTTGCTGGAAGAGGTCACCTTCGTGCCCCGCAACAATATCGAAGCTCTGCGCGCGGCCGTCAACGACCTCACTTGCGCCATCGTTCTGGAGCCCATTTTCGGAGAAGGCGGCATTCTCGAATGTTCGGTGGAATTTCTGAAAGAATGCCGCGCCTTGGCCGACCGACACCAGGCCGCGCTGGTCTTCGATGAAATCCAGTGCGGTCTTGGCCGCACCGGCAGTTTCTTTGCCTTCCAGGCGCTTGGAGTGACGCCCGATATCGTCGCCATTGCGAAACCCATTGCGGCCGGTCTTCCGCTCGGCGCCTTCCTGGCGAAGGAGGAATTTGCGTCGGCAATCTCGGCTGGGCAACATGGGACGACTTTCGGTGGAGGTCCGCTGGCCTGCCGCGTCGCACTCGAGTATCTGGCGATTGTGGAAGAGGAAAATCTGCTGGCGAATGTAACTAAAGTTGGCGCGTACCTGACGCAGCAGTTGCAGCAGCTAGTGGAAGACTATGCAGCCGCCAAGGAAGTCCGCGGTCGCGGATTCATCCAGGGCATCGATCTCGAAATCCCCAGCCGTCCGATCGTCGAGCAAGGCCTCGCCCAGGGTGTTCTATTCAATAGCACCCAGGACACCGTGGTGCGCTTCCTGCCGCCGTTCCTGCTAGAGGAACAACACGTGGACAAGGGTATCCGCGTGCTCCGCAAGTTCCTGGGCAAGAAGCGTCGACGGGCTGCCTAAAAAAAAACGGGGAGCCGAAGCTCCCCATCACAGAAGCGACAGAGGCGATATCACTCCAATAGACTCCGGCACGCCGGAAAGAGTTGTCCTCCCTCCGAAAGATAGCAGCGTGAATCAGAAGATCGCCGGACAAATCTTCCCGCAGGACGCTCCTCGCATCGAGGAGTTGTTCGCCGCGATCGATAGGGGCCGGATGCGTTACCTGCGGGCCGGCTCTGGTCCGTCCCTGATTCTTCTCCATGGCCTGATGGGTTATTCGTTCTCCTGGCGATTCACGATTCCCGCGCTTTCCCGCCAGGCCACGGTTTACGCCGTCGACAGTTTGGGGGCCGGCTACTCCGATCGTCCCGCTGGACTTGATTGCCGCCTCCGCTCCCAGGCTGCGCGATTGCTCGGCTTCCTGGACCGGGTGGGGATCAGTTCCTTCGATCTCGTGGGCACCTCCTACGGCGGGGCCGTGGCCATGATGGCGGCATCGATGTGTGCGCAGCGTCCCGCTCTCCAGTTGCGAAAGCTTGTCCTGGTGGCGCCCGTAAACCCCTGGTCCCCACACGGACGCCGGCTCGCCCCCTTCCTCGGAAGCAAGCTAGGCTCCACGCTGTTCGCGCGCAGCGTGGACCACATGCATTGGACCTTCCCGTACTGGCTGGCCCGTCTGTTCGGCGATCCAAAGCGCATCCCGCCGGGCACGCTCGAAGGCTATGTCGCCCCCGTATCCGTCCCGGGCAGCTTCGAGTACGCGCTTGGAGTCGTCCGGCACTGGACCGAGGGCCTGCGGGAACTGGAGTCCATCCTTCCGCGGATCGCTGACTTACCCACGCTGCTGATCTGGGGCTCAGCGGATGCAGCCGTGTACGTCCAATCCGCTGAAAAACTGCGTCAGCATTTCAAGCAGTGTGATCTCGTGGTGTATCCGGGAGTCGGTCATCTCCCATACGAAGAAGTGCCCGACCAGTTCAACGCGACGCTGATCGATTTTCTCACGCGCAGCAACTCCGCGTGACCGCTCCGCACGATTCACTCCGCCGTGTGCAGCCCACGCGGCAGTCGCGGTAAGATCAGCTTGCGTTTCGAAGACAAACCTACATGGGGCAAGCATTTCTCGACACCCTTCGGGGTTACATCACGGACTATGGCTATTGGGCCGTGGGCATTTCTCTCCTGCTCGAAAACGCGGGTATTCCTTTGCCCGGCGAGACGATTCTGTTGCTGGCGAGCTTCCTCGCCTATTCCCAGAACGAGCTTCAACTTCCTTACATCATCCTGGTGGGAATATGCGCCGCGACCCTGGGGGATAATCTTGGATATGCCATTGGATATCGCGGCGGGCGCCCCCTGCTCGATCGTTACCGGCACACCTTCCGCATCGCTCCCGCCACCCTCGAGCGCGGCGAGCGCCTTTTCGAGCAATATGGAGCGGTCACGATTTTCTTCGCCCGCTTCGTCGTCGGCCTGCGCGTCATCGCCGGGCCGCTCGCCGGCGTGCTGCGCATGCAATGGAAGCGCTTCGCCCTGTTCAATTTCATGGGTGCTGTGTTGTGGGTGAGCGTGATCTCCGTGGTGGGATACAAATTCGGCAAGCACTGGGACCGGCTCGTTGCCTACATCAAGGACCTTAATATTGGCATCGCGATCCTCGCCGTGGTGGTGATTCTGTTCCTCTGGCTATGGCGCAAGAAGCGCAACCCGTAGACGGCTCGAAGCGAACCAGCCCGGTCGGACGGCGTCCCGCCCGTCGAGGCGGAGTCCGCCCGGCCTGTCATCCCGGCGGGCGCTGGTTACGAAAGGCCTAGCAACACCCCCACCTGATTGCTGCCGCTGCGCCGCGGTGCTAGGCTCAGGACCGACACCCGCATGAGTGCTTCCCACGAATCCAACAAGACGCCGCTCGGTGCGCGACTTGCGCATCTGGTCCACTTCGTTCGCTTCGAATCAGCCGACATCTGGGTCAAATTCCTGCTCGCACTGCTGGGCCTCGCGCTGGCTTTTGCGGCAGCTCTGTTTTCCACCGTTTCCCGTAATTCCGGCAACCTCTGGGCGACGTTGGTGCTGGCCTCAGCCGCGCTGATGCTCGCCACCCTGGTCGGGCTGACCACGGTTCCGCACCTTGCCCGCCGGGTTGCGATGGCCCGCCTTCGGGACGCAGTCGACTACGAAGTCACGCGCGCCGGAATCGTCTACGCGATCAGCGCGGTGCTCATCGGAA
Organism: Terriglobales bacterium; assembly: GCA_035643915.1. Lineage (GTDB taxonomy): Bacteria > Acidobacteriota > Terriglobia > Terriglobales > Acidobacteriaceae > Gp1-AA133. The sequence goes on along the minus strand of DASQPN010000050.1, from coordinate 3,218 downwards.
TCGCCGCGCTGAACACCGGCAACAATCTGCTTTACATCGTGCTCGCGGCCATGCTGGCCGCCATCCTGGTCTCCGGCATCGCCTCCGCGCTTGTTCTACGGGACCTCGAACTCGACATCCGTTTGCCCGAGCACGTGTTCGCCGGTAAGCCCGTTCTCGGACGCATCCTGCTGCACAACCCGCGCCGCTGGCTGCCCTCGTTTTCGATTCATGTCGTTCCTTCCAAGAAGAAGAAGGCCGTGAAGAAATGGCTCTGGGAACCGGCCACCTTCGGTTTTCCGCCCAAACGTCCGCCCGATCAGCAGTGGGTCCGGCTGCCCGACCGCCGCGTCCGCCGCATTGTCAACGACGGCTCGATGCCTGGAATTTTCGAGGGCTTCGCCTACTTCCCGTATTTGGCGCCGCAAACAGAGCTGTCCGCCGATCTCGAATTGCGTTTTCAGCGCCGCGGACGCTATGCCGAAGACGGCTTCGGTCTAGCCACGCGCTTTCCTTTTGCCTTCCTGACCAAGACCCGCCGCGTGCCGCTCACGCGCACCGTGGTGGTCTATCCGGCGGTCGAGCCCACCGACGAGTTCCTCGATATCCTGCCCATGATCACCGGCGAATTCGAGACCTTCGTCCGCGGACGCGGTTACGATCTCTACCGCATCCGCGAATACGGGCCCGAGGACTCCGCCCGTCACGTCGACTGGAAAGCCACCGCCAAGTCCGGCTCCCTCAAGGTGCGCGAGTTCAGCCGCGAGGACGAGCGCAAGCTTCGCCTGGTTTTTGACAATCCCGCGCCCGCCACCCTCACCCCTGAGGCTTACGAAGGAGCCGTGACCATGGCTGCTTCTCTGGGCTGGCACTTCGCCAACGAAGACGCCGAAGTCTCCTTCGTCGCCCAGGGCTACGAAGGAGAGCCGGACATCTACCAGTTCCTCGCCTACCTCGCCCTGGTCGAACCGAAACCCGATGAGTCCGTGATCAACCAGCTGCCCGTATCGGACGTCTACAACATCGTGCTCACCACCCGGCCTCGAGGCAGCATTCCCACGGCGCTCTGGAACTGTTCCTACATGATCTTTCTCGGAGAGAGCGTGGCGATACAAAATGCACGCCAGCCGGGTGTCCCTGAAAAATTGCGGCGCGCCCGCTCTTAATCTTAAGTTTCTCCGATTTCAACCAAAGCGGTGGCTTCCGTCGGACCGGCTCTTGAGTGGCAAAGTCGGGTCCGGTAGCAATACCCTCTCCAGGCGTGTGACTCGGGTCTTTAGCCGATTGCCTCATGGCGTGTCCGCATGATTTCCTTGCATTTCGGGCTGGGTTTCGTCGTATACTCCGCCGAAAAGGGCTTTTCGACCCCGGGGGCGGGGTCTCATCAAATTCGAGTCGCAGGAGGTGCAACATGTCTTGCATCTACGATCTCGTCAAGAATCAGGATACCTACGGTGCCGACATCCAGCAGAGCGTGCTGGAGGTGGCCCGTGCCATGGTTGACCGTAACATTGGAGCCGTTCCCGTACTGCGCGAGGGAATGCTGGTGGGGGTGTTTTCCGAGCGCGACTTGATGCGTCGGGTGGTCGTCGAGGGCCACGACCCCGCCCGTACTCGCGTCGGCGATGTGATGACCGTAGATCCCCTCACCGTCAGTCCGCACGAGGACATGGAAACCTGCCGCTTCCTCATGCGTCGGCACGGCTTCCGGCATCTGCTCATCTGTGAAGCCGGTCAACTGAAGGGCATGGTCTCCATGCGCGACATCCTCCTGCATGACCTATCTGAAAAGGACGACGAAGTGCGCATGATGCGCGCCTACATCCACTCAGTTCCATAGCCGGGCGCCCTCGGTTTGACAGGTTACTTCCAGGGCCGCCTGCTCGAATTCCCCCTTCGACCAGATCTTTAAGTTATTTATTGACAATGTGTTGCCTCCAAGGTAAGTAACGGTTACCCTGGATTACTTTGGTACATTGATCCGTAGTGTAGAACTGCTTACTGTGTAAGGGACAGAAAGCTCCGTTGCACCCGGTCGTAGGGTAGTTCGTCGCTGTCCACTGGCCAGCGACTGGCGGAAAAAGCTGATGAGTCCGAACGCCAATTTCGCGTATGACGCGCTCTGGTTCGCGCACCCCGCGTTGCAGGCGGTGGTGGCGGCGATGATGCTGTGGCGCAAGCTGCATCGCACTTTTCCGATCTTTTTCACCTACGTGGTCTTCCAGATTGTCGCCTTTGCACTTACCTTCCCGTTCCGGGAGGAGCGCTTCTACACGATTCTGTTTTACTCCTACTGGGGCACGACCGCAGTCAGTGTGGTCCTCGGTTTCAAAGTGATTCACGAAGTGTTTCTGGACGTCTTCCGCCCCTATCACACCCTGCGCGATCTCGGCTCCGTGCTTTTCAAGTGGGCCGGGCTGGTGATGCTGATGGTGGCTTGCGTGGTCGCTGCCTCCACCCCCTCCGGGAGTGAGTATCCCTTGGTGACCGGCATTCTGACCCTGCACCGCAGCGTGCGGGTCGTGCAATGTGGACTGGTGCTTTTCCTGCTGGTGTTCTCGCGCTATCTGGGCACAGGCTGGCGGCAGAAGAGTTTCGGCATCGCTCTTGGCTTTGGCGCTTTCGCCGGCGTGGAACTTTCGCTGGTTGCGATGGGCACGGTTGTCAACAATCAGACCTTGAGCAGCTTCGTCAACATGGCCGCCTACAATCTCACCATCCTGATCTGGCTGGGGTACATGCTGGTCAAGAGTCCGGCGCGCGACCACGGATCGTACATGCTGCGGCCCCAGCGCTGGGAGCAGTCGCTCAACGACATCCAGCATCCCGTGGCTGCCGACTCGCTGATCCCCATGTTTGAGAACATGGTAGACCGTGCGTTGTCGCGCAACGCCGATCTCGTTCCTCCGGACTCCGACGAAATCAAGGTCGGAGAGAACCTCACCCGGCGCGCCAACTTCAGTTACCCGCCGTTCGAGCGCCGCGTCGCTTCGAAAACCTAAGCCACACTTCCTGGCCTGGAACTCACTCAGAAACTCTCGGCGAGCGCACAGCCTGTCCAGTCGATGCGCATTGCCCATCTGTGCGAGGGAAGCCGCGCGGCGCCGACCACGCGTGAGTCGAGTGTCTGTCCGAAAACCAGACTCGCGAAGCCGGGAGTTCGAAAATTGGAACACTCCCGCTGCCCTCATCCGTCCAAGGAAACTCGAGCAATTCCCCAGGGAATTGCCCAAACCCTA
>DASQPN010000049.1:0-10930 GCA_035643915.1 Terriglobales bacterium | reverse complement strand
GCGCTTTCTAGCCCGCGCGGTCTGGCCGGGCCGCGGCAGAGCAAGGAGGGAGCCTAAGTGGGGTTTCGCGGGCTGGAGGGGAGTAATGGGCACGAGGGCAGGAGAGTGCGCGCCACCTCAGACCTTCAGTTCCACCACGGTTGCGCCGCCTCCGCCTTCGTTCTGCGGTGGCTCGATGACGGAGACCACATGAGGATGTTTCTGCAAATACTGCCGCAAAGCTTTGCGCAGGATCCCCATGCCGCTGCCGTGCACTACTCGGATGCGGGGCAGGCCGGCGAGGAAGGCGCGGTCGACGAACTTTTCGACTTCGCGGGTGGCCTCGTCGACGGTGCGGCCGATTACGTTGATCTCCGAGGGCGCGTTCGCGTCTTCCCGGTCGAGCGAGACGGAAATGCCCCTGGCCCGTGCGGCCTTTACCGGGGACTCGGACGCGCCCACGATGACTTCGGCTATATCGTCGCGCGCGATCTTCATCTTCATGGCGCCGATTTCGACCTCGAAGTGGTTGTCGTCGAGGCGGCGCGTGACCCGAGCAGGGCGGCCCACTGACTTCAGCTTCACGGTGTCGCCTTCGGAGACGTGCTTCACGAGCTGGGGCTGCGCATGGGGATCGCCCTGGTCGGCGCCGGTGGCGTGCGCGACCACGGCGGAGTCGAACTGTTCGCGGAATTCGCGGCGCATTTTGGCAATGCGGCGCTCGGCGTCTTTGGAGAGCTTTTGCGCGGCGGCACGATCCTGGATGGCGTTGACCGTCTCACGGGCGTGGTACTCGAAATCCTTGAACAGGCTTTCGAGTTTCTTTTCCATCTCGCGGACTTTGGCCTGCTGTTCCTTCTTGCCCTCGGTGGCCAGGCGAGCCTTCTCCTTTTCGACTTCCTGCTCGCGGGTGCGGAGACGGAGGCGTTCGGCCCCTGCGTCCCGTAGCTCGGCATGCAGGCGGTCCAGGAAACGAGCTACATCCTGAGTCTGCGTGCCAAGGCGCGCGCGGGCGGCTTCGATGATTTGCGGGTTGAGGCCCAGGCGCTGTGCGATGTTGATGCCCGCCGATGCTCCCGGCACTCCGACCCGCAACTCGTAGGTTGGTTTGAGAGTGGCCTCGTCGAAGCCAACGGCAGCATTCACCACTCCGGGGGTGTTGACACCGTACACCTTGAGCGAGGTGTGGTGCGTCGATATGATCGCGATGCAGCCGATCTGGCGGAAGTGGTCGGCGATGGCGACAGCCAGAGCGGCGCCTTCTTCGGGGTCGGTCGCGGAGCCCAGTTCGTCCAGGAGAACGAGCGATTGCCTGGTCGCGATGCGTGAGATGAAGTCGATGTTGGTCACGTGAGCGGAAAAGGTCGAGAGATTCTGCTCGATGGACTGGTAGTCGCCGATGTCGGCCATCACCGCATCAAAGACCGGCAGCTCGGCCCGGTCGGCTGGAACCGGAATGCCGGACTGGGCCATCAGCGCCAGAAGTCCGGTGGTCTTCAGGGTGACGGTTTTCCCGCCGGTGTTCGGGCCGGTGATGACCAGCGCAAGGCGCTCGCCTTCGAGTTCGATGCTGACCGGAACGATCCTTCCGCCCTTTGCATTCAGATTTCTTTCGAGCAGCGGGTGACGGGCGTTGTGCAACCGGAGCCGGACTTCGCCTGTCATGGACGGACGGCTGCTGCTATCCCCACGCGAGTCAAGGCTCTCTGGCGTACTCTCTCTCTCCGTGAGGGTGACTGGCACGCACGCATAGTCTTCGGCGAAGCGAGCTTTGGCGAATTGAAGTTCGAGCTCTGCCAGTGTGCGGATCGAGGTATGGATCGAAACCGCGTGCTCTCCGATGCGGCGCGTCATTCCCAGGAGGATCCGGTGGATCTCGGCCTGTTCTTCGTCCAGCAAACGGACCAGATCGTTGTTTTGCTCGATGGTTTCGATGGGCTCGACGAAAACGGTCTGTCCGCTCGAGCTACTGCCATGCACAACCCCCGGCACGCGCCGCCTCTGCTCGATCTTCACCGGGATGACGAAGCGCTCGCCGCGAATGGTGACCAGCTCGTCCTGAATGGTGCCGCCTTCGGCGAGGCGGCGGAGATAGCCGCGCAGCGATTGCTGGATGGTGCGTCTTTGGTTGTCGATATCCCGGCGGATGCGAGCTAGTTCCGGGGAGGCGCGGTCTTCGAGGGTGCCGTCCGGCTGGATCTTGTGGCGGAACAAGGTCAGGAATTCAGTGAAGTCCGGAATGCCCGCTGAGAGACCGGAGACCGCTTTCCATTCCGCCTTCATGGTGGCTGGAGGGCTCACTACGATCTGGCTCCATTCCGCGGCCCGGTCGATAACCAGGATTACGTCACGGATCTCCGTGGTTTCCAGCGCGGCTCCGGCAATGCGCGATTTCTCGACCAGAGGCGCCACATTAAGGAGGCCGGAGAACTCGAAACGTCCCCCGACGCGGCGGAACTCACGAATCTCGGCCGTGAGTCGCTGCTGCTGCTCGATCCACGCGCGATCGGCAGTGGGGGCGAGTGTGGCGACACGTTCCGCACCCAGGGGCGAGGAGGTGTAGGTCCGGAGCAAGTCGCGCAGCGACTCGAATTCGAGGACACGGGCGCTGGCGTGAGCGAGAGGTACGGGCGGCATCCAGAGTCATGTTACAAGAACCCAGTTGCCAGGGGTCAGTTTGCCGGCGGCCCGCCGCCGACTAGGCTTTGCCGGCTTCCACTGCGGCCGCGGCGCGTGCGGCGAGTGGCAAACGAACCGTAAACACTGCGCCGCCTTCCCGCCGATTGCGGCAGGTGATCTGACCCTGATGATCCTGGACGACGCCGTAGCTGGCGCTGAGTCCGAGGCCTGTGCCCTTACCGATCGGCTTGGTAGTGTAGAAAGGATCGAAAACCCGCTCCGGATCGGTCATGCCAGGACCGGAATCGGAGAACTCCACGACCACCTCGTTGTCCTCGTGGCGGGCCGTCACGAGCAAAGATCCGCCACCGACCTCGTTTAGCGCATCGATCGCATTTTCGGTAAGGTGCAGGAAGGTCTGGAGAAGTTGATTGGTGTTGCCCCAGATGCGCGGAAGCCCGGGCTCTAGATTGGTCTCGACTCGGATGTTTCTGCCACGGACCTGCACGTCATGCATCTGGAGCGCACGCTGGACCAGAGATGCCACCTCCACCAGCACCTTCTCGGAAGGGCTCTGCTGGGAGAAGCTGAGGAGATCGGCGACCAGATCGCGTGTGCGTCTGGCTTGCTGGCCGATTTTCTGCGCCATGGAGGCCTGTTCGCCCTGCAAGGAGGTGTTGGCGGCCAGTAGTTCTGAATATCCCAGGATTGCGGCGAGCGGGTTGTTGATTTCGTGCGCCGCTCCCGCCACCAGTTGGCCGAGCGAAGCCAGCTTCTCTTTCTGCACGAGGTGGGTCTGCAGGCGCTGCAGATTTTCGTAACTCTTGCGAGACTCGTCCAGCAGGCTGATCAATTGCCGGTCGAGCAGCAGCTGCTTGAGAAAAACGAATAGACCGAGTACCAGAGTCGCCGCCATGGTGACCAGAAGCCGGAAATTGCGAAGATGAGTCGACTCGGAATCCCCGAAGAGCGTCCATAGCCCAAGCAGAGGCAGGGAGAGGATCGCGATCATCACCAGGCGTGGTGCCAGGTCGATCCATCGGCTTGCCGGTTCACTCTCCGGTGAGGTCTCCAGATTCAAACGCCGCGCGATTACGGCTGTCCACGCCATCCAGCCGGCCGAAAGGAAAAGCAGTAGGTCGTAAACGCTTCCACTGTAGTACTGATTGCGCGCAATGGCAGCATTGATCATCTCTGAGCCCAGCGTGTAGAGGGCACTGGAGATGAATAGGTTCCAGTAGACTCTCCGCCAGGCGCCGCGAGTTGAAGAAGCCACCATTCCCAGCACCCACACCAGCACCAGATTCTCGAGTAGGTACAACAGGTCGTAATTGCGGCTATACACGGCGACGTTCAAGGAAACGTACTGATCCGGAAACACGATGAAGGCGTACAGGAACACCCACCAGACCAGTAGCATCACGAAGTTGATGGCGTCCAGCAGGACCTTGCGGTCTTTCAGCGGGCGATGCGGCCGCATTGCCACGGCAGCCATAAATGGAGCAATGTGGATGAAGAGAATCACATCGCCGATGCACGGCTCCGGAATCTCCCGCTGTAAAATCACTTCGTAGTAGGCCCAAAACGCCGTGTTGATCGTCCACAACAGGCAGCCTGCCGCCAGCAGCCACCAGAATGCCCGCGACCGGTTTTGAGTGACGGCATTGCGCAGCATCGCCACGCAACTGGCGATGAGCAGCGTAAGGGCCAGCAGATCTCCGAACCCGGTAAGGCGCGGTCCGCGGGGCGCAAACCAGGACACGGCCGCAACCGTCAGAATCAGGCCGGCCATACCGACTGCGCGTAGCTGGCGTGCCAGCGACATGGGTGCCCTCCAGTCTATGCGGTGCGGCCCGCAACTCGAAGGTCACAGCGGAGGTTCGGGGGATTACTTAAGTACCTGCGTCTTGTTGTGGTCCTCGGACCAGCTCGCGCCGCCACCATCGATCCCGGACCTTCTGGAAGGCGCCGGCCAGTGATTCTCGCCACATCGGGATGTCCCCGCCTGGATGCGTTCCTCGCCGTCATTTTCGCCTCTGGGCCGGCCGACCCTTTGCTAGAATCAAAGTATGGCGTTCCCGGTAACGCGCCTTCGCCGCCTGCGCAGAAGCGAATCCCTTCGCTCGCTGGTGCGGGAGACTCGCCTGACTCCTGAAAACTTCGTATACCCGATGTTTGTTTGTCCGGGCAGCGGTGTGCGCAAGGAAATACGCTCCATGCCGGGCGTCTTTAACCTGTCGGTGGACGAGGCGGTCAGAGAAGTCCGCGAAGTGCGCTCCCTGGGCGTGCCGGCAGTGATCCTGTTCGGCCTGCCCGAAAAAAAAGACGAGATTGCCACCGGTGCCTGGTCCGACGACGGCATTGTCCAACAGGCGGCGCGAGCTATCAAGCACGAAGTTCCCGACGCCATTCTGATGGGCGACGTTTGCCTTTGCGAATACATGTCGCATGGGCACTGCGGAATCGTGAAGGCAGCGACCCAGTCTCTGGGAGCTGCCGTTGCGGCGCCTCCCGCCACCACCGCGGAATACGAGATTGTGAATGATGCCACTCTGGAAGTTCTGGCGCGCACTTCCGTTTCACTCGCGCGCGCGGGCATCGACATCATCGCTCCCTCCGACATGATGGACGGCCGCGTCGGCGCCATCCGCAAGCGACTGGACGAGGCTGGCCTGACGAATACGCCCATCCTTTCTTATGCCGCCAAGTTCGCCTCGGGGTTCTACGGGCCGTTCCGCGAAGCGGCTGATTCGGCGCCGCAGTTCGGGGATCGCAGATCTTACCAGATGGATCCGGCGAATTTCCGCGAAGCCATGCGGGAGATCGAACTCGATCTGGAAGAGGGCGCCGACATGATCATGGTCAAGCCCGCCATGCCCTATCTCGACGTGATTGCTGCGGCGCGCGAGCGGTTCGATGTTCCGCTGGCTGCATATCAGGTTTCCGGCGAATACGCCATGATCGAAGCAGCCGCGCGCGACCACTGGATCGACCGGGATCGCGTGATGATGGAGTCGCTGGTCTCGATCCGTCGCGCCGGAGCCAGCATCATTCTTACCTATTACGCGAAGGATGCGGCTCGGCTGCTCGCCTAGAATCCTCACCTCACTGACGCCCTTTGACGAGACCGGAGCACCACATCGGCAAAACCCTCTGAGCGCCCTCGGGGCACGCTTCGGCCGGTCCGGTATTCAGTCCGCTGGAGGGCTCGGCTGCCCCTTTTCCTGGCGCAAGGGCGTATCAAACTGAGCCACTGCCCCGTCTCGCGAATCCTTGATTCGTGTCGTAGAATCAACTGTTTGGGTGCACATCGTTATTCTGAATGGCCGGGGAGCATTTTTTGCCTGAAACCATCCAGGACGCGGCTGTCGTCGGGAGCGGTCCAGCCGGGTACAGGGCTGCCATTCGCGCCGGCCGGTAGGGAGGGAAGATCGTCGCCAAGCACGCCAAGGGGCTCGTGTTCCTGATGAAGAAGAACAAGGTGGAGACGATCAAGGGCTATCGAAATGATTAGCGTCGTTCAACTCGGGACGGTCGACTACGCGACTGGCCATCGTTTGCAGCAGAAGCTGGTCGATCTGCGCAAAGAAGGCCGCATCGGCGATGTCCTCCTCCTGCTTGAGCACACGCCGGTGATCACATTGGGTCGCAACGCGAACACCGCGAACCTGATTGCTTCCCCGGAGCAGCTGGCTCGGCGAAGTGTGGAAGTCTTCGAGTGCGATCGCGGTGGGGACGTCACCTTCCACGGCCCCGGACAGCTGGTGGGCTACCCGATTTTCGATCTGCGCGGATTCCATGCCGAAGACGGCAAACGGAAAACGCTGGGCGTGATCGAGTACGTGCGCCGCCTGGAAGAGCTTCTGATTCGCACCTGCACGGATTTCCGAATTCCCACCGAGCGTCTGCCGGGGCTCACCGGGGTTTGGACGACTCCAGCCCACCCAGGCCCGGTCGGGCAGTCGGCCAAGATCGCGGCCATCGGTGTTCACATCTCGCGCAGCGTGACCTCACACGGATTCGCATTGAACGTAAAAACCGATCTCAGTTTCTTCCACCTGATCGTTCCGTGCGGGATTGCAGGCAAACCGGTGACTTCGATGCAGAGGGAACTGGGTGGCTCTTTGACGCTGGACGAGGTGGCTCATTCGGTGGCACGCAATTTTGGGACAGTCTTCCACAGTCAGGTTCTGCGCCTGGAAAGCCTGGATGCGCTGCTGGGTGAAAATGTGGGCGTTCCCCTGAAAGTGCCCGGCGAACTGCGCGGCCTGCACGGAGAAGATGAGACGTTCTGGGGGTAGCTTCCGCAGCCTGCCAGGAGCGCCCCTCGGGGATGTGGTGTTGTCGAAGGATGGTTGGTCAAGCCGCGGCAAACGGGTTAGCATTCAGGTGCCGCTAAGCCGCGCCGAAGACCTACTCCATGGCTAAGAAGACAAAGCCCAAGGCCGCCCCTTCCCGTTCGAATCACAGAGGCTCCGCCCGACCTCAACCAGCCGCCAAGGCCGCGGCTCAGCAGCGCACCTACGCCATCGTCGACTGTCGCCTTGAAAAGCCGAGCTTCAAGCTGCGCTCCGTCCGCGATGGCGTCACCATGCGCTACGAAGTCTCCGGCAATCTGAGCGCTCCGGTCCCGCCCATCCGCGACTCGAAATACCTGAGCAAGCAGCCATGCATTGCGATCTATCGCTGGATGCTCCTCAATCGCAAGATGGAGGCGGCGCTCGAGAATCTCTACAAGCAGGGCAAGGTGGTGGGCGGCGTCTACTTCGGGCTTGGGCAGGAAGCCTGCTCGTGTGCGTCGGCTTACGCATTGAAGCCGGAAGAATGGCTGGGGCCAATGATCCGGAACCAAGGCTCGCTGCTGGTGCGCGGCTTCGCCGCGCGCGACATTATGATGCAGTATATGGCGAAAGCCGGCTCGCCCACGAAGGGCCGGGACGCGTCTTCGCACTTCGGCGATATCCAGAAGCGGAACGTGGTTGCGCCCATCTCCACGCTGGGCGATCTGATTCCCGTGCTGGCCGGGGTTGCGCTGGGCGCACGTTTGCAGGGAAAGAACATCGCTGTCATGACCTACATCGGCGATGGTGGTCAATCCACGGGAGTGACGTATGAAGGATTGAACTTCGCAGCGGTGCAGAACCTCGGCCTGGTGCTGTTCGTCGAAAATAATCTCTGGGGATACTCCACGCCTGCCGATATGCAGTTCCGCGTCGAAGACCTGGCGGAACGGGCGATTGCCTACGGCATTCCGGGCGTGATCGTCGACGGCACCGACGCTTGCCAGGTCTACGACGCCGCCCACGAAGCCTGCGCACGGGCCCGCCGTGGTGAGGGTCCGACGCTCATCGAAGCCAAGATGATGCGCATGAAAGGACACGCCATTCATGACGCCGCCGAGTACGTGCCCAAGCCACTCTTTGAATACTGGAAGAAGCGCGACCCGATTGCGCGCTTCGAGAACTACCTACTGAACGTCAAGAAATGGCTGACGCGAGAGGAGAACGAAAAGCTCATCGCGGGAGTTGAGGCCGAATTGGAAGCGGACCGAGAATTCGCCGTCGCTTCACCCATGCCGGAGCCGGAGACGGCGGCGGGCGGGACCTATTGCGAGGCTGGGTGTCATGAGATCAGTCCCAAGTATGCGACGCCGAACTTCGGGATCAGGAAGTCCGCTCGTCTGAAACCGAGCGAGGCCAGAGTGCACCTGAAGTAAGTGGCCTCGCCCGCAGGAACGAGGAGCTCATGACCGCTCATCAACAGGCTTTGACTGGGCGTGGGTGCTCATCGGAGGGGCCCCGGGAATCGATTTGCATGATCTGCGACCATCCGCGCAATCCGCGGCAATAACAACTCATGTCCACCCTCACCTATCTCGAAGCCATCCGCCAGGGAATCTGGGAAGAAATGGAGCGCGACCCGTCCGTCTTCTGCATCGGCGAAGACATCGGCATCTACGGCGGAGCGTTCAAAGTCACTGACGGATTCATCGACCGCTTTGGTCCCGAGCGCGTCATCGACACGCCTATCGCCGAGTCGGCCATCGTCGGTGCCGCCTTCGGCGCAGCCCTCACCGGCCTGCGTCCGGTGGCCGAGTTCCAGTTCATGGACTTCATCGGCTGCGCTTTCAATCAGATCACCAACATGGTCGCCAAGGCCCACTACCGCTGGGGTGCGCCCGCGCCCATGGTCATCCGTGGCCCCAGCGGCGGCAATGTTCACGGCGGCCCGTTTCACTCCCAGAATCCGGAAATGTATTTCGTCCACACGCCCGGCTTGAAGGTCGTCTGCCCGGCCACCGCGTACGACGCCCAAGGCCTGATCAAAAGCGCCATCCGCGACAACAATCCGGTGATCTTCTTCGAACACAAGTACCTCTACCGCCGCCTGAAAGAAGAGATTCCGGACGACGACTACATCGTGCCCCTGGGCAAAGCGCGCATCGCTCGCGAAGGCCGCGACCTGAGCGTCATTACGTATGCCGCCATGGTGCACGTCGCGCTCGGAGCCGCTGAAGTGCTAAGCAAGGAGGGCATCGAACTCGAAGTCGTCGACCTCCGCACACTCTCCCCCCTGGATCGCGAGGCGATTGCCGAAAGCGTGCGCAAGACCAGCAAAGTCATGGTCCTGCACGAAGACGTTTGCACCGGCGGCATTGCCGGCGAGATCAGCGCAATCATCAACGAAGAAGCCTTCGACTCGCTCGATGGCCCAATCGTCCGCCTCACGGCGCTCGACACACCCGTCCCTTTTTCTCCTCCGCAGGAGGAATACTTCCTGCCCAAACTCAGCGACGTGGTGCGGGAAGCACGGAAGTTGCTGGCATATTGACGCCTCCAGGTACTGCCCGGAAGGCCCGGGAGAATCTCGGGAACGTGGCCGCGGAACAGGCGGGGCTTGCGCCCACGCCGGTCTCGTTTATCATGGTCGTTCCGCAGGCAGTGCCACCTGATCTGTATTTCACCGGCGTGATGGACGAGCCGTGGAGTTGCATTGCAAAGCAGTTCTGGAACGTAAGCAGGAGGTTTCATGCGTAATTTCCTTCTCGGCGTGGTGGTCACCCTGGCTGTCCTGATTCTCGGTGGTCTTGGCGTGGCCCTGCTCGGCTTCATTCCGACCAACGCCAACATGGCGCCCCCTGATTTTGAACGCCACCTGGCGATGAGCGCGGTGGATGCCTCAACCGACCGCCATGCGCCGCACATCGCCAGCCCGGTGCCTGCCACTGACCAGAACCTCATCGACGGGATGAAGGTCTATACCATGGGCTGCGCCGGTTGCCATGGAGGTCTCGACAAGAAGGCCGCCGTGTTTGGGAGTTCCTTCTACCCGCCGGCGCCCCAACTCGTTCTCCATCCACCGGACGATCCCGACTGGCACAATTACTACGTGATTCGCAATGGCATCCGTTACACGGGCATGGCTGCCTGGGACAAGACTCTCAGCGAAGAAGATATGTGGAAGGTCACGATCTTCCTGTCCCACATGGAGAAGCTCCCGCCCGCCGCCCAGGACTATTGGAAGAACGCCTTCGGCGTTGCCGCTCCCGCCGGCGAAGCAGATCACGAAGAACACCAGAAACACTAATCGCAGCTTTCCCCGGGGAAAGAAAAGAATAGAGCCCCGGGCCGTTGCGTCCTCGTGTGCTGTGGGAACTGACTGTGTAGAGCCAGGGCCGACCCTGCGTCTGACGCCCCCTGCCCACCCTCTATATAATACGGGTTTGTGTCTGGCCCGAAATTCGCACTAGCGGGCCGGGTGGAAGGAAATATGCCGACTGACGTCATCATGCCCCAGATGGGCGAATCCATCTTTGAGGGGACCATCACCAAGTGGCTGAAGAAGCCGGGCGACAAGGTCCAGCGCGACGAGCCGCTCTTTGAAATCTCCACCGACAAGGTGGACGCCGAGATCCCCGCCCCGGCTTCCGGTGTTCTCCAGGAAATCAAGGTCGCCGAAGGCAACACCGTGCAAGTGAACACCATCGTTGGAACGATCTCCGCCGACGGCGAATCGGCTGCTCCCCCGAAAGCGTCCGCACCCGCGACCCCGCCGGAGAAGAAGGAAGCGGTGAAGGCGGCGCCCCCACCAGAAAGCCCTCAGGACCTCGGCGCCCACGACGAGGACCTGCGCTCCTCTCCGCTGGTCCGCAAGATCGCTCGCGAGAATAGCGTAGACCTGTCGCAGGTACCTGGCACCGGTCTGGGTGGACGCATCACCAAGCAGGACATCATGGCCTTCATCGAGAAGGGCCCGGCCGCCCCAGCCCCTGCACCCGCTCCTCGAGCCCCCGCTTCGCGTCCGGCCGCAGCGTCCGCCCAGGCGCCTATCC
>DASQPN010000048.1:0-17404 GCA_035643915.1 Terriglobales bacterium | reverse complement strand
ACCTTCGTGAGACGATCGGCGTCAGCGGTGAAGTTTTGGGCGACGTGGACGACGCCGGTGAAATCCGCAATCGCCATCAGGCGGTTGGGACCTGCATTCGCAGCAATGAATTTCGCGGCCGCGTCCCGAGCGCGAGCCTGGTCGGTCATGTCCATCGTCGAGTTGTCGAAGAACAGGACCAGATAGTGCTTCTGGTCAGCGCTGCCGGGGCCCTGACCCGCTTCTGAGGAGAAGCTCTTGATCTGCTGCTCCTTGTCGTCTTCCCAAACCTTGAAGTCCTTTTGCGTGAGATCGCTGAGGTAGTTCCCCTTCTTGTCCGTAACGATCGTGTCGACCAGGACCAGGCGCGTCTCCGCCTTGATAAGGGGCGTGGCGGCGTCGGGAGCAGAGACCTGCGGCGGCTGCTGCGCGAAAGCCACAGGCGCGGAAACCACCAGCTTCACGGCGGTCGAAAACACGACCACAAGAACCGCTCCCATCCAGGGCATCAGGCGGCGGGACTGCATATTTCCACCTCTCAATTTAGGGAATCTCGATGGCGCCATTGGCCGCGGACAGTTGTCCTTCGGCGTCGCGAACCACCAGTCGGACCAGGTAACTGCCCGGCTTCACGTCAAAGCTCGACTTCAGGGTGATTCCCGAGCCCAGCTTGTTGGCCAGAGTGTCGTCCTTCAAATGCATGTCGACAATCTTCTGATTGCCCGTGATGAACCTGCCATTTCGGTCGAACAGGCCGGAAACGATGGTGAGGTTGTTCTGGTTGCGCCCTTCCGCTTTTCGGAAATGCATTTTCTTGACGTCCACGTGAACCAGGACCGCCAGTTTCGCATCCAGGTCGCTGGGCTTGAAGAACTGCGTGCGCAGATCGATGGGCAGGTCGTGCAGCTCTTCCTGCGAGAAGAGAGCGTCTTCGATCTCCTGCTTCGCCTCTTCGGCCGGGTCGGCCGCGTGCTTGGGCGCATAGTATCCCTTGCGCGCCAGGATCGTGAGTTTCTGCGCGTTCTTGATGGTCACCTTGAGGCCATGAAACCGGCCGTCCAGCTTCAGGTTCTGCGGCGAGAAACCGAGAACATACCAATACTCGGGAGCCGCGGCGATGTAGCGGAAGCCTTCGTCCAGGTCATTGCTGTTGTGGAAGAATGAACCGCCGGTGCCGTAAGCCAGATCCCTGAGGATTTCTTCTTCCGCCGAGGCGCCCAGGGTTGCGTACTGCACGCGGCTGATGGCCGCGATTTCGTTCGCGGGACCCGGCTGGCTGATGTCTCCCAAGGGATCAACCGTATACAAACCACGGGCGTTCAGAGCGCTGATGATCACTTGCGAGCGCAGCGCGTGATCGACGAGATCGATGTAGTCGGACTCCATCTCGGGTGTGAGAAAGCCAGAGGAGAGCAAAAGAATCGTCCTTTGCCCGGGCATGAGCGCGATGCGGCGGATGGCGTCCCTCAATACGCTCAGAGACACGCGACTCTCGTGCTCGCCTTGGCTCAAGACCCCGCCTGCGGTGGAAGACGCTAAAGTCTCGGCTGCAGCCATCATGCGCCGGTCGTCGCTGAACGCGCACTTCAGCGCATCTGCCGTCGCGAGTTGCAATGCTGTGGTGTCGTGCTTGTTCTGGATCAGGTCGGCCATGTAATAACTGATATCCGGACACCCGCCGCTCGGGCCGCGGGAGATGGGGCGCGGGTTCAGCCGATCCAGTGTCTCGTGCAGTTTGGTGCGGTTGTCGGTGTAATCCAGATTGTTCTGGCCTGAAGTGGTGAAGATCGCGGCCCGGTCGGTGGGAGCCAGCGTGGCCATGTGACGGTCAGCAGCGTCGCGCACCCGGGCGAGATCGCCGAACTCCAGGTGCACATCGTCAAACACGTAGGCGACGTAGTGCTCGGGGGCGATCGGTGGGGGCAACGTTGAGCCGGAATCCTCTTCCGGCTTCTTCTGCGCCTGCTGGGCGGCGGCCGCCCTGGACCCCGGCTGCTCCACTGCGAACTGCTTGATGACTTGCGGCTTGCGATCGTCGAAAAGTACGAAGTCTTCCTGGTGAAGATTGCCGATCGCCTGCCCGCTGGAATCGCGCACCACGACCCGAACCAGAACCAGGTTCACGTTCACCTTGAAGGTGGTGAGCTCGTCGTGGGAGCTGATTTCCTGAGCCGGATTGCTGGCGGCGTGGGATGAAGACGGAGACGGAGACTGGGAAGCCGGTGCCGTCTGCGTCGCAGACAGCTCGGACTGTGCCGCTGCGGCCGCGAAGCCAAAACTCAAGGCAATCACACCCAGAAGCATGCCGAGCAGCAACTTGACTGCGGCATGGGGTGGGTGTGCCCGGAGGATCGGCGTTGACGTCACTCAGAAACCCCAAGACGAACAAGCGCGGCCGAAGGGCCAGCTTTCGAGAAGGCCAAGTATATCCGAGAAGTGGGCCTAGGGCCTATGGAATCTTGGGCAAGGCGGCGATTCAGAGGGCCAGGCTGCGGTCGTCGCGCGACACCGGGTGCTTGTGGTGTTCAGCGCGACGCCCGTCAATGGGCGGGATTGCGGATAAAAAAATGTTGCTTGTCGATGTCAGCGGGCACAGCGACGTCAAAGAAGCCGACCATCATCTCGTTGTAAGTCTGATCCCCCCAGCTGACGGCGCTGTCGGGATCGGGGTTGTGCTTGTTGTTGCGCGAGTTGTCGTACCACGCGATGGCCCGCAGTTCGGTGCCGGCTTTGACGAGGCGCGGCTCCGCCAGCCGATAGCTAGGTTGCCAGAAGAAGCCGTAATTCACGCGCAGCAGCGTTTCAGACGTGTGGTCGGCCCCAATTGCACGTGAGCCCTGATCTTCTTGCGCATCCATTTTCCGCCTTCCAGAGCGAGGGTCACTTCGTTACGTGGTAGGAATTCACTTCCTCCTGTTGCAACGAGCGAAGCCCGGACAGCGTACCCGCGAGAACAGTCCTACTTCGAAGCGGCCCAAGCGAGGCCATCGGTCCCGGGGCCGGCGTCGATCAACCTCTCAACCGTCCAGTCGGAGACACGAATAACCGCAATCTTGTGGCTGGCGTCGCAGGAGACGTAGGCGGCGGAACCATCGGGAGGAATGAGAACTTCCTGGGCAACCGCCGGGACGTCGATGGTATGGACAACCTTCATCGTCTTGAGGTCGACGACCGCTACCTGGTTGCCGGTGCGCAGCGCAACCACGAGCCAGCGACCGTCGGGCGTGGGAGCGGTTCCGTAGCCTTGGGCCGGCAGTTGCACCCAAGTCGTCACTTTGTTGGTAGCCGTGTCGATGACGGCGAGTTGCGACTTGGTCTGATCCGACGTAAACACCAAGCGATCGTCTACTGACAGTGCGATCCGCTGGATTCGCGGGGCGACCGGAATCACCGCGATCGTCTTGCGCGCCTCCAGGTCCAGGACAGACACGGTGCCCGGACCGACGTTCGCGGTGTAACCACGCCGGCCGTCGCGCGTGATGGCAAGCATGTGCGACTCAGGCTGGGTCGTCGGAACCGAGCCCACGATTTTCAGCGTATGCGGATCAATGATGGTCACCGACTTGTCCAGTTCGGTGGTCACATAGAGCAGTCCGTCTTTAGGACCGATCATGGGACAGTGCGGACGAACCCCGTGCCCGAAATTGACGTTGCCGGTCACCTTGCGGGAGGCGAGATCAACCACCGCGAGGTTGCGGCCATCACTGCCTGGCAGCCCGACGCCAGAATCGCCGTAAATGGGCACGTACGCGATGCGACCATCGGGAGACGCAATCACCTCGTGACCGGTTACCCCGGCTTCGTCCACGGTCGCGATCTGCCGCCCGGCCTGCGGATCAATCAGGCCCAAGGTGTGATCTCCCTTATTGGCAACCAGAAGAAGGGGCAACGAAGCATCCGCTTCGACCGCGCGCGTGCGCACAAGGAGAAACGCGGCGGAAAGGCTGAGCGTGATCAGAACGAGAGCGAATCGCAGCATGGGAGCTCCAGTTTGGGTGCGACGAGAGTCTACCGCAAACCGGTGTCGTGTCGCAGACACAAGGAGCGGCCGCGCGCGCGGACGGTGGCTTCGACGTTCGCCATCAGGAGGGCAGCCGAGACGGCTTTTCCGACCACGTCGGCGCTGCAGATGCCGAGCTGGGCGTCGCTGGGACGGATGACGTCATAGTAGTCGCCACCAACCAGGCGCGTCGGTTCCCAGGCGGCAACCACTTCGAAGCCCGCGACTTGCGCGATCTCCTTGGGAAGGAGCGCTCCCTGGGTCTCGCGGGCACGCTCGAGGTCCCGCTCCTGTTTCCCGGTGCGCGATTTCCGACTCGACGGCTTGCTGTCGCCCGCCATTGCGGCTCTCGAGGCACTCCGGCGTTTGACGGGTGGAAGTTTGCCATCGCGTCGGGGGAACCCCGGCAAGTGATTCAGATTACAGGAGGCGAACTGGATCAGTAGCCCTTGTCCTTGTCGACCATGGCGAGCAAGGGTTCGTGGGCCAGGTAGCGACGGAGATTTTCCCGGATGAGGTCATAGTGGCGCGACCAGAGTTTGTCGGTGAGCGCGGCGGTGTGCGGTGTGATGAGCAGGTTCTCGAGGTCCCAGAGCGGAGAGTCGCCGGGGAGCGGCTCCTTGGGGAAGACGTCGAGGGCGGCACCGCCGAGGCGGTGCGAGCGGAGGGCATCGGCCAGCGCAGCTTCATCGATCAGAGGACCACGTCCGACGTTGATGAGGCAGGCATCGGGCTTCATCCGGGCAAGGCGGGCGGCATTCACCAGGCCCGTGGTGCTGGGCGTGACGGGCGTGGCCAGCACGACGTAGTCCGATTGGGTGAGGAGTTGATCAAGTTGCGTGGTGGGCAGAACCGTTTCGACGCCTTCGGAACTTCCCTTCTCGGCATGCTCCCGGAGGGCGATGACCCGCATGCCGAGCGCGGCAGCGCGTCTCGCAACTTCGCGACCGATACTGCCCAGGCCGACGAGGCCGAGTGTAGCGCCGGCCACTTCACGGACACGCGGGAGTTCATTCCACAGTAGCTCTTGCCCCCAGACGTGTTTTTGCTGGAGTCGCACGGCTTGTGGAAGCTTCTTGGCCAGCGCGAAAATCTGCGCGAGCACGTGTTCGGCGACGACGGGGCCGTTGATTTCGCGGGCATTCGTCAGGACGATGTCGCGCTCGACGATTTCGGGATACACGAGTTGATGGACCGCAGCGGCGGGCGAGTGAATCCAGCGAAGATTCCGGGCGTGCTTGATCTGTTCGGGGCGGACAGACCAAGCGATTAAGATCTCGGCGTCGCGAATGTGAGTTTCGATGTCGTCGTAGCTGGGCAGTTGGACAACATCGAGTTGGGGGAACTCCTGCCGGAGTTTCCCTGGCACCCAGGCTGGGGCATTCCAGAGAGCGAATCGATGGTGCACGGCAATCAGCAGCTTCATGCCGGGCACAATCTTAAATCAGACCTCATTCCAACAGCAGACGGGTCCGGGTACGGCAGAGCTCTGTTCCCGCAATTTCGACCGCTTTCGCCGGATTAGCCACGTGATAACATTTTTCCCAGGGGCCCTCCAGGGTGCTCCGAAACCGCTGCGGGACGACCCCACTCCCCTTGTCCTTCCACACCCCCGCGACGTGTCCCAGGGCTCCGCGATGTGATTAAATGGCATCCTGGATGACAGTCAGGCCTCGGCCCTTTTGGTCTTCGGCAACCCTCGAACGAAGAATCGATGACTTAGCTTGCAGCAAATCGATGTTGTGGAGTATCGCGGTTTCCGAGAACGCCTTGAATCGCATCAAAGTGCGGCGATCGGGCCGCGAAGGACGCGCGAACAAAAGCGGGCGCGCCGCTGACAGCTCCCTCGGACTGGTCCTCTTCCCAAGGGCTGGAAAGGACTATTTCGTGTTCAGCATCACTCGCAAATCCTGTCCCGTCATCTCCCTCGGCTCGGGCAGACCGAGCATGCCCAGGATGGTCGGGGAAATGTCGCGTAACGATCCGTTGGCTTTCAAGGTGAGCTGCTTGGCGTTTTCGCTGATCACGATGAACGGGACTGGGTTGGTCGTGTGGGCGGTGTGGGGGCCGCCGGTGGCGGGATCGATCATCATTTCGGCGTTGCCGTGGTCGGCGGTGATCAGCATGGCGCCGCCTTGAGCCTTCACAGCTTTTTCGATTTCGCCCAGGCAGGTGTCTACCGTCTCGACGGCCTTGATCGTGGGTTCCATTTTGCCGGAGTGACCGACCATGTCGGCGTTGGCGAAGTTCACGATCATGACATCAAAAGCTCCGTCTTCCACCGCTTTGACCACGGCTTGCGCGATGCCGGCGGCCGACATTTCCGGCTTCAGGTCGTAGGTCGCAACTTTCGGAGATTGCACCATGACTCGGTCTTCCCCTGGAAACGGTTGCTCCACACCACCGTTGAAGAAATACGTCACGTGTGCATATTTTTCAGTTTCGGCTACCCGCAGGTTGCGGAGATTCGCTTGGCCCATGACGTTCGCCAGGATATTCGCCATCGATTCCGGGGGAATCACCACCGGGAGGCTGAAGTTCTTGTCGTACTGCGTCATGCAGACGTAGTGCAAGTTTTTCGGAACCTGGTCGCGGGGGATCGTCTTGTCGAGGTCTTCGGCGCCGGGGAGATCGCGGCCCGCTTGTGCGTTCAGGCTGCTGTTGCGGGCAAGGGCGCGCGTGATCTGGCGGACACGGTCGGCGCGGAAGTTGAAACAGATGCAGGAGTCTTCGTCGTGGATGGTGGCCAGCGGCTCGCCCTGGTTGCCGACGCAAACGAACGGGATCACAAATTCGTCTGTGACTCCCTTATTGTAGGAATCCTTCATACCCTGCACGGGGTCGACGTACGTGCCGCCTTCGCCGTCGCCGCGCACCATCGCGTTGAACGCCTTGGCGATGCGCTCCCAGCGCCGGTCGCGATCCATGGCGTAGTAGCGCCCATGGACACTGGCGATCTTGCCGGAGTTATATTCACGCATCTTCTGCTGGAGCTGTCCGAGGTAGCCGGCGCCATTGGTCGGCAGCGTGTCGCGGCCGTCCATAAAGGCGTGGACGAAGACGCGATCGACGCCCTGCTGCTTGGCCATCTTCAACAGGGCATAGAGATGCGCTTGCTGGGAGTGCACGCCCCCGTCGGAGACCAGGCCAAACAGGTGCAGACGGCGGCCGCCAGTGCGGGCATGCTTCATGGCGGCGACCAGCGTGGGATCGGAGAAGAAGTCGCCGTTTTGGATCATCAGCTCGATGCGGGTGATGTCCATGTGCACGATGCGGCCGGCGCCGATGTTGAGGTGACCGACTTCGCTGTTGCCCATCTGGCCTTCCGGCAGACCAACGAACGGGCCGCTGGTGTGGATGAGCGTGTTGGGATATTCGCGCAGCAGGCGGTCGTAGGTGGGCTTGCGGGCCTGCGCGATGGCGTTGGCTTCGATCTTGGGGCTGTGGCCCCAGCCGTCGAGGATGATAAGGACGAGTGGTCTGGGACGCATTCCGCTATTCGCTCCTGGCCTTCGGCTACCAGCTTTCAGCTCTCGGCTGTCAGCTATCGGGAAATTCCCTTCACCGCGGAGATACAGAGACCCGGAGAAACATCAAATCTAGGGCTTGTCATTTGCGGGCTTCGGAGACGTGGGTTTCTTTTCGCGGTCTTCCTTCTTGGCCATCTGCTGGGCGCGGTCCATCACATTGTCCATCATGGCCTGGATCCGCGGGGAGGCGGCCTGCATGGACTCGGCGGTCATGGCGGGCATTTCGCGCAGCAGTTTCTGGCCGGTAGGAGAGGAGTAGAAAGTACTCATCGCCTCGACGTCGTTCTTGGTGAGGTGCTTCTGGTAGACGGGGACCATGTCGTCGAGCATGCCGTCAACGGGCAGGTCCTTCATGATGTCGCGCGTGAACTGATCCAGCCGGGCCAGGTCCTCCGCGCTGATTCGCGGGGATTGCCTTTTCAGGTTGTCGTGCATGATGGCGCGTTGTTGCTTGGCGATCGACTCCATCGCCAGGTCTACCTGCTCGCGGATGTGCATGAGGTTGAAGAGGGCAAAGATGTCCTCACGGGTGGCAGGGACGTCAGTGGAGGTCTGGGCGAAAACATTGGGAACGCAAAGGCAAAGCAAGAGTCCGACCACCAGCCAGCGTTTATGCATGAGTGTCTCCGAGCAAGAAATTTTCATACGGCGCGGACGATTTATCAGTGGGCCGTCCCTCCGGGACTTGCCCTCCGCTTGTGGCTCGCCCAGCGCTGAAGCGCCGGGCTAAGGTCGCGACGCCCCTCCGGGGCTGGGCGATGAGGATTCCGTTTCTTCGCCCTTCGGCCTGGCGTCAGCTCTACCACGCGTGAGTCCTCGAGAAATGTCAACGAAGGGAACGCCGACGGCCACGGGTACAAAACCTAATAGCAGCTCACGCTCCCGTATGGGCATACCCTCGGTGTATCAAGATAAATGCCATCATGGCTGCCCCGAGGGGGAAAACCGGAAGCTCCGAGCAACACCGAGTCCGGGATCGAGCCTCGCCTCCTCCGAAAGATTGCCCTTACCGCAAAGGTTGCGATAGTGACCACGAAAGAGCCGAGTCGCAGCGCAATCACAAGCCAGATTACCAGCGGCCAGGGGCTCGGTTCCACTTGAGTCCTCCATGAAGCCTGGTTACCTACCCCTGGTGTTCAGCGCTCCGAGTCCGAGAAAGTGAGCGCTCGCACCGAGTTCTTCCTCGATCCGCAAGAGCTGATTGTATTTGGCGACTCGGTCCGTGCGCGATGCGGAACCCGTCTTGATCTGGCCTGCGCCGGTGGCTACGGCCAGGTCGGCGATGAAGGTATCTTCGCTTTCGCCGGAGCGGTGCGAGATGACCGAGGTGTAGCCGTTGCGGCGGGCGAGGTCGATCGCATCGAGGGTCTCGCTTACCGTTCCGATCTGGTTGACCTTAATCAGGATGGAGTTGGCGACGCCTTTGTCGATGCCTTCCTGCAGACGCTCGGTGTTGGTCACGAAGAGGTCGTCCCCGACCAGCTGGATCTTTTTGCCAACCAGTTCCGTCAGGGTCTTCCAGCCGTCCCAGTCGTCTTCGGCCAGGCCGTCTTCGATGGAGACAATCGGGTAATCGTTCGCCCACTTGGCCCAGAAGCGCGCCAGGTCTTCAGAGCTTCGGCTGGACTTGTCGGATTTCTTGAAGACGTATTTCCCGTCTTGATAGAACTCGCTGGCGGCGGGGTCAAGGGCGATGGCGATTTCTTCTCCGGGTTTGTAGCCGGCTTGCTGGATGGCTTCGAGGACTAGCTCGATTGCTTCGACGTTCGATTTCACGGAAGGAGCAAAGCCACCTTCGTCGCCCACCGCGGTGTTGTAGCCGCGCTTCTTCAGGACGGCTTTCAGCGTGTGGAAGACTTCCACGCCCCAGCGGAGGGCGTCCGAGAACGACTCGGCGCCCACCGGCATCACCATGAATTCCTGGAAATCGACGTTGTTGTCGGCGTGCGCGCCGCCGTTGAGGATGTTCATCATGGGCGTGGGAACAGTGTTGGCGCCGGCGCCCCCGAGGTAGCGATAGAGCGGAAGGCCGTATTCAGCGGCGGCGGCGCGGGCTACGGCCATGGAAACGGCTAGGATCGCGTTGGCACCCAGACGGCCTTTGTTTTCGGTGCCGTCAAGTTCGATCATTTTGGCGTCGATGGCGCGCTGGTCGGAGGCGTCGAGGTTAGCCAGCGCATCGGAGATTTCGGTGTTTACGTTTTCGACGGCCTTTAGGACGCCTTTGCCCAGGTAGCGATCGGGGTCGCCATCGCGGAGTTCGACGGCTTCGTGTTCGCCGGTGGAGGCGCCGCTGGGGACGATGGCGCGACCCATCTTGCCGCTATCGAGCGCGACCTCTGCCTCCACGGTGGGATTGCCGCGCGAATCGAGTAGTTCGCGGGCCTTGATTTCGCTGATATTCATGATTCCGATCCTCGTTTGGGATGATTCCGCGATCTCACGGTGAATGTCTGAATTGAAGAAAATGCGCCGGCCGGTGAGATAGCTGACACCGGTATAGGTCTTGCCCACGTCACTCTCCGAGAACGGCGATTATAACGGATGCGCATGTCCGGCAATGTGACGGCGGACCCGTCCTGGGAGTAAGAGAGCGCCGTTTCGGGCAACCTAGGTGGTTCGGCCAAAGCTTTGACCGCAGACCGTGCCCAGGTTGCGCGCAGGGAGCAAAGAGAGCATCCAGCCCAGCACCGCTAGAAGCGCAACAAATTCTTTGGGCGGGTGTTGACGACGTCAATGCGGCCCGAGGGCTAGGGCTGTCGGGTGCTTGGGCTGGTAAAGGCCGAGTTCGCAACCACCGGGGAGTTGGATGGCGGTGACCAATTCCCAGCCGGCGCCGTGGACAGGACGGGCCTGCTCGACGGCCTTTTCGCTCTCGCGCGCCGGCTTCGAGGTGGTCGCACATCCCGGCCGAGGCCGTGATGGCCTTCCGCCTCGGCGGGATGAATGCCCCCAGTTCAGCGGGAGGCAGGGCGAAGATGAGCCAGCCATGTCCGGCCGTGACCGAAGGGAAATTTAGGACGTCGCGGAAGAGGACGTGGGCGGCTTCGGCGTCTTGGGTGTGAATGAGGGCATGGATGCCGTTGACCAAGGGGCGCCTCCGCGGAGCATGGTAGGGCGGGGTTGGTGTGGAGGGCTGGATCGGACGAGGCCCGGCGGCTTCGCGCTTTTCGCGGGCGAGAGCGCCCGCGCCACGTACCTCTTGTGGTTCGGGTGGCGTTTCCTGGGTTGTGGCTGGTTTTCTCATGTTTTACAGTCATTTACCAGAGATGCTCGATCACACCGAGACCCTGCAGGTGGGAGCGCGAGCGCCGCAATTTTCGCTGGAGGCAGCGAACCGTGACGGGATCCTGACCTTGTCTGGTTTTCTTCGGCGCGGGTGGCTGATCGCGGAGTTTTTGCGGGGGACCTGGTGACCGAACTGCGTACAGCGCATGGCTCGGGTCGAGTCGATCAAGGACGAGATTGCGCAGGCGGGCGCGGAACTGGCCTTCATCGCGCCGGAGAAGCGGGAGGGAGTCTTCAAGCCAGCGAAGTTTCTGGAGAAGCATCCGGTTTCCTTTCCCTTCCTGCTGGATGAAGACCGGCTGGTCACGAAAGCGTATGGGCTGTATCACTTGATCGGGCTGGACGCGCTGAACATCGCGCATCCAGCAACGCTGGTGATCGATCGCGAACGATGCATCCGGTATATCTATCGCGGGGACAACCAGCATGACCGGGCGCCCCTCGAAGCCGTGATGACAGTGTTAAAAAACGCGGGCTAGGCGAGGGTTTTCAATGATCAGTTTTCGACTGAAAAGCGGCGGAGCGTTTTCAGGTGGCGAGTTTGTTATGAGGGCGGGAGGAGCGATGAGGAAATTCCTGGGAGTACTGGGCGCAGTATTACTGGCGGGCTCGGCCTGGGCACAGGCCGGGCTGTCGGTGCCTGAGGGAACCGCGTTGAAGGTGAAACTGGAGACCACGATTTCCACTTTCAGTAGCAAGGTGGGCGATCCGTTCCGGGGAAAGATCACGGAGCCGGTGGTAGTGAATGGCAAGACGGTGATCCCGGTGGGCGCGACGGTGGAAGGGCGGGTCACCAAGATCAACGAGCCTCGGCGGATCAAGGGCAAACCCACGATCGGACTTTTCCCGGAGCACTTACTGATGTCCGATGGCCAGCGCCTGATGCTGAACGCGGTGCTGGTGGACACCGATATCCGCGGGACGGATGTGAACGAAGAAGGACAGTTCAAGGGAGCCGGGCACGATCGGAGAGATCAGATCGAGGTCAGCGGAGGAACCGGTGCGGGGATGCTGCTCGGTGGGCTGATCGGCGGTGGACCCGGATTGCTGATGGGGGGCGCGATTGGCGCGAGCGCCACGACCTCGCATTGGCTGGTGCAAAGGCGCTCGGCAGTTTTGCCTTCAGGGACTCACTTGGTGCTGGAATTGAGCCGCCCAATGACGATGTCAACCATGGCGGCTGGAGCGGGGCAGTAGTCCAGGCGTTCGGTCGCAGGTCTTATGGTCTTAGGCTGGCCCGGAGCTTGGCTCCGGCTTTTCTTTGCGCAAAAGTGAAAGATAAAGATAAGGTGCGGCGCGGCATGCGCGCCGACGGGCGGGGATCCCTCGACTCCGCCAAGGGCGGGCTACCCGCTCCACCTTCAGTACATCGACATCAGGTCGCCTTCCTCCAGGAGGTGCAGTTCGATCCAGCCTTCCAGCGGCAGGGCGTCGACCGGCAGGCGGTTTTGCCAGAGGCTGAGGCGTAGGCGGATGCGGTTGGCGGCGGGAGTTTTCGCTTGCTTCGCCGATTCGCTCGAAACCGGGGCGGCGCAGAGCCAGGCTAGGGGAACGCGGAATTCGAAGTTGCGTTGGAGGGCCAGCTTGACCGCGCCGTCGCCGGGACGATCCGATGTTTGGAGCGGGATTTCTTCGTCGGACGCGCTCACCTTCCAGCTTTGGATCTTCCCTCCCACGACCGCGGCTTCCAGGCGCAGAGCGCGGCGCGGACGCTGGCTGTCGTCTGCCCACGACTCCAGATTCACAACCAGCTCGAAGGGAGTCGCCGGAATCTTGCCCTTGAAATCGAGGCGTCCGTAGACGTTGGTCTGATCGATGCCGGCGTGCACGGAATCCAGCAGGAACTGCTTGCCGTGCATGGCTCCGGCGCGATGGTCGGCGGTGTAGATGGCGGCGCCCATCCATTCGAAGTAGCGAATCATGTCGCCCGCGATCCGGGGGTGAATATAGGCGGTCTGCGGAGTGAACGACGGGCGGGCGATGACTCCGGAAATGGGCTGGGCCAGGTAGTCGGGCGGGGTTGCACCGAGAGCCTGGTAAACGTTCGAGAGGTGCTTGCGGTAGAGCTCGTCGAAATCTCGATCGTTGGCGGAGTGGTGCTCTGGCCCGTACCACCAGTTCCAGTCACTCCCTTCAGCGATTAGGATTTCTTCGTAGGCCAGCTTGCGCTGGGCTTCGGTGCAGTGCGACGCGGTTTGGTCGTAGAAGGCACGGGCCTGGTGGAGGTAGTCCCAGGAGCGGTTGTCTTCTGGAGCTCCAATCCAGACGTTGAAATTGGCTGAGATCCAGGAGCCCGGCGTGATGGAGGTCAGGCGGTTGAAGTTGCGGTGACGAAGGATGGCTTCGGAAATGGTGACGGCTTCCATGCCCGGAGTGTTTTCGAGCGCTTCGTAGAAACGGCGCAGGAATTCGCGGCCCGATCGAGGGTAGTATTCCCAGGCATTTTCGCCGTCGAGAATGATGGAGACGACTGCGTCCCTGCCTGTATCGAGAACCGGTTGTGCGGCTCTCTTAATGTTCTGGATGAGATGTTGTGCGGCTTCGTTGGGGGGCATTCCGGAGTAGACGAAACCGATCAGGTCCGAGATGGTGTGGTCGCGGAAGACCAGGTGCATGGTGGTCGGGCCGTTCTCGTAACGGTGGACGGTGTAGAGCTTCTCCGCGAGATGTGCAGGCAGACGGCCCTCGCCGTCGCGCCAGAAAAACAGGCCGGTGCTGCGGCCCAGCACGCCTTCGTCGGTCGCCATCCAGTTCACGCCGAGGTTGTGGGCAATGGCGATGGCCTCCTCCGAGATGCTGCCTTCCGACGGCCAGACACCCTTGGGGCGGACACCGAAGACGTTTTCGTGGAGGTCGAGGCCGCGCAGGACCTGGTCGCGGGCGTCCTCGGGATGGCGGAAGCGATTCTGCGGCAAGGGCAAACCGGGTGAGGAAACCGCGCCCACGTTGGTGTCGCACAACAGCGGCAGAATCGGATGATAGAACGGCGAGGTCGAGATCTCGATTAGGCCCTTCTGCGCGGCCGAAGCGTGGGCGGGCAGAACCTGTGCCAGCACTTCCCTTTCACGCTTGATCACGAAGCGCTGGTCTTCGAGCGAGTAGTTGCGCTCTTTCCGGATCAGGTCCTGGAGGTCGCGATCTTCGAGGAAAAACTCGTCGAACCAGGCGACCTGGGAAAGCACCTGGAGGTCGGTGAAATCCTGCGGCTGGAAGAATCTTTCGACGCGCTCGGGAGAATCACCGGCGCTGCGAAAGCGTTCCCACAATTCGCGGTAGCGCGGATAACGACCGATTAGGTTCGCAGGGTTCGCCTGGAAGAGATACTGCAGAGCGAAGCGACGCTCTTCGAGGGTCAGATCACGCGCGGGGCGGGCGGCGACCTGCAGGAACGGGTCCTGGGCCGTGCCGGCGACATAGTCCTGAATCTGGGTGATCAGCGAGGGGACCAGGTTGAAGTTCTGGTGAACGCGGGGGAATTCGTCCAGCAGCTTCACCATGCCGTAGTAATCCTTCAAGGCGTGCAGCCGGACCCAGGGCAGGCGATATTCAGCGGTGACCAGGTCCTTGTAGAAGGGCTGGTGCTGGTGCCAAAGAAGGATTACGCGCAAAACGGGCATGGCATGAGAGTTTCTTTAGAATCCAAGGGCCCAATAGGAATCCTGCAGTCTAGCATGCGGGTAAGGGAGCAAAAGGGCTGCCGCTTGGATACACTAAGGGACGCGCCGAGGCAGGCCGCTCCCATTGTATGGAACGTGCTCCTTAGGGTAGCGCCTGAAGGCGCATTCGTAAGAGAGCACGGCACGCCTGAAGGCGTACCCTGACTCTTAGCACTGATAGAGCGCACTGAATCAAAGCGCTGATCCACGAGAGCCTATGAGCCAACCTACGGAAACTGCGACTACGACTTCCCGCCCTGATGTTTCGCTTCTGACCGACAACGACCTCTATCTGTTCAATGAGGGCAGCCACTATCGGATTTACGACAAGATGGGCGCCCACTTGATGGAGGCGGGCGGCGAGGTGGGCGCCTGTTTCAGCGTGTGGGCTCCGAACGCGCGGCTGGTGTCGGTGATCGGCGACTTCAACCGGTGGAGCCCGAAGACGCATCGCTTGCACTCGCGCGGGACTTCGGGCATCTGGGAAGGGTTCATCCCGGGAGTAAAAAAGGGAGCGCTGTACAAGTTTCACATCGAGTCGCACAATCATGGGCACCGCATCGACAAGACCGATCCGATCGGGTTGTTGCAGGAGAAGCCGCCGCGCACTGCGTCGGTGGTGTGGGACCTCGATTACACGTGGAGTGACCGGGAGTGGATGGAGAAGCGGGCGGCCCGGAATTCGGTGAAGGCGCCGGTCTCGGTCTATGAGGTTCACATCGGGTCGTGGATGCGGGTTTCCGAAGAGCACGACCGGCCGTTCAGCTATCGGGAGATGGCTCCGAAGCTGGCTGAGTATGTGCACCACATGGGATTTACGCATGTGGAGTTTTTGCCCGTCATGGAGCATCCGTTTTACGGGTCCTGGGGATATCAGACGACGGGATACTTCTCCCCCACGGCTCGCTTCGGGACGCCCCAGGATTTCATGTTCCTGGTGGACCATCTGCACCAGCATGGGATCGGCGTGATTCTTGACTGGGTGCCATCGCACTTCCCTTCGGATGGCCATGGACTCGCCTATTTCGATGGCACACACCTGTTCGAACATTCGGATTCGCGGCAGGGCTTTCACCCGGACTGGAAAACCCACATCTTTAACTACGGTCGAGCGGAGGTGCGCAGCTTCCTGATGTCGAGCGCGATGTTCTGGTTGGACAAGTATCACGCGGATGGGCTGCGGGTGGATGCGGTGGCTTCCATGCTGTACCTCGACTACTCGCGCAAGGAAGGCGAGTGGATTCCGAACAAGTACGGCGGGCGGGAGAACCTGGAGGCGATCGATTTCCTGCGGCGGTTTAACGAAGAAGTTTACAAGGAGCATCCAGATATCCAGACGATTGCCGAGGAGTCGACCGCCTGGCCGATGGTGTCGCGGCCGGTGTATGTGGGTGGACTGGGCTTCGGAATGAAGTGGGACATGGGGTGGATGCACGATACGCTGAAGTATTTCTCGAATGATCCGATACACCGGCAGTATCACCACAACCTGCTGACCTTCCGCATGCTGTATGGGTTCACGGAGAACTTCGTGCTGCCGCTCTCGCACGATGAGGTGGTGCACGGCAAGGGCTCTCTGCTGAACAAGATGCCGGGCGATGAGTGGCAGAAGTTCGCCAACCTCCGGCTGCTGTTTGCCTACATGTACGCACAGCCGGGGAAGAAGCTTTTGTTCATGGGCGACGAGTTTGGTCAGGGCAACGAGTGGTCGCACGACCGGTCGCTCGATTGGTGGCTGCTGCAGTATCCCGTGCATCGCGGATTGCAGAGCTGGGTGCGGGATTTGAATCATCTGTTCCGCGGGGAGAAGGCTTTGCACGAGCTCGACAATGAGCCGTCGGGCTTTGAGTGGGTGGATTGCAATGACGCGCCTATGAGCGTGATCGCTCTGTTGCGCAAAGGAAAGTCTCCGAAGGACGTAATGCTGGTGGCATGCAATTTCACACCGGTGCCGCGGGAACAGTATCGCGTTGGCGTGCCTTCAGGAGGATTCTGGAAAGAAGTGCTGAACAGCGATGGCCAGGAATATGCAGGCGGCGGGATTGGCAACGGCGGTGGAGTGATGGCCGAGGCCGTGAAGCAGCATGGGCGGGCATTTTCGCTGGAGCTGACCTTGCCGCCGTTGGCGGCCGTGTTTTTCCGGCCGGAGTAGGAAACCGGGAGAAGCCAACCGCCAAGAACGCAGAGGTGGGGCAACGAAAAAACACTCCACGACGTCCTGGATTTTTCCCTTCGACGCTACCCCTGCAATCGTCTTAATTAATTAGCGAAAGGTCCCCCTGGCGAGGCTTGGGCCGTGCCCAGGGAAGCAAAAGCAGGCTCCTCCGCGGCTAGCGCCGCTTCGGAGTGACCAGAGATTGAGGGAATGACAAAGAGTTTACCAGGGCAGGCGCGGTCGGGGACGCATCTCCCAAAT
Source organism: Terriglobales bacterium (assembly GCA_035643915.1). Lineage (GTDB taxonomy): Bacteria > Acidobacteriota > Terriglobia > Terriglobales > Acidobacteriaceae > Gp1-AA133. Next base: position 535 of record DASQPN010000048.1, on the reverse strand, counting down.
CACTCTTGCAAAAGGCACCCATAACTCCTCGGAGTGGAGCGTGGTCCATTCAGTCGCGCGGCCTAGGGCTTCCAATGGCCGATGCTGGCCAGTAGTTTTTCGAGTTCCGCTTTTTGGAGGATTTCGGCCACGGCGGCATGGTCGAGGCGAGGCGCGATGGGTTTGGGGTCTTCGGCGATTGCCCAGGCGGTCACGGCCACGATCGCCGTTCCAGCTTTGAAATCCAGCGGATCGATCTTGTCGTAGGTGTCGCTCGGCTTGTGGTGGATTTCGAAGTAGTGGGTCATGTCGACCCAGAGGTCAAGGGCTGGGACGCCTTGCAGCATGAAGGGGCCGTGGTCAGTGTCGTAAGTCGTGTCCATGGATAGAGCGCCGCCACTCAGATCTTTGAGCATGGAGTCGCTCAGCGGTTGCATGGCGTCTCTCACATCTTTTCGTCCTTCGACCTTCCAACCCTTGGGGTGACCGGCGCCGTTATCGGTGTTGAGGACGGCCATGCACCGGGACATTTCCCTCAGGTGCGTCTGCGTGTACT
>DASQPN010000047.1:0-2217 GCA_035643915.1 Terriglobales bacterium | reverse complement strand
CGATCGACCACGGCGCGTCAGCCAAGGACTACATCGACGCGTTCTTCAAAGACATCCAATGGGCGGAGGTGGAGGCTCGCCTTGCGCGCGCGCGCAAAAGGGCGACGCGGCGCTGCGTGGCTGATCGGCATCCGATCTGCGCGGCCGCGTTCGTGCGCGCGCTCGCAACGCTGCCTATCTCGAAAGCAGGTTTCGTCGCCGCAGGCGCTGCTCACGATCGGACAAGGACGACTTAAAGAGAGCTGCGAACGAAACCCTATTGATCTCGGTCGTCTCGCTCATCCTCATCATCACGCCGATCGTCAAGCTTCAGCCTGTACACAAATCCGTGCGTCCCCTTCGCGTCCGTGGACGAGCCCACGATGTCGCGGAGACCATTGATGCCGAATACCTGTGTGCTCATCGCGCCGTGCACATCAAGACTACGGTACTCACCGTCTTTGGTTCGAAGAAAACCATGCGGATTTACGGGAGCTCCGACTGTCTTGGCCTGATTCTCACCGTGCACACCGACGATATCGCCCCTGGCGTTGACGTCCCAGGCCAACGTGAAGAGGTTTCCTTCAAACGTGAATGTGGTCGCGATGACGTTTCTCTTGGCTGTGTAGCTCACACCCGAGGACAGATAAAACCCGACAATCTCACCGGTCGACGCGACGCCATTATTCATGGTGTCAGGGTCATGGCTGCTTCTATCGTCGGCATTGTGCGGAGTTATAAGGACAGTGAATTTGCCGTGATGCAGGAGGAAACCGTGCATGGTGGTCATGGCCTGGTTGTCTTCGTGAAAGCAGCCCACGATGTCGCCTTTAGGCGAGATACGCACCAGGAGGGTGTCGCGGAGTGGCGAAGCTGGGTGATCGAAGTCTTCCGCCGGCACGTCGATGGGATACAGGTAGAAGCCTTCGAAGTAAGCGAATCCATGCGTCACGTTACCGACATTGTAATGTCCGACAATGCTTCCTCGCTCGCTGGTGCCGCGCGGGACCGTCCCCGTGCCTCCGGGCACATCAATGCGCGTATAGGCGCCGTCTTGCAGCAGGAACCCGTGCATCCCAGGCGTACTCGTTTCTCCCGTCACGGGATTGACGCATGCGACCGCGCAAACATAGGTGCCGACAATATCGCCGCTATTGTTGATGCCTCTGGCCGCGGTGGACGCCGAGCCAGGGTATTGGATGGTTATGGGTACGAACGTTTCCGTTTTCGCTGCCCGGGTCGCTGACGCGGATACGAGAAACATCGCGACAGCGAGTACGGCTGCATTTCTGAGAAGATGAGGTCCGATCTGACCCGAACGCATGGTCTCCTCCTTTCCACTTCTCCACTTCATGCGGGATGTCGATTTCGAACCAGGACCGAAGGGGCGTTCTGCCAACTCGACGCTTCCTTCCTGCACTTGACCGAGCCTCTCCTCGGTACTCGTTCTACTTTGTCGCGGTCTTCCGCGGATCGTCAGCCGGGTTGACGTAGGTAATGCCCCAGGGCCCGTTGCCATGGAGCTGGATGATCGCCGCACCCTTGGTGAAGGCGTAGTGGCGCGTGCCCTTGGGGATGGAGTGGAAACCACCCGTCTTCATCTCTTTGGCGGCCGCCTCGTCGAAGGTATCGCCCATTCCCATGTAGAAGCTGCCGTCGATGACGGTGACGTGCTCGTCTGCGGGATGGAAGTGGGGCGGCACCTTGTAGTTCGGAGGCAAGCGCAGCCGGACGGTAAATTCGGTCTTCTTGGTCATGTCGCCGTCGAGGCCAGCGGCCTCGGCCCCGTACGGAAGCGACCCCACGGGCGACCACTTCAGATCGTCTGGGTTCTGGATGCGAAGCGCAGCGTGCGTCTTGTTTTGCTGCTCCGCAACGAGCCGCGTTGAGATGAGGAACGCGACGACTGCAATCGCGACAGATCCGGCGTATCCCAGATACGTTCGTCTCATTGGCGGACCCCCGAATCAGTATTGCGAGCATGCTTTAAGCACCAAGTTCCATGGATTTCAAGCCCGCCAGCCCTGTGCAGTGGCAGAGCGGTTTCACCGGCGCTTCGCGGCGGCCTCGAGCAGGCGCGATCAACTTGTGTTCTTTGTCGGAGGTGGAGCAATCTTGGCGCGATGTGAGGGAGATCCTGCGGCATCTGTAGAAAGGAGAACCGCAAGACCTTTTCCGTTCGGACTCGCTTGCTTGCTGCGCGAGTGGGCAACCGGGCGCCGAAGATCGGAGACCTCC
>DASQPN010000046.1:0-27416 GCA_035643915.1 Terriglobales bacterium | reverse complement strand
CGGGCGAGGGGACCCGAATCCCCGCGCTCGCGGGCCGGATTGCCATTGATCGTTCCTCCGCGGCTCATGGTCCGTTCACCATCGGATTCGCTGGATATCGCGCTCGCCAGCGCTACCCAGCCTTTAATCAGATCGATAGCTGGACCGTGAACGGTGATCTTCGCGTACCGTTCGGGAAATACCTGGAACTCTCGGGTGAATGGTATGACGGGCAAGCGGTGGGTGGACTGGGCGGCGGAATCTGGACGAGCGTGGTGTATCCGGAATCCTCCGCGCCCTACACCGCAATCCATCCTCTTCGTTCCACAGGAGGATGGCTGCAGCTAAAAGTGAGGCCCGTCAGACGCTTCCAGATTAACGGGGCGGTCGGCCAAGATGAAAACTTTGGCGAGAACCTTCGGTTCTTCCCTACTCCCTTCGCGGGCCCTTATTTCATTGCTCTCAAGAAAAATCACACCGATTTCGTGAACTTCATCTACGAACCCAACTCGTTTCTACTATTTGCAGTAGAGTATCGCCACCTGTTCACCGCCTCCGCTCTGGGCGAGAGCGCCTCCGGAGACCATCTCAACCTCGCAGCCGGAGTACGGTTTTGATGACTCGCGCCTACCTGTCGGCGTTGATCCTTGTCCTGAGCAGTTCCTTGACTGCACAAGAGGCAACCGTTCGAGGGATGGTGAATGTCCTCCATCATTCAAAAAGGGAATCTGGTAGCGCCGATGTCGTGGTTTGGCTCACCAGCACCCGCACCCAGGAGACTGTTTCTCCTGGACCTATGGCCCGCCTGCTGCAGAAGGACAAGCGATTCACACCGCACATGGTCGCTGTGACCGTGGGCACGGCGATCGAGTTTCCGAACCAGGACCCATTTTTTCACGACGTGTTTTCCATCTACCATGGCAAACCGTTCGACCTGGGCCTCTATGAGAGCGGCGCAGTGCGAAAAGTGAGATTTACGCAGACAGGGGTTTCTTACATTTTCTGCAATATCCACCCGGACATGAGTGCGGTGGTCATCGCGTTGTCCACTCCGCACTTCACGGCCACCGCACGGGATGGGAGCTTCCACATCCCCCATGTGCCACCGGGGCAGTATCGGCTTGGAGTTTGGTATGAGCTTGCCTCGGAATCCGAATTGACTTCCCTCTCTCGTGCAGTCGAGATCACCCCTGGCGACACCGCGCTGACAACCATGACGCTCCACGCTTCGGACGCTCCCCACGATCACCTCAACAAGTACGGCGAGCCCTACCCGCTCGACAAACCATCTAAGTATTAGGTTCGATCAGTCGTCTCGCGTCGGATTACGGCCTACTAGCTACCGATCAAATTACCGTTGTGAAAGTCACAAGCAGGGGGTTACTGTGCGCCAAGGGGAGGCTATCAGGGCGCGTCAACGCCCCGTTCGACCTGACGTTGGTATCCTGCCCTGTCGATGCTGCCCGCGCGACTCGGCCATGAGCCCGTCAGCATCGATCCGCCGCTCCTCGAAGCCGCTGGGATGAACCCGCTTCCCAGTTCCGCCCGGCCTGGTGTCGTTCCGAACAAGTCGCGCCGGCGTGGGCTGCCCAGAGGGACGATGATGGTAGCTGCGCAGGACGAAGCGCAGATTTCAGCCCGGAGGCACGGCAGGACGGCCACCCTCTCGCACTTGCTGACAGCGATGACATAGATTTTTTTGTGGCTGCTGGCATGCCTCTGCACGTTCTGATGAGCGTGACTTCGCCGCCAGCCGGGCGGGCTTCCGGCCGCTTGCCGGGCCCGTCGATCTGCTGTCCCACCCCCAGCATCGCCCACTAATGTGCAAACAATTGCTTCACAACCGCTGGTACCCTCGGAAAGTCAACGGCTTAGGGGTGCGGGTATGGTACCGGGCTTGCACCGTGGCAGGAGGAACAAAGATTCGCGGGTCGGCTCCAGCCGGATCGGGGTCGGACATGCGGATTCCGGCGCGACTTCCGGATGAGAGAGAATGCGGAACCCGCGCGGACGCTCCACAGGTTCGTTTACGGAGATATTTGCCATGAAGACCCTATTTTTTGCGTTGTGCCTGCTGGCCGCGACGGGGGCGTTTGGACAGACAACTTCGGTGATTCCCAGTCAGGCTTACCCCATTACGATTCCGGATCATCCCGAACACGCTTCTCAGCATGCGATGGCGGGGGAACAGTACATTTTGGAGAATTCTTGCAATCCTTCCGCACATGGCGAGCGGCCGTTGTGGGAGGTGGCGCCGCCACCCCGGGTAGTGACGCCGCTGGGTGACGTCGCGCGCAACCTGAGAAAACAGCGTGCTGACGCCAAGAAGGCTAGTCTGGTTTTCGAGAACTAAGGTTTCGGGCGGTTAGGGAGTCTTGCTCCTGCTCGTCTCGTCGAGGGTCTGTAAGAGGGGATGTCAGGTCTTGCCTGACATCCCTTTTTCTTATGCGGCGCGGAGTCTGTCCGAACATTTAGGGATCGCTGTCGGTCGGAACGCGTCATTTGCTCATTGCCAGCAATCGCTTACGTTCACCAACCCGTGACGAGCAGCTTTCGGGCGGCGAGGCTGCAGTGCTGATATTGTGATATACCTCGGCGGCGGGGGGCGGATTTGCTCGTCGGTTTCGCGGAGGATCCAGCCATCGAGCGCGCCCTTTCAGGTGTACGCTTCGGGCGCCATCAGGCCGGTGGTCCACGGCAGTGGATACGCCCCGGTTGCGCAGAGAGGCATTGCGACATAGGAGTTGCTGACGCCGGCGAGGATGATCGCTGCACCATGGTTTGGGTCCTGGTTTTTCGGTTGCGCCGGCAGCGAGAAACCCATCAGATCCTCGTGCCCTATGTGGGCCAGCGCATCGGTTTTCCCACCAGCTCTTATCGTGGACGATTGCTTGGAAGTTTGGGTGGGGAGCGTCTCCGGATTTTCTCCTGCATCGGCAGCCAGAAAATAGACAATCGCCTGCTGGATCTGACGGCCTTGATAGGCGCCGGCGATCACGTAGACGGGTTTGGTGCGGTGTTTGAAAGATGCAGCGCTCTAGGATTTTGCGCTTCGGTTTCTGTTGGGCCACCAGCAGCTCCCAGTGGCCGCGGCGGGCGAAGAAAGTCTTTACGCCGCAGGCCGCACCCCAGGAAAGGTTGTGGTCGGGATCGTCTCGGTTGCCGAGTTGGGGGGACGGGGATGATGCCCTGGGGCTGGTTGTCGGCCAAAGCTCCGAAGACATGCATGGTTCGTGCAGGATCCTGGGCAAGCGCGGTGGCTGTGGTGAAACAGAAGCAGACAGCCAGCACGGATCGCTTGATCTTGCGCGTAGTGCGCAACCAAGTGTTTAAAAGGAGACCGGTCTCCAGTACTTCCTCATTCCCCTCTGATTGGAATCGTGATGTCGCGCTGGGATTCGTTTCATTTCCTGATGCTGACCTTTGAGCGGAGTCGAGGAGCATCACACGGTGGCTTGGGGTGCGTGCTTCCGACTGAATTGGCGGGTGTGCTAGAGTCGAACACTTTATGGAAGCTCCCGCCATCGCGACCGAAGGATTGACGCGCCGGTTCGGCGAATTGGTGGCTGTCCAGGATGTCAATCTGCGGGTAGCGTCGGGCCAGTTCTTTGGCTTCCTGGGTCCCAACGGGGCGGGAAAATCTACCACCATCAAGATGCTGACCGGGTTGCTGGCGCCCACTTCAGGCACCATGCAGATTCTGGGCCTCGACTTTGAGAAACAGATGGTCGAGGTGAAGCGGCAGATCGGGGTGGTGCCGGAAGGCATGGCTTTGTTCGGCCGACTCACCGGGGCCGAGTACTTGAATTTTGTGGGACGCATGTATGGGCTCGATCGCGAAACAGCGGCCAAGCGGACCGGCGAATTGCTGGATTTCATGCAGCTGGCGGATCAGCCGAAGAAGCTGGTGACCGACTATTCGCATGGGATGCAGAAAAAGCTGGCGCTGGCGGCGGCCGTCATCCATGGGCCGAAGATTCTGTTTCTGGATGAGCCGTTTGAGGGGGTCGACGCTATCGCTGCCGGGACCCTGAAGGCGATGCTGCAGCGGATGATCGCGCGGGGGGCAACAATTTTTCTGACCTCGCATGTGCTGGAAATCGTGGAGCGGTTGTGCAGCCATGTGGCCATCATTCATCGCGGGCAGCTGGTCGCGCAGGGGTCGCTGGAAGAACTGCGGGCGGGAGTGGAGGCGCAGGCGGCTTCGGGGCTGGTCCCGGCAGAACTTCCGGCGGCGCAGAAATTGACACTGGAAGAAATCTTTCTGCGCACGGTGGGCGGGTCGCGGACCGCGGAGCAGGAGTTGTCATGGCTGGGCTGAACGGTAAGCCGCAGGCGCGTATGCAACTGGCCGCCATCGCGCGGGTGCGCGGGCAGCTTTTCGTGCATTCGCTACGAACCACGAAAGGTGCGTTGGAGCTGTTTTCGCGGATCGTGATCAGCCTGGTGATCACGGCCGGCGGTCTGGGTGGCGCGGTCGGAATGGGCGCAGCAGCGTGGTTCTTCGTCTCGGAGGGGAAGACGGAATGGCTGGCTCTGATGTTGTGGCCTCTGTTCCTGTTCTGGCAGTTCTTTCCGGTGATGGCGAGCGCGTTCACGGAGACGTTGGATACATCGAATCTGTTGCGGTTCCCTCTCGACTATCGGTCTTACGTTGCGGTTCGCCTAGTCTATGGCGCGTTGGATCCATCGACGGTACTGGGTGGGCTGTGGCTGACCGGAATCACGGTTGGAATCAGCGTCGCCAATCTACGGCTTCTACCGTGGGCAGCGTTGGTGCTGCTGGTATTTGGCGTTCTCAATGTGCTGCTCGCGCAGATGATCTTTGCCTGGGTGGAACGTTGGTTGGCGCAGAGGCGCACACGAGAGATTTTTGCTGTCCTGTTTTTCCTGGCGATGATCGGTTTTCAGCTGGTCGGGCCCGTGATGAATCGGTACGGGCGGCGATCGAGTCCGGCGTTGAGGAAGTTCAGCGCAGAAGCTTCGCCGGTGCAGCGAGTGTTGCCTCCGGGGATTGCGGCGAACGCCATCGCACGGGTGGCGAACGGACGGCCGGGACAAGGCTTTGTGTCGCTTGGGCTGCTGGGAGTTTATGGAGTGGTGATTCTGCGAGCGCTGAGTGTTCGGTTGCGCGCCCAATACCGCGGCGAGAATCTCAGTGAGGTGAGGCGGGACGCCTCAGGGCGTGATCGTAAGCAAGGAGTACGGCTTGGGTGGGAGTTGCCCGGATTGTCGGGGCCGGTGACGGCGGTGCTCGAGAAGGAATTCCGGTATCTGTCGCGGAGTGGTCCGGTGCTGCTCACGCTGATTACGCCGATTTTCATGCTGCTGATTTTCGGACTGGGACAGGGGAGAGACCTTGGTTTTCTGCAGCGATCGCCTGACCTTGGTTTCCCCGCGGGCGTCTGTTATGCGCTGTTGTTGCTGACGAACCTGATCTACAACAACTTCGGAGCCGATGGCGGCGGGATCCAGTTCTTTCTGGCGTCACCGGTGCATTTTCGCAAGGTCGTTCTGGGGAAGAACCTGGCGCACATGGCGGTGTTGGCACTCGAGATCTGCGTAGTATGGATTGGAGCGAGTTTGTTGTTCCGGCCGCCCTCGCGTGCCATTGCCATCGCAACCGTGGCGGGAGTGCTGTTCGCAGCGCCGGTGAATTTGGCCGTTGGGAATTGGTTGTCGCTGTATTCGCCAAAACGGATCGAGTTCGGTACCTTTGGCCGGCAGCGAGCATCGCAGTTGACCGTGCTGATCAGTTTCGGAGTGCAGATCATCGTTTTCGGGTTGGGGGCGGCAACGATGGGGTTGGCGCGCTATTACCGGGAAACATGGCTGGCAACCGGGGTTTTCCTGGTGCTCGCGGTGGTTGGTTTTACGGGCTACAGTATGGTGCTCAAGCGGGTCGACCGGATGGCGCTTGCTCGGCGAGAACGGCTCACTACGGAGTTGTGTCGATAGGGGTCGACAGGTTTCGGGTTCGAGGTTCAGGTTTTCAAGGGTTTAGAGTCTTCTGCGGGATTCGAACCGCCGAAGCCCCGCCCTTCAGAGCGGTTGACCATTGGTTCCGTGCACTCACGGGGCACAATGACTGGAGGCTGCGTCGAAAGTCCGGAAAGCAGATTCCCGGGCGGGCTTATGCCCTCTCGGAATGAGAGGACAAAGGGCTCGCGACAGGATCCAAGGTCGTGCCCTTCCGAAAGCTGAATCGCGATCAAGACAAACAGGCGAGGGCGCTGCGCGCCGACGGACGGGGCCCCTAGGACTTCGCTCCGGGCGGGCTGTTGCTCCACCTACTGCTAGTGAATCATGTGCATTTGCGATAGCGCTTGGGCCTCGACGACTACTCGGTCGGGAGTCAGGCGGACTTCGAAGTTGCCCGTGGCGATTTCAGTCGGCCTGCGGCCGGCCCCCAGAGCGCCCAGCAGGGGCAGCGGGTCGGCGCGGAACGGGACCAGACGCTCCTCTCCGTGTAGGGCTACGGCGATGACCGCCCGATCGTATTCCAGAACCTCGGAGAGAAAGGGCACGTAGGGTTTGCGTTCCTGCAGAAATGTGGCGAAGGCTTCAGCCTCGTCGAGGGCGCAAGGCTTTGCAGGATGAACTTTCCAGAACGCGGCGAGCAACTGTTCGAGATACCCGGTTCCGCGCTCCAGAATGATCAGGCGAGACGAAAGGCGCAGAGTACGGACGACCATCGAGCCGCGAAAGCGGTCGACCATTCCGCGGATGATGGAAAGCCCGGGATCGGCGCGCAGTTCTTGGGCGAGCGGGTTGGAACATTCCTTGTGGGCGGTGAGCGCAGCCAAGGTGCTCTCCCACTCCAGGGGAGAAGGACCGGGATCCGGATCGTGAATCTGGCCGCGCCGCTGGGGCCGCGAGTCAGTGCCGCTCGCGCGCCGATCCCAGAGTCGATGCAGGGCTTCCAACTGAGAACGGAGCAGCGCTACACCTAGCCTAGGCAGATTCGAAGGAAACAACTCAAAGACCAGCGCCTTAAGGTTGGGCAGTCGCGGCACGATGCGGGACGCCAGTTCGACCAGGTCGGCAGGCGCGGGTCCGGGATCGGCGTCGAGGCAATAACTGCGGTGATTGGAGCCTGCCGCCAGGTGGATCTCCCAAACACGCTCGAGCGGGAGTTGATCGATATACTCGCCCACGGTTTGGCGCCCGTGGTGCTGGTTGGTCCAGACATTCTGCAAGTCGAGCAGGATGCCGCAATCGGCGGCTTCGGCCACACGAGCCACGAATTCACCGTCAGGCAATTCGTCGGCGCGGGGCTGGAGGTAGCTCACGCCGCCTTCGATGGCAACCGGCACGGGCATGCGGCAGGACAAGGCGCGAACGGATGAAACGGCTGCATCGACTCCTGCCAGAGTCTGGCGGGGCGGGAGCAGGAAACCAGTGTGCCATGCGTGTGAGTCTTCCCCTACACGATTGAAGCTCAAATGCTCGCTGAGCCAGGGTGCTTCCAGCTCGACCGCCACGCGGCGCAGCACGTCGAGGTCAGAAGGCTGAGGCGGATGCGTGCCCCCGACCGGCAGACCAACGCTGTGAAGCAACTTAGGGGCGGCGCGTTGCCGCACGGCGGCGAGCGCGGACTGGTCGATGACCAGAGCGTTCCCGGACGGATCGCGGCGCCAAAGGGCCTGGGGCTCGATTTCCAACAGATCAATCAGGGCGGCGTTGGCCTCGGCTACCGGTTCCAGCCCCGTAAACCAGGTCAGACCGACTCCGAGTTCGGGAAGGTTCATACTCCTCTCACTGTTCCGCGGCGGTTTCCCTGACTTGCAGGGACGCCGGGTCGACCACGAACTCGCATGCGTCCAGAAATGTCAAATCCGCGAGGCGGGGCCGTGAAGCGATCAGCCGGGCTGCGTTGGCCAAAGCTTTCTGGAACTTTTCGAGATCGAGGGCGACTGAAATCGGAAGCGTCAACCGCACGGAACGCAGTGGCCGGTTGGCACAAGTTCGTTTTGGGTTGACAGCCATTGAGGACCCCTTTTGGTGTCCTAAGCCTTCTTTCCGGATGTCTATCTATAGAGATCGTGCAGGGAGGGGAGAAAACGTTGCAAGGGTCCCCCGCGCGTTCGGAGGGTAGGTCCCAAGAAGCCCCTATTGGCTCGGTGCGCAGAATCTAGGTCAATCCCCGGCTTTAGCTTTTTCCTGCAGGTCATTGATTCAACGGTGAAGATTAGTCAGCGGGGTTTGTCCCTTATCGCATGCTGAGTATGATCACCTAAAGCTATAGACTCATAAAGGAAGGCGCGTGCCCTCAAGGTCCGCATTTTTTATTTGTCACGGAGGTGGAGGTCGGGAATGCGCAGGCCGCGAGCGACCGGCACGACTTCATGATGGATTCAAGCAGGTGGATTGTGCGTGTGCACGTGAAGTCGGCGAGTCGCCTCGGTGGAGGCGTTCAATCCGAAGACAAGTTTGCATTTATTTCCTCGCGAGCGCGGCGAGCCCGGAAGATTTGACGGGATATTTCCGCGGGCGGCGGGAGCGCGATCAGAACTGGAAAACCACCCCACCGGTCGGGGTTACGGGGAGACCTTGCTCGGTGATGATAGTGGTCTTGCGGGTATTGAGGTCGGTGGCGCCGGTCTGGACGTAGCGAAGGTTGTCGTGATTGGTGAGGTTCAGCACTTCGCCGTACAGGGTCAACTTCCAGCGCCGGAAGGCCCAATCCTTGTCCGCACGCAGGTCCAGGCGCTGGTAGGCCCCGAGGCGCGTTTCATTCAGCCCGAGACTCACATACTGGCCGTTTTCAAGAATGAACAAGCCGCTAGGGACTGGGAAGCCAGAGCCGTAGACCCATTTGCCGCTCAAATTGAGGGTCGGCTTGAGGCGGTAGTTGGCGAACAGATGCAGCGAGTGGCGCTGGTCTTCGAGGGTGGGGTAGTAGGGCGTGTCAAAGTAGAGGGGCTTCGGGATCTGGGGGACAGTGATCGAATCGTAGCGCTGTCGGGCAAACACCAGGGTGTAGCCCAGCCAGCCGGAGAGGCGGGTGGAGCTTCTTCGCTGGAGAACGAGTTGAGCGCCGCGCGAGTAGTTACGCTGGAACAGAAGTGGCCCGCCGACGATATGCAACGAAGCGCACGAGGTGCCCTCGCGCAACGCCAGGAAACGCTCATTCTGGCGGTCGAAGAGTTGCAACTGGAGGCGGGTGGACTCGCCCACCCGCTGCTCCACGGCGGCGGTGAAATGGTCGGAGCGGTCGGGCATGGGGCCCAGTAGAAAACAGCTGCCGGGAAACTCCTCGAGTGTGGGGAGTTGCGCGAAGCGGCCGGCGCCAAACTGCAACTCGGTGCGGGCGGCGGCGCGCAGGGAGAGCGATGCCTGCCCGGAAAAGGGATGGACGCCGAGGTTCTGTATGGCGTCCCAACGCAGGCCACCGGTCAAGTGAAGTTTGCCGTCCAGGAAAGCGGCGGACTGCTGCGCGTAGCCGGTGTTGCGAAGGGCGGTGCCGTCGGAGATGTTGTAGCGTTGCTGCTGACCGGTGCCGATGTCGTAGGAGGCGGCGTAGCCGATATCGTCGAGGCGGCGAAGCGTCCAGCCAGCTTCGAGGACGCTGTCCTTGCTCCAACTCCACGCAATTCTTCCTCCACCCAACCATTCGCCGTAGTTGTCGGTGGCCAGAACGTCGCCAAACGGATCGCGGGTGGTATAGGGCTGGCGGACGTAGGCGGCGTGCGTGTCAAGCAGGAGGTGGGGGGTGATGCCCCAGCGCCATCCGGTGCGCGCAACGGTGAAATCGTTGGCGCCCGTTTTGAATTCTCCGACGGTTAACGGACGTCCGATGGGAATCTGGGTCGCGTCGGAATGCCCGCTGAGGACATAGAGATTCAGGTTGTGATTGGGCGCGACATCGTAGGTGAGCTTGAGGGCCGCGTCGTAGAAACCGACATTGACGTAATTCTGATGCAGGCGGTTTTGCAACAGGTAACCGAGATAACTCTTGCGCGCAGAGGCCAGCCAGGAGCCGCGTTTCGCCTGTCCCAGGCCTCCTTCGCCGAGCAGTTCAGTCTCCGCCATGCCGACGGAGACGCGGAACAGCGGGCCGGCAAAGCTTCCGTCGCGAGTGTGGACATCGAGGGCCGCGCCAACGGCGTCGGCATATTTGACGGGATAGGCGACGGGCAGCAGCTTGATCTCTTCCACCGTTTCACTGGTGAGCAGACTCAGCGAAGCACCTTCGGGTTGATCGGGGATGCCGTGAAAGGGACGTTGCACGAGGACGTCATCGAGGTAGACGGCGACATCGTCGAAAGGCGCACCCATCACAGAGAACTGGGCGAAGAAGTCGTTGTTGGCGGAGGCCGCTACACCGGGCAAGGCTTGCACGGCGCGGAAGGGGTCGTCGGCAATGACCGTGGAGGTTTCGCGGATCTCGGAGCTGGAGAGGTTGGTCTGGATAACGGCAGGCGATTCGCTGCCCTGAAACAGGTCAGCGGCGACTTCGACTGTTTCGGTGCGACGGAAATTATCGGGGGCCAGGGTGAGGGGAAACTCTTTGGATTCTTCCGCAGCGGAGATCGTGACCGGGATCGTCGCCAGGCGATAGCCGACGGCGTTCAGGCGGAGGGTGTAGTTCCCCGGGGCGATGGTGGGGATGGTGAAGGTGCCGTCGTCGGCGGTGGTTGTGTTTGCGCCGGTTTCTAGAAGCGAGACCTGGACGCGTCCCAAGGCTTCGCCGCCGACCACATTGACGACCTTGCCCCTGATTTCAGCAGCATGGACGGCAAGCGCGGTGAGGAGTACGAAGAGCGCGAGACGAAGGGGCATACCGGTCTCTACTGAGGACGATGGGGCCCGGGGTTATAAATTCGAGCGCCTTGTTCAGGGCCACGGGGTAGAACGAACTAAGATACAACAGCTTGCAAGCCGTGCAGCGGACAGCGGGCTCCTCCAAGGCTCGCCCCCCCACTCGGAGTGACAACGGGAAGGATCTGCGATGCGGCTGAAAGCCGCGCTCCTTCGAATCGCGATCACCCCCCGGTCTGCCTCTTTGGACTTGCGATCAGTTCCCTTTCAGAGCTTTGATTTCCTCCAGAAGTATCTTCTCGTGGCCCTCGGGGTTTGCCTTCTCGTAGACCTTACGGATCGTGCCACTCGGATCGACCACAAATGTGGTGCGCTCCCAGAATTTCATTCCCTTCCACTCGGATTGGCCGATACCGAGGGTCTTCATCAGAGTCGAGCTGGTGTCGGCCAGCAGATCGATCGTAAAAGCGAACTTGGTGCAGAAGCTTTTGTGTGACACGGCGTCGTCAGCGCTGACGCCGACGACCTTGATGCCGGCGGCGTCGAAATCGGCGCGGCTCGCGGTGAAGGACTTGCCTTGCACGGTGCAGCCGGGGGTGTCGTCTTTCGGATAGAAATAGACGACCAGCCAGTGGCCGGCAAAATCGCTGAGGCTGATGATCTTGTTGTCCTGATTGGGGAGTGAGAAATTCGGGAAGGGATTGCCCGCTGGCAGCATTGAGGATGGTTCGTCCTTTCGTAGCTGGAGTGGGGGGATTGTAGCAGGGCGGGGCGGGCGATGGACTCGCGGAACCCCAGGAGGCAAACCGTGGCATGGACGCGGGGACGGCGATGAGCCGTCCCCGTTTTGGCGGAGTCCCGTATCGTTCTAGGTTGCGCTTCCGGTGTACGCCATCATCTCTTCTGGAGAAACGTCCTTCTTGTGGGTGGCGATGGTCCAGACGTGTCCGAAGGGATCGTGGATGGTTCCGGAGCGGTCCCCGTAGAACTGGTCCTTGATGGGTTGCATGAGCTTTGCGCCAGCGGCTACGGCGCGCGGGATGACCGCGTCGACGTCGTCAACGTAGAGCAGAATGCTGACTGGAGTACCGCCGAGCGCTTGCGGGCTGCGGTAGCCCATGTCGGGGTGTTCGTCGGCCAGCATGATGGGGGAATCGCCGATCTTGATTTCGGCGTGGCCTATGCCTTTGCCGCTGGCGTCGGGCATGCGGAACAGTTCGGTGGCACCGAAGGCCTTCTTGTAGAAATCGATCGCGGCGGCGGCGCCTTTGATGATGAGGTAGGGCGTCACCGAGTGATAGCCCTCGGGTATGGGTTTGACTGGCATGGTTGCATCCTCCTGTACGACGGTTGTGGCCGCGCTAGAGGCAGTTTACAGCGCGACGTCTTTGGTGTGGGTTGAGATGTACCAGGTATTGGCGAACGGATCCTGCACGCCGGCGTTGCGATCACCGTAGGGCTGCTCGGCGGGCGGATTGAACGAGGTGGCGCCGGCGGCAGGCGCGCTGCGGTAGAGTGCGTCGCAGTCTTCCACGTAGAGGTAGAAGGTCGTGGGCATGGGAACAAACTCGGCGTGAGCTTCGCCCATTTCAACGATTGAGTCGCCGATGCGGAGCTTGGCCTGTTGCACCGCGGCTGCCCGCCTCCTGGGAGCGAAATAGGCCGGCAAATCTTGCGGGGTCTTTCTGCGCAGCTTGCACCAGGAGGCGTTCCTTGGCCTCCGTGGGCGCTGACAGGTTTGCCGACGGGCATCTTGGCGTCTCAAACGGAAGAAGGTTACGGGGATTTTACTTGGTTCAGGCGCCAGGGCTTCGCTTGAGGAGATTTTTGACCGCAGAGGGTACGGAGAGTTTCATTCACAAAGCCGTAACCGCATCAAAGCTGGCGGAGGAAGGCCGCGAAGGACGCTAAGAAAAACACTTGTGCCTGCCCAGGGCGCTCCACTTCGCTGCGTCCATGCCATCGGCTGAGAAGAGCGAGACGCCGGAGGCGCCGCCATCCATCGCCATCTGGATGGTTCGGGTGAAATCGTCCACTTTCAGGTCGTGGATAAAGAGGCCGCTGTAGATGGGCTGCTCCACGGCGGAAGCGGCTTCCATCGTTTGCTGCTTCACCCACTCCGGGCCTGCCTCGTAGAAGACGTGGTAGAGCATGGGCAAGAAGGCGTCGAGTCGGAAGCGAGCCCAATCCTGGCGGACCACTTCGCGGGCCACCGTAGGGCCTGGGAAAACGGCTGCGGTGATCATCTTGCCCTTCGCGTGGGCCGCCGGGACCAGGTAGTCGTCGACCAGGTCGACCACCATGTCGAGGCGGAACTGGAACCATTCTTTCTCGAGCTTGGGATCTTTGATCTGTCCGCTGCTGATTTGGAGGGGGTCAGAGGGGAGGTAAATATAGTTGCCTTTGTCAACTATCTTATTGATACTAGCAATTGTACTAAGGAGACCGGTCATGACGCACCTGGGCGAACAACCTCTTGCTCCCGGCGTGGGTGACGTTCGGAGCTTCAACCGCTTCTACACCAAGCAGATTGGGGTTCTGCAGGAGGGGCTCTTTCGCAGTCCGTTCTCCCTCACCGAGGTGCGCGTGCTGTACGAGCTTGCTCACCGCAGTAAGCCCACGGCCGGGGAGCTTTGCAAAGAATTGGGACTTGACCCCGGATACCTCAGTCGCACGCTGCGAGCATTCGAAAAGCGCGGGTTGATTAGACGGGAGACATCGAAGACCGATGGGCGGCAGAGTCTGCTCACGCTCAGCGCCAAGGGGGAGAGGGTGTTTGCACCCCTGGAAGCACGGTCGAACGAACAGGTCGCAAGCATGTTGAGCAAAGTCTCTTCTCCACAGCGAAAGCGGTTAGTGGAAGCAATGCATGTCATCGAGGACTTGCTCGGCGATGAGCGATCGCGGGAGAGGATCAGCACGACTCCTTATCTGCTGCGTCAGCACCAGCCCGGCGACATGGGTTGGGTCGTGCACCGCCATGGGGCGTTGTATGCGCGGGAGTACGGTTACGACGAGCGCTTCGAAGCGCTGGTGGCGGAGATCGTCGCGGAGTTCATCCGGAGATTTGAGCCGAAGCGGGAGCGCTGCTGGATCGCGGAGAAGGACGGCGAGATTGTTGGGTCTGTATTTCTGGTACAGAAGTCGAAGACGGTGTCCAAACTGCGCTTGCTACTGGTAGAGCCCTCGGCGCGCGGGATGGGCATCGGCAGACGGCTGGTTGCAGAGTGCGTCCGATTCGCCCGGCAGGTTGGGTACCAGAGGATGATGCTTTGGACGCAAGGCGAACTGGGCGCGGCCCGCCATTTGTATCAGGACGCAGGGTTTCGACGGGTGAAGAAGGAACCTCACAAAAGTTGGGGGCGGGGTGACCTCGTCTCGGAAACCTGGGAGCTGCAACTTTGAAACGCTCACTGGCTGGTAAAAAAAATCGTTTGGCCGCAGCGGTTACCCTTAGTGGCTTCTATGAGACGGCTGGGTACGTGTCAAAGGTAAAGTTGTTGCCTTTTGCTTTTGATCTTCCTTTGGCGGCGGTTTTTTGGTCTTGCTTTTGGTGTTGCATCGTTAGCGTGTCCGTTCCTCTCGGTGCTTCTATCCGCACTGTGATGAGGCCGCTGGGCTCGATGTATTTTGGTGTCCGATACCGATGAAAGGGGACTGCTATCTAGAGCGCGGCGGCGAGGACCAAGCCGCCGGTCGCAGAAGCACTGCCGGCTTGCGGGCCGCCGCGTTTCTGTGCTGCTCTTCTTCATTGGCGGGTGTCCTCTTGTGCACTTCGAGTGCGTTGCGGACAGCAATCATAGCTTGTTCCGCGAGACCAGCCGTCTCATCCCATCTAAAGCCGCCGTGGATTGCAGCTGCCCTGTGGTCCGGCTGAAAGCCGGGCCCTTTCAAACCCAAGCCCGAAGGGAGAAGTCTCTCCGCAGCCTCTCAGTGTTGGGTGATGAGGGCCAGTCCCACCAGACACAGCCCGACGCCGGCGACACTTCTGCCAGACACGTGCTCGCGGAAGAAGACGAGGCCGATGACCACCAGCAGGAGAGCGCTCGCCGTGTTCCCGATCACGGAAACGAGGCTGATCTTCCAGCCCGTTCGGTAGGCCAGCAGGACCGCCAGTTCCACGCCGACAATCGAGATGCCCACGGCGCAGCTCGCCCAGTTCACACTTTTCAGAGACCACGGTCCGGCGGTTCCTGGCGGGTAGAGCGGGATCAGGAGTAGCGTGCCGACCAGGGCGGTGAGGTAGTTCATTACCAGCGAGAAGAGCGGGTTGACCTGCGTAGGGATGGATTTTTGCGCGACATGGTAGAAGGTTGTGCCCAAAGCCATCAGGATGATGGGGAGGTAGAAGATCATGAATTTCCTCTCGGAAACCAGGATAGTGAAATTCGTCTGTGAAGGCACGGATGGGGTGCAACGGTGAAGGTTGGGTGCCGCAGACTGAGCCACCCGGCCTTCGCAGCAAAGGCGAAAGGCCGGGCGGCCCGCCGGTTACGCTGCCGCTTGTTTCCTACCCTTGAGGAACGCGAACAGATCCGCGTTGATCTGGTCCTTGTGGGTCGAGCACATGCCGTGCGGCAAGCCCGGGTAGACTTTCAGTGTCGCCCCCTTAACAATCTTGGAGGAGAGAAGAGCCGAGGCGCCGATCGGCACGATTTGATCTTCGTCGCCATGAAGGATGAGGGTTGGCACATCGAACTTCTTCAGATCTTCGGTGAAATCCGTTTCGGAGAAGGCCTTGATGCAGTCGTAGGCGGCTTTGTGTCCGCACAACATGGCCTGGAGCCAGAACGAGTCGCGCAAGCCCTGCGAGACCTTGGCGCCCGGGCGGTTGGCGCCATAGAACGGCGCGCTAAGATCCTTGAAAAACTGCGCACGGTCGGTTAGGACGCCGGTGCGGATTTGGTCGAATGTGTCCATTGGCAGGCCGGCGGGGTTGGCGGCGGTTTTCAGCATGAGCGGCGGGACCGCACCGATGAGCACCGCCTGGGCGACCCGTTTGGTGCCGTGCCGACCGATATAGCGGGCGACTTCGCCGCCACCGGTGGAGTGGCCAATGTGGATCGCGTTCTTCAGATCGAGCGCTTGCACCAGCGCAGCAAGGTCGTCGGCATAGGTGTCCATTTCATTGCCGTCCCAGGGCTGGCTCGATCGGCCATGGCCGCGGCGGTCATGGGCGATCGAACGGTATCCCCGAGAACCCAGAAACAGCATCTGGTCTTCCCATGCATCCGCGCTGAGAGGCCAGCCATGACTGAAGACGACGGGCTGTCCTGTGCCCCAGTCCTTGTAGTAGATTTGTGTGCCGTCTTTGGTAGTAATCGTGGGCATAAGGTGCTCTCCTTCGGTTGTAGTGCTTCTCTGCTGAAATGGGAAATGTGACTGATCAAGCCGCGCTGGCTAGATCTTCGATCCTGGCGCAGGGTCTCAAAAGCCTGCCTTGTCGGTACGGTCCCGTTCAGCTGCTTTTTCCATTTTGCACTTCGTCCTGATACCTAGGCAAGATCCACCTGTGAGCGCTCTCAACCCTCGCAGCATAGGCTGCGAATTTCGCGGGCACGACGCTAGATCTTCTGCTGCTTCCACCGGCCGCGCTTGAACAGGACGACGCCCGCCGCTGCCACCGCGCACTGAGCGACCACGATGGAGTAAAACACTCCGTTCGAACGCAGGTGCATGGGGATCGCAAGCCAGTAAGCGAGCGGGATTTCCAAAAACCAGAAGCCGAACAGGTTCACGAAAGTGGGGGTGAGCGTGTCCCCGGCACCGTTGAAGGCTTGCAGCATCACCATGCCGTAGGCGTAGCCAATGTTGCCGTAACTCAGAATACGCAGGCAGGATGCGGCGAGCGGCACCACATCCGCATCACGCGTGAAAAGGCGCACCACCGGTTCGGCGAAAAACACGAAGAACACTCCGACCGAGCCGAGAAAGAGCATGTTGTAGAAGCCGGTCCGCCAGACGGAGGTCGCCGCGCGCTCCGGCTGCCTCGCACCCAGGTTTTGTCCGACCAGGGTCGCGGCCGCATTCGCCAAACCCCACGAGGGCAGAATCACGAAAATGAGAATCCGAATCGCAATGGTGTACCCCGCTAATGCCGCGGCGCCAAAGACGCTGACAATGCGCACCAATGCGATCCAGCTGGTGTGGGCAATCGAAAACTGCAGGATACCCGTGATAGACACGCGAACCAGGCGCCAGAGAACCGCTAAGTTCACGTGAATCTGGCGTCGCAAGATGCGCAGACGTTCGGTCCCGCGCAACAGCCGGTAGAACTGGTAGGCCACACCAATGCTTCGGCCCGTGAACGTCGCGAGTGCGGCGCCGGTCACGCCGAGCCGCGGGAACGGGCCGAGGCCGAAGATCAGACAGGGATCGAGGATCAGGTTGATGATGTTCGACACCCAGAGCAAGCGCATCGCGATCGCGGCGTCCCCTGCCCCGCGGAAAATGGCATTGTTGAGGAACAGCATCAGGACCACGCCACTGCCGCCCAGAGCGATGCGGGCGTATCCGGACCCGTTGGCGACGATCTCCGGCGATGCGCCCATCAGCTGCAGTAGGCGAGGAGCATAAATCAGGCATGGCACACCCAGCACGACCGACACGGAGAGACCGAGAATGATTGCCTGCACCCCGGCGACGGCAGCGCCTTCAGGATCCTTCTCGCCGATGCGGCGTGCGACCATGGCGGTGGTAGACAGGCTCAAACCCATGGCAACCGAGAAGACCAGGCTGAGCAGCGACTCGGTCAGTCCCACCGTGGCCACGGCGTTGGCTCCAATGCGCCCTACGAAGAACACATCGACAACAGCGAACAGGGATTCGAGCACCATCTCCAGGACCATCGGGATGGCGAGCAGGAGAATGGCCCGGTTCAAATCGCCGGAGGTGAAGTCCTGATGCGAGCCGCGCAAGGCTTCGCGAATCGCGGACCACATACTCGGCTGGGATAGGTTGGGGGCCGGGCTGGCAACGTCCATAAACAACCTGCAGCCTTCTGCGCACCGGACTGCAAACAACAAGGGGCCGATGACGCTGTTGACACATCTCGGACAACTTGGGATTCCGCAATCAGCGGATCAAGGATGGCGACTTAGCGAATGCGCGCGCTGACGTGCATATGTATATCCTGATTGGAGTAGCGGCAGTCTACTCGATTCCGAGTTCTTTCGCCAGCGCTTTCCACTTTCCCTCGACCAGCGATTTCGTTTTGGCGTCCATTTTGATCTCGTCGGGCCAGGGGCGGGTGATGCCTTCGCTCGTCCATTTGCGGGTGGCGTCGACGCCCATTTTGGAGCCGTAGTTGGGCAGGCGCGAGGCGTGATCGAGCGAGTCGATGGGGCCGAGTGTGAACTGGATGTCACGTTCCGGGTCGATGTTGTTCAGCACCTTGAGGGTGACCTCAGCGATGTCGTGCACGTCGACGTCTTGATCGACGACCAGGATGCATTTCGTGAACATCGCCTGGCCCAGGGACCAGATGGCGTTCATGACTTTGCGGGCCTGGCCGGGATAGGACTTGCGGATGGAGACGATCATCAGGTTGTGGAAGACGCCTTCGAGCGGTAGGTTGATGTCGACGAGTTCGGGGAGGGTGAGTTTCATCAGCGGAAGGAAAATGCGCTCCACCGCTTTGCCCATCCAGCCATCTTCCATGGGCGGTTTGCCGACGATGGTAGTGGCGTAGATCGGGTCCTTGCGGTGAGTGATGCAGGTAACGTGGAAGACCGGGTACTGGTCGTCGAGCGAGTAAAAGCCGGTGTGGTCGCCGAAGGGGCCTTCCGTGCGCAGTTCATCCAGGTTCACGTAGCCTTCGAGGATGATCTCGGCGTCGGCGGGAACTTCAAGGTCGACCGTTTCGCATTTCACCAGCTCGACCGGCTTCTGGCGCAGGAAGCCGGCGATGAGGAACTCTTCGACATCGGGAGGGGCAGGGACAATGGAGCAGAACGTGAGGGCAGGATCGGTGCCGATGGCCACAGCTACGTTCATCTTGCCTTGCGGACGATCGCCATCGGCAAGTACCATGCCGCCGGAGGAGCGGGCCATCAGGTCGACTTGTCGAGACGAGGACTGGGCTGGTTCGGACTGCGAGGCGACGGCGGCGCGCATGCTTTCGCGCAAGTGTTCGGCCCCGATTTTCTGGCGCTGCCAGTGCATGCCGGTGGTGCACTCGTCGTAGACCTGCATGCGGTACATGCCGACATTGCGCTTGCCGGTTTTCGGATCGCGGGTGATCACGCAGGGCAGCGTGATGAAGCGGCCCGCGTCCTGAGGCCAGCATTGCAGCACGGGAAAATCGAACAGGGAGAAGTTGTCATGTTTGACGACCTCTTTACACGCGCCAGCGGTGACGGTCTTGGGAAAGAATTTGCCCATCTCGGCGAGCATGGGCAGCATCTTTACTTTGTCGAGGAAGCCTTGCGGCGATTTGACGTCCATGAAGCCGCGAATGCGCTCCGCGACCTGGTCGAGAGAATCCACTTCGAGCGCAAGATTCATACGGCGTGCAGAGCCGAACTGGTTGATCAGCAGTTCCGCACCCGGATGGCCTTTGACGTTCTGGAACAGGAGAGCGGGGCCGCCCTGACCGTATTTCGGGGAACGGCTTTTGCTGACGCGGTCGGTGATCTCGGCGATCTCCAGGACGGGGTCAACTTCGGTACGGATCCTCTTCAACTCACCCGCGCGGTCGAGCGCGGCGATCCAGTCACGCAGGTCGTTGTAGGCCAAAAGTCCTCCGGGATGCGGGACGAAGTGACGATTATAGAACCGAGGGCGGGCTCCACGAATTTACACATTGGAGACCATCGGCTTGGCAAGCGGGCGCCTCTTTGCCTTATAGTTCTACCGGGGTGAACCATTGAAGCGAAGAGTCGTGGTCACGGGAATGGGGGCGGTCAGCCCCAACGGAATCGGACGCGAGGCGTTTGCGGACGCGATCCTGGCGGGACGCTCGGGTGTGGGGCGTATCACGCACTTCGATCCCAGCGAGATTCCGGTGCAAATCGCCGGCGAGGTACGCGGCTTTGATGAGCTAGCGTGGGTGGAGAAGCGGGAGCGCAAACACGTATCGCGTGTGCTGCCGCTGGCGCTGGCTGCGGCGAGCGAGGCCCTGGCACAGGCAGGGGTGGAGGTCACTTCCCTGCCCCTCGCGGAACGGCGGCGGTTCGGTGTGATTCTGGGCTCGGGTGGCGGCTCGCAGGAATTCACCGAGGAGCAGTACCGGCTGTTCTTCCACAAAGAATACCGGCGGATGAGTTTGTTCTGCGTGCCGACGGGGGTGATGGGAACGCTTTCGAGCGACGTGAGCATCCGATTTGGACTTCGCGGTCCGAGTCACGTGATTACAACGGGGTGCACCTCGTCTACCGACGCGATTGGGTATTCCATGCGCGAGATCCAGTCTGGGCGCGCGGACACGATTCTGGCCGGAGGAGCGGACGCGCCCATCGCGTTGGGCATCGTGAAGGGGTTCATTCTCATGAAGATTCTGACGGATTCGTGGAACCAGGATCCGTCGAAGGGCTCGCGGCCGTTCTCGGTGGATCGGGACGGATTTGTGCTCGCCGAAGGTGCGTGGATGTTTGTGCTGGAGGAATACGAGCATGCGCGGGCGCGGGGTGCGAGCGTCCTCGCGGAGGTGGCCGGATACGGTTCGACCTGCGAGGCATTTCATCGCGTGCGACTGAAGGAATGCGGCGAAGAGCCGGCGCGTGCTATCGCGATCGCCATGCAGCAGGCCGGGATCGTGCCGCAGGATGTTGACTATGTCAATCTGCACGGTACGTCGACGCAATTGAACGATCGGATCGAGACGCAGGCGTTGAAGCTTGCGTTGGGAGAGCGGGCGCGAGCGGTGCCGATGTCGGCTTTGAAGTCGCAAGTCGGGCATCCGCAGGGGGCTTGTGGGGCGGCGGGAGTCGCTGCGACGATTGTCGCCATGCAGCATGGGCAGATTGCTCCCACTATTAATTTGGCGGCGCCGGATCCGGAATGCGATCTGGACTATGTGCCGGACGCGGGACGCCGGGCTAAGATCGAGCACGCGGTCTGTAATTGCATTGCATTCGGGTCCAAGAATTCGGCGTTGGTGGTGCGCAGAGTAGCCTAAGAAAGGCAGATCACTACAAAGGACACGAAGGGAGACGAAAGACTCTGGCATGAGCGCTTTAAACGAGGCCATTTCATCGGGGTTTGCGGGACACTATGAGTTGCTGGCGTCGCGGGTTCATGAACTGGCGAAGCCGCTCAGTGATGAGCAGTTCTGGAAGAAGCCGCTTTCGTTCGGAAACAGTTTTGGACATCTCGTGCTTCATCTGACTGGAAATCTGAATTACTACATCGGCACCGAGATCGCCGGAACTGGCTATGTGCGAGATCGTGACCGGGAGTTTACTGAGGCGACCCGGCCGTCGAAGGATGAGGTGATGAAGCGCTTCGACGAGGCGGCCGCCATGGTCGCGCGCACCGCTCGCATGCAGTCGGAGAATGATTGGCCCTTGAAATACACCGCGCTGCGGGAAGCAGATGCCGGGAACCGATTCAACATCTTCCTACGGTGTGCGAGCCATTTGCATCATCATGTGGGGCAGATGACCTATTTGCAGTTTGAGCTGATGCGGAGATGAGTTCGCTTTCGGAGACCTCTAGTAGCGCCTGCTTTTCGTGTTTCACGAACCGAGTTGGTGGTGTAAGCGAGATATTGCGACCGGCCACTCTAGAGAGTTCTTTCTGCTTGGTCGCCTAAGTTGGACCGGGTTACCGAGAAGCGCGGACTGCCGCAAGAAAAAAGGCGCGGCTCCATCTGCCCGGACACGCACGATCGCGTCTTCAAACACCCGGAACGCCCGCACGCCCGTCGTGTTCTGGTGTGCGCCGAGCTCTCCGTCTTGTAGGGAGTGTTCACGTTGTTCACGGCTGTGCCCCCCTAACTCGTCCAACAGGAAGCCGTTCTTGCCGGGTGCCGCGTTGGCGGTGGACTTCCGCCGCGTGGATGGTTCGAACGTTCGAACGGAGTTGGCCGCGGACGACTCATTGGCCGCAACGCACGCGAAGCTCCGCATGACGTGGTTCGGCTTCGCGCACCTGGAGGCTGGACTCGCCGATCAGTTCACGGGTAGAGAGGGGGATGATCCCAATCTGATACCACGATCGAGGCCTACGCGGCTCGGTTTCTGAGAGGTCGCGAATCGATGACTGAATGGCATCCGCGGATTGGGTCCCCCCCTGACGGGAAGCGAGAAACATCCGGACGACTCGGGTATTCGAAGATTCTTTGGGCATCGCTTACCGCCAGATCGCGAAGTGCCAATTGCTCGGTCAGTCTCTCCGCAAACATGTTGGCCGCAAACTATCACCGGAGAACCGGCCGGACATCGATCGTTGTATGCAGGCGGGGGTGAGCAGAACCAGTTCCCGGCCAAAGCGGGAGTGGCTCAGTTGAACGGTCAGCCTTGCTCCTAGATGGCGTGCGCATTGCCCATTTGCTCACCGCAGGAGTCGGAGGACGGCTTCCTCGATTTTCGGCCATGCGGCGGAGCGGGGATCGATGGGTTCGAAGTGACCGGCTTTGCGGACTTCCACCAGCGTCACGTCTTCTATGCGTTTCTTTTTCACTTCCGCATAGTTGCGGCTGAAGTCGGGGGGCACGACGACGTCGTCGAGGCCATGGATCAGGATCTGCTTGGCTTGCGGGATGGGAAGCTGCATGGGGTCGGCTTCGTGATAGTGGTCCGGAACTTCGTTCGGCTTGCCGCCCAGGAATTCAACGACGGCGTCGGTGCTGAGGTGAAGGTCGAAGGCGCGCTGGAGGTTCACGACCCCGGCGAGCGAGAGCGCTCGCTTTACAGATGGCTCATGCCCGGCCAGGCACAGGGCCAGTTGGCCGCCGGCGGAGTGGCCCATCACAACAACGCGTGCGGGATCGAGGTTGTATCGCTTGGCGATTTGCCGGAGAAAACGATAGCCGTTCGCGATGTCTTCAAACGTGCCAGGCCAGCCACCGCCCGGGTTTCCGACTCGGCGATATTCCAGGTTCCAGGTGGCGCATCCCTTTCCGGTGAGCGCCGCGCACAAATGGCCAGCGTGCAGCAGGTCGTACTTGGCGCGCCAGTATCCGCCGTGAATGTTCATCACGATGGGAAACCGACCCTTTTCTTTTTCCTTCGGCAGGCGGAGATCGCCAAACTGGTTGGGGTCCGGGCCATAAGCCAGGCGCCGGTCGGCTGGCGGAGGAGCAAGCGTCAGGATGTCGTCGGGCATGCGGGGTTCCCGGATAAGAGGATAGAAGACGCTAATCGCCCTTCGACGTCGCTCAGGACAGACTCCGGGCGCAAAGGATTTGCGAAGAGCGCGAAGCACGCGGTCGGGAGTGGGTGAAGCTTGGCTGCGCACATACCCAGATTGAGACGCTTTCACACGACGGCGGCTCGTAGGTCACAGCAAGGTTGCCCCCGGAAATGCATAGTCGCAGGCGACCTGAAGTTGGCTCCCAGAAGGCCCCGCAGACGAGGCGGGTGTACCCCGAGTCTCACCGATCACACGAACCGCATGAAACGGAGACTCTCCCATGTTTGCACGTATCCTTAGAGTTCACACCGACAATCCAAAAGAAAGATGAATTCGTGAAAGTCTGAAGAACGAGATCCTGCCTATTCTGAAGAAGCAGAACGGATTCCTCGAGATCCTGCCCTTGTTCCCGGAGACCAAGAACCAGAAGGCCATCACCATCAGCTCTGGACCGAGAAGAGGGATCTGGAGAAGCCCTTCGTGCACGCCCGGATGGCCTGAGCACCACCGACCGAAATTCGCTCGTGGCTGGAGCCGTGCCGAACAGCTCCGGCTTATCTCTGGTTGAGCGCTACCCAGAGTGCCCCTTAGGATTCCACGGGCGCCTTTCACATCTCTCCAACACCCGCCCTTGCGGGTCGGGCGGGACCCTCTTCCGAGGCTGGCCGGCGAGCGTTTTCACCGGGTTTCCTCGGGGTGCGCGGAAACCTGTTAACAATTTCTTTACGTTCCGTAGCCTTGACTTCCCTGCTCCCCAGTTATAGAGTCGGCGCGCGCGTGAAGAAAATCGTTATTCTCACATTTCTTGGTTGGATGTGTCCAGGCGCAAACAATACCGAACAAAACAAGGGCTTTCCCCCCGTCCTTGAAGTCGAGTCCAAGGGTCTCTCAGCCACTTCAGGTTGCGCAGTCCTGGTATGTTTCCCCCCCGATTCGCGAGAACTGGCCGGCCGTAAAGTAGTCGGGCCTAATCGATAGAACAGAGCGTCCCTGGAGTGTCTTTGCGGGGGGCCCTCTCCAAAGGAGCGCGATATGTGCGATGTCCGCAAGTCTTGGAAATCGGTCGCCCTGCTGGTGGCGAGCTGGGTCGTGACATGTTCGGGTGTGGCGGCAGCCCAAACCTGGAGTGCACCGCATTTCATCGCCAACGGTTTTGGGATCGCCGTTGCAACCAATGGGAGCGGAACTTCCGCCGTTCTCTTCACCCCGCCCTCGGGCGGATTGCAGGCGGCGGTGAAGACGGGCAGTGCCTGGGGAGCTCCCGTCACGCTGTCGTCGCTCGGCAGCTTCGGTGGCGGGACCGGGAACATCTCGGTCGCTCCGAACGGCGATGTGCTGGCGGTGTGGAGTTTCCGAACCACCAACACCTACATCCCGAACGAGGCGCAGGCGGCGTTCTTCTCGGGTGGTCACTGGGGCAATACCATCACGATCTCAACCAACGTGTATGGCAACGTCAACAGCTTCGGGTTGCCGGGGATTGGTTTCGACAGCCACAGCCAGGCGACTTTGATTTGGGAAGAGATCACAAATCCGACTACGGTTACGTGCGCTTTGATGGCGAAGATGGGGAGCGCGGCCAGCGGGTTTGGGTCATCGCAGACCCTTTCCAATGCGACCACTTGTTATGGCCTCGCCAAGCTGGCGGTGAACTCCGGTGGGCAGGCCGTAGCCCTGGAAGGCGCAACTGGAATCCTGACGGGTGCCGTAGTGGCCATCAGCCGGGATCTGACCGGAGCCTGGGGTGCGCCGGTGACAGTGGCGGCTTCTGCTTACCGGCAAAACAACCCCAACGTTGGGTTGGGGAATGATGGAACCGCCGTGGCGGTTTGGCGCACACGCAGTGGTGTGTCGTACGCGGTGCGGTCAGGCGGTAGTTGGAGCCCTGCCGCGCCCTTGCCAGTATTGGCAGGCCAGGCGGGTGGTTCGACCGGCGTGGCGGTGGATGGGAGTGGAAACGCGGTCGCGATCTTCACACAGGTGACCTTGAGTCCGGGCACGTACGCCACCTATCGGCCGGTGGGCGGGTCGTGGCAGCCCAAAGTGCAGCTGAGTTCAGGCGTGCCCCTGGCGGCCACTCCGGCGGGAACATTTGTTGCCTCGGGAACAACTGTGTCGACGCGGCTGGCCGGAACGTCGAACTGGACCACGCACACATTTGCCGACGTCGCGCGGGTGAATGCCGGGCCAGGACTGGCGATTGCTGTGGTGGGATCCCAGGTTAGCGTTTCAACGGCGGCTGTGCCCTAGTCTTAAGGGGCTGGCAGGGGTGCCCACTTGCTCGGGAAAGTGTGCTTGGGGAGTGGGCATCCTGAAGGCCGGGGCCACACTGGGTTGAGATCCCGGGGGGTGTTGCAATTCCGCCAAAGACATCAAGACCAGCGTGAGGAACAGGTGCAGTAATCCACACGGCCGGCCGCTGGTACACCCATAGCAGTGGGCGCGCAGGGTAACCAGACTCGAAGCCAACCCAAGGTCGCGAAGACCCCGAACACCAGCAAGACTACACGCCGCGCCGCTAACATCTTTCTCGGGTTGACGCGAGTCCTACCCGCAGAGGTCCTACCCGCAGAGACCCAAGCGTTGCACATTAGAAGCCGGAGCCCAGTCTCACCAAAGATCCCGACGGCTCGGGAAATCTGCGACGAATGGCGCATATGGTGCGCACCCGAAGAATCACTTGTTCCGACCTTCGCCTAGTACGGGCGACTCAGATTGGAGCATGACGCGCACACAGAGCTGGCGAAACCCGAAAATCCCATCGAAACCGCAATTCCCAGAGATGCCGTCGCCCCAGCAGCTGTGAGTGGGACCGAGATTCGTTGCGGCAGGAAACTCCAACCAATCGCTGCAGCTGGTGATGAGTTACGGCCGAAACGGCAACATTGCGATTAGCCGAACTTATCCAATTTGCCCGCCTGGTGCAGACATGGGCGGAATGCACGGCTCGCTTTGAGCGCCGTCAAGCGAGACCCTTACCGATATCCCGGTCCAGTTTCACGATCGTGCCGTCGCCCCAGCCGTATTTCTGGCGGGAGAGTTCCTGGATGGCTCGGTGCAGGTCCGGTTCAGTATCTGGGGAGACGATTCGGGCACGCGCGGCGAAGCTCTGGTCGCCGACTCGAACCTTCACTTCGGGCGCGACGCGCAGGTTCTGCAGCCAGTGAGCAGTCGAGTACTCGGCGATGACGTAGAACCGGCCGTCGCGCTCGGTGAACCAGATCTCGATCTCTCGCGGGCGACCTGTTTTGCGGCCGAGCGTTGTCAGATAGAGATACTGTTCGCCAACGAAATTACTGGCCTTTGAGCTTGAGCTTGGACTTGTTTTCTTCAAGGAATTGGCGCAGGTTGTCGGCGGCGTCAAGCAGGCGCGTCCATTGTTCGTAGTAGAGTGTGACTGGGAAGCGACCGAGGCCATAGACGCTGACTCCGCCCTTCTCGGACACCTTGAATTCCATGGTGCCGCTGCGTTTCTTGGTTTCCACCTGCTTTTCTAGATCAGCCAGGCGGGCTTTCAGTTCGTCGTAGCTTGGTTCAGACATAGAGACCTCGGATGATTACGGGATGGAACCATCATAGAGGCGCGGTCGGGCCTTCGTCGAGAGGGGGAGGCCGCCTTCTTGACCGGATACTCGGCCTTCTGGAACGCTGACCATCCAGACGAACAAAATCCTAAGAGAACTCAGAAGAATCTTCCCAACTGAAAGTAGAACTTGTGGTGACCGCGATCGCCCACACTTCCGCCGAACACGATCGGACCGATGAAGGACTGCACCAGCACCGCCGCGTTGAAGTCGTTGGGCAAGCGTGTGTCAATGGCATTGGCAGCACCGTAGGCTTTGCCCAACTCGTACGCCGTGACCAGATAGACATTGTCGCCCAGCAGTGGGGACAGTTCTTTCAGGCGATGAATGTAACCTGGCTGGAACAGGAAATACTGGTTCGCGAGCAATTCGTTGGTTCCATAGGCGGCCAAGCGCTGAGGCCCTCCGAGTCCGAACGTGGGAAGGCCGGTTCCGCGGTAGCCCATCGTCGAGCCCCCGGAAGCCAGCAAGAAAAGCGAGGAAATCCTGCTGACTCGCTGGAAAACGCCAGAACGGATCTCGGCCAGGGGGAAGTGCTCGGTGGCGCCCGGGTTTGCGTCGTAAAACTCGAAGCGCGATTGCAGGAGAAAGCCTTGGCGAGGCAGCGTGGGATCGTCGGTGTGGTCGACGACATAGCGAAGCCGAGAGAACCCTTGACGTCCGCTCACGTCCGGCAGCAGTCCGGGGTTGCCAATGCTGCGGGTCAAGGAGAGGAATCCCGTCTGGTATCCGAAACGCAGTTCGGAGAAGCGGTTCACGGCGACGCCAAAATCGAGGCCACCCCCTGCGTTGTGC
>DASQPN010000045.1:0-4918 GCA_035643915.1 Terriglobales bacterium | reverse complement strand
TTAACAGTGGGCGGCTGTTATGCTTCATGCGGAGACCTCCGGACTTTATCCCAGAAGAGCGAGAGACCCGTTCCTTGGATGCATACGCATTCCCGAGAGCACCAGTTCCCTCAAAAGAATCTTGCTGGTGATTTGCTTGCCCAAGAAATTGAGAATCCAGATCGGGGGCTGCGCTCTCTGACCGAAGCACACTCCTCCATTCCCGCGAAACGGGTACAATCAAGAGTTTGACCGCCATGCCGGACTTCCGCCGTGGACTCATCATCGTGAATACCGGCCCCGGCAAGGGCAAAACCACCGCCGCCATGGGCACCGCCCTACGCGCCGTCGGCCAGGGCATGCGCGTCCTGATGCTGCAGTTCCTGAAGGGTTCGTGGCACTACGGCGAGTTGGACGCGGTCCAAGCCTTTGGCGACAAGTTCGTCATGAAGCAGATGGGCCGCGGTTTCGTGAAGGTAGGCGCCGAAAAACCCGATCCCGAAGATGTGCGCATGGTCGAGGAAGGGTGGGCCGAAGCGGAAAAGGCGATCCATTCCGGCGAGTGGGACCTGGTCGTTCTGGATGAGATCAACTACGCCATCAGCTACGGCATGCTCGATTCCGCCAAGGTGGCCGAGAGCCTTAGGAAGAAACCCGAGATGGTGCATGTTATATTGACGGGCCGGAACGCCCATCCGAGAATTGTGGAGCTAGCCGACACGGTGACCGAGATGCGCCAGGTGAAACACGCCTATGAAAAAGGCGTGCAGGCACAACGCGGCATTGAGTACTGAAATTCAATCGGTGTTCGCCGGCGGGCAGCTGGCCGCCAGAAGCCGAGAGCTGACAGCCGATCGCCGAAAACAGAACGGAGTACGGGCAACTGAGAACTTGCAGGGCATTTAGACAACGACGAACGACTGAGGACTGACCCATGGCCTGGTTCAAACGCCAATCCGGCGAGCTGGACACCTCGGGCGAGAAGAAGATTCGCACCGAAGGCCTGTGGGTGAAGTGTGACAACTGCCGCCAGATCATCTGGAAAAAAGATCTCGAAGACAATCTGAACGTCTGCCCCAAGTGCGACAAGCACTTCCGCATCGACGCGCGCTCCCGCCTCGCGCAGCTCCTCGACGCCAACCAGTACGAGGTGTTCGACGGCAACCTGGTGTCCACCGACCCGCTGAAATTTGTTGATCTGAAGCCCTACGCATCCCGACTCAAGCGGGCCCAGGCCGACACTGAGCTAACCGACGCTGTCATCAACGCTCAAGGCAAACTGAACGGACGTCCGGTAATCATGAGCTCGATGGAGTATGCGTTCATTGGCGGCAGCATGGGAGCGGTGGTCGGCGAAGTCATCACCCGCGCAATCGAAAAGGCCGGAGACAGCAATACCCCGCTTGTCATCATTTCCGCTTCGGGTGGGGCGCGCATGATGGAAGGCGTGATCAGCCTCATGCAGCTCGCGAAAATCTCGGCAGCGCTGGCACGGCTCGACGAACTGAGAGTCCCCTACATCTCCGTCCTGACCGACCCTACCACCGGTGGCGTCACCGCCTCGTTCGCCATGCTGGGCGACCTCAACATCGCCGAACCCGGAGCCCTCATCGGCTTCGCCGGTCCCCGCGTGATCGAGCAGACCATCCGCCAGAAACTTCCCCAAGGCTTCCAGCGCAGCGAATTCCTGCTCGAGCATGGCATGCTGGATGCCGTGGTCCATCGCAGGGAGCTGAAACCTTACATTTCCCGGGCCCTGGATTTCATGGTGCAGGCGGCGTAGCGGGCCCCGTCGCCGGGGAGTTCCGCAGTCGTAGTTTCCTAGCTCTTCGCCAAGACGCGACCAGCTCTCCATCCGGTTCAACGGGAGGCAGGAAGGCACGCGCGCCATCCGGAGCATCGGGCAGAGCCGGCACGGGCGACGAAATTTCGAGCGTCCCGATATGGCTGTTGGCTACCTCCTCGCTGCCCAAACGCATCGAGACGCTTTTTACCGGGAGGTCCAGGTTGATCGTGCCCCGGGGCTCGATGGCCCGCTGCTCGGCCATGGAATCGGCGTCGAGCGAGGAAATTTTCACCCATCCCTTATCCTTCGACTCGACCGCCGCTGACGCCGCCTCCTCGCGCGTCTCTACGACGATCTGTTTTCCGTCAGGGGTGACCGATACCCAAAGCAGTTCCTTCGATGAGCTGAAAATTTGCTGCTCCGCCAGGGGAAGATGGTCAATCGCAGCGGCCGGCTCAGAGGAGGCCGGATCGGTGCCGCTGGACCATGCGACGCCGGGACGAATGCAGACTAAAACCGCGAGGAGAGAGAACTCGACCAGGAGGCGAGACCAATTGGAGCAGTGCGACCAGATTGCGACTGGGTCGATGTCGGATGTGCGAAAGTCCGAAAAAGTGCACAGCCATCGCCCCAAGTCCTCTCGCGGTCTCCAAGCTGTCGGATTGCCCGGCAACGGTGCCCGCCAGTTTAGCCTATTTCGAGCTTCTTCCTCCCCCGCAGCCAGACCAATCGGTGGGCGCGACAGCCTCCAACCACCCAGCCGGCAGATCCCCCACTCCCAGAGTTCCTGACCTCGATAGGCGGTGCGCCTGGGAGCGTGCTCCGCCCCCTTCAACCCGCCCAAGTCCCCCTCGGATGCCCAAAACTCGAAAGCCGCCGCCCAGACTTGGTACCCTTAGTGAGTATTGCGTCGGGTGCATAGCGTCGGGTCAGGGTCTTTGCCTAAGACCTAAGACCTGATGCAGACCTGACGCCCAAGACCTGACAGCCAAAGACCTGCGCCCAGTGTCCTACGAAACCGCCATCGCCCGCATGTATGCGCTCGGCCACGAGCTGGCCAACACAGCGTCGCAGAAGTTCGACCTCGACCACATGCGCGTGCTGCTCGAGGCGCTCGAAAATCCCGAACGAAAGTTCCCGGCTGTCCTGATCGCGGGTACGAACGGCAAGGGTTCCACGGCCGCAACTCTGGCCTCGATCCTGCAGGCATCCGGCCTAAAGACCGGTCTCTACACATCCCCGCATCTGGTGCACATCAACGAACGCGTCCGCATCGATCGCGCCGCCATCACCGACGACGACTTCGCCGCCATCCACGACCTGGTCAACCGCACCGCAGAGCGCCTGGTCACCGAAGCAGAACTCCCCTGGCATCCCAGCTTCTTCGAGATGCTCACGGCTATCGCCTTCGAATACTTTGCGCGCGAGCGGGTCGACATCGCCGTCCTCGAAGTCGGCATGGGCGGACGCCTGGACGCCACCAATGTAGTCGAGCCGCGAGTCAGCGTGATCACCGACGTCTCGCTCGACCATCAGAAATTCTTGGGAGACACCATCCCTGAGATCGCTCGCGAGAAAGCCGGCATCATCCGCGCCGATGGCATCGTCGTGACCCTCCCGCAAACGCCCGAAGCCAACGACGTCATCGGGAACACGATTCTCAGTCAAAGCGCCAAGGCGGTGAGCGCGGTTCAATACGTCCCACCCGTCAGTCCCCAGAGTCCGCAGTACCTGGTTGCTAGCGCGCAAGCGGAAGGCGGATACGTTTCGCGCTATCCCCTCCAGGTGATGGGCAAGCCGATTACAGTCGAGACGCCACTCGTGGGCCGCCACCAGCTAAGAAACGTCGCGCTGGCGATTGCGGCCGCGGAACAGCTAAGTCAGCAAGGATTCGCCACGATCTCGGCCGCCGCGATCGAACGCGGCATCCGCGAAACCCATTGGCCGGGACGCTTCCAGGTGCTCCCTGCCAGCCCCGACTATCCCGAAGTCGTATTCGACGTCGCCCACAATCCCGCCGGGGCATGGGCGCTCCGTTCGACCCTCTCCGCACCTTATGAAGAGGCCCGGTTGATCTTTGTTTTCGGAGCCATGCGTGACAAATCGATCGGCGAAATGGCCGAAATCCTGTTCCCGTTGGCCGACCGCGTATTCGCGACTCATGTCGACAACCCGCGTTCTGCAACCCCGGCCGAGATCCGCGAGGCGGCCCGCCGCGTTTCCGTTGAAATCGACGAAGCTTCGGACGTGGTCTCCGCGCTGGCTAAGGCCCGTACCGCAGCAGGAACGCGGGGGGTGGTGGTGGTTACTGGTTCAATTTACATTGTAGGAGAGGCGATGCGTGTGCTCGGTGCGCGCATCTAACTAACTCGTGCCGTTGAAGACGACGTCTACAGAGATCGAGAGCGGAGAAGTTCGGATCGTACCGCCGAACGAGTCCGTCGAGCCCGTGATCGCCCGTGCGCCCGTCCGCCCGCATGGCATCCTAAGTCGGTTGCGTTCCTATTTTATCTTCGATCCGCTGATCTGGATGTACACCGTAGTCCTGGGCCTGTTCTCGATCCCGATTTCGCTGCTCGGCGACCGCGAGCGCATCCTGCATGACTTCGCCCGCTTCTGGTCCTGGATGATCATGAAGACGATCTTGTCGCCTGTGAACGTTACCGGCCTCGAGAAGATCGACACCTCGAAGCCCCTGGTCTACGCCGTGACCCACGCCTCGGCGCTCGACATCCCCGTGCTCTATGTCTACCTGCCGTTCCAGTTCCGCATCGCCTTCAAGAAGGAACTGCTTGCCTACCCGATTGTCGGATGGCATCTCAAGCGGTCAGGACAAATTTGTGTTGACCAGCAGAATCCGGCCGCGTCGATTGGCAGCATCCGCTCCGCCTTGAAGAGTCTGAAGGCCGGAATTCCGCTGGTGATCTTTCCCGAGGGCGGCCGCACACCCGATGGCCAGGTCAAACCATTCCTGCCTGGAGCCTTCTTCCTCGCAATCAAAGCGCACGTAGATGTGGTCCCTGTCGCCCTGATCGGAACCTACGAGCTTTTGCCGATGAACACCTACCACATCAAGTGCTGCCCGCTGGAGGTGCGCGTAGGCGAGCCCATCTCAACCGCAGGTCTGTCGGGTCACGATATGGCCGCGTTGTC
>DASQPN010000044.1:0-3091 GCA_035643915.1 Terriglobales bacterium | reverse complement strand
GACGCACGGCCGTTGGTATCCCACGGTGACTAACTTGAGCGACGGCACGGTCATGACCTTCTCCGGGCTCGACGAGAACGGGAGCACCAACAACACTGTGGAAATCTATTCGGTGAGCACGGGCTGGAGCGTTCCGATTGGGTCTCCCTTTACACCTCCGCTCTATCCGCGGATGCATCTTCTTCCGAGCGGTAAAGTGTTCTATTCGGGCTCCACAGCGCAATCGCGGCTTTTTGATCCTGTGGCCAAAACCTGGTCGGGCGTGGTAGCGACCACCAATTACGGCGGGACGCGCACTTACGGGACCTCGGTGTTGCTGCCGCTCACGCCGGCAAACAACTACAAGCCCGTGGTCATGATTATGGGCGGCGGCAGTCCGTCCACAGCCACAACCGAACTCATCGATCTGTCAGCGGCCACTCCGAAATGGACTATCGGTCCTCTCATGTCCCAGCCGCGCATCGAAATGAACGCCACGATTCTCCCGAATGGCAAGATCATCGCGCTGGGCGGTTCCCTCAATGATGAAGACACGGGGACCGCGAGCCTCAACGCCGATTTGTACGATCCGGCCACGAACACCTTCAGCTCTGCGGGGCAGAATGCGTTTGCCCGCCTGTACCATTCCAATTCGCTCCTCCTTCCGGATGGGACGGTGTGGTTCGCCGGCGGGAATCCAGCGCGCGGCACGTACGAGCAACATATGGAGATTTACCGTCCAGCGTATCTCTTCAATCCGGACGGCACGCTCGCCACGCAGCCTGCGATCACCGGCGTTCCCTCGTCGGGCATTGGCTACGGCAGCGCGTTCCAAGTACAGACTCCGGACGCGGCGAACATTTCTTCCGTGGTGCTCATGCGGCCTGGTGCACCGACGCACGCGTTTGACATGGAGCAGCGTTTGGTCGCCATGAACTTCACGGCCGGGAGCGGCGTTTTGAACGTGATAGCTCCGCCGAACGGCAACATCGCTCCGCCGGGCTACTACATGCTCTTCATCCTAAATTTCTTGGGAGTGCCTTCGGTGGCGCAATTCGTCCAGCTGACACCAGCGCCAGCGGACCAGCCTCCTACCGGCACCATCACAAGCCCCGCGACCGATGTGACGATTACCGCCGGCCAGTCCGTGTACTTCTCAGGCTCCGGTTCGGATCCCGATGGCACCATCAGCGCGTATTCCTGGTCGTTCCCCGGAGGCAGCCCGAGTACGAGCTCTCTGGCTACACCAGGTAACGTGATTTACAACACTCCCGGCACTTTCGCGACCACGCTGACCGTCACGGACAATGCCGGCCTCACCGATCCCAATCCACCTTCGCGGAACATCACAGTGAATCCTGCGCCGGACTTCAGCATTTCCGCTACGCCTTCTTCGCAAATCGGAGTCCAGGGAAACGGCACGAATTATGCGGTCACGATTACGCCTGCGAACAGCTTTTCCGGCACCGTAGGCTTAAGCGTGTCCGGATTGCCTTCCGGCGCGACCGCTTCTTTCAGCAATCCTTTCGTGGCTGGTTCGGGCTCCTCAACGCTGACTGTCACCCCCGCGATAACGAGCCTTCCGGGGATGTACACACTTACAATCACGGGCACAAGCGGTGGTTTGAGCCACAGCGTGAACGTGACACTCACGGTCATTTAGCACTGGCGATTTCGGCATCTCTGCCGGGCCATCTTCGGGAAGCCTGGTCAAGGGAAGGGGGCAAGTTTCGCGAGCAACATCAACAAGGTAGGCGACTGCAGCGGCGCTGTTACACGTATTTGCTCTTTCCAGAGGGGGTTCGCAGGGGCCCGCTCCGGGCCGGGCATGTTGCGGCCTGCGTGGCCGACTCTTCACAGAAAGGAAATTCAACATGCGCCTTTGTCGCAGAGACCTTTTGCGACAGCTTGGGATCGCACTCACGAGCGCGGGACTACTTCCCGCGCTGGGAGACACTTCATTATTGCCGGTACAGCCAGCGGCAGGCGCTGCAAGTCCGGCGAAGCCCATCCGGCTTAACCAGAACGAGAGCCCCTACGGTCCGTGCGAAAGAGCGAACGAGGCTATGCGCAATGCGATTGGCGACGCCAATCGCTACCCAGACCAAGAGCTGGAGGATCTGCGTTCCATAATCTCCACTTTGAACGGCATTAGATCCGAGCAGATCACGCTAGGTTGCGGGTCTGCTGACATTTTACGCATCGCCGCCGAGACTTTTCTCGGCCCCGGAAAATCGCTGGTAATGGCGACACCGACGTTCGATGCGATCGCAGGGTATGCGCGCGCGAGCGGCACCGAAGTCCGAGCCGTTCCGATGACCAAACGATATACGCACGATCTCGATACCATGATCCGGCGCACGGATGCATCGACCGGGCTGATCTATGTCTGCAATCCAAATAACCCAACGGGCGGGCTCACGCCGAAAGGCGACCTCGAATCATTCTTCGATAGAGTGCCCAGGGGCGTGAGCGTACTGATTGACGAGGCTTATCACGACTTCGTTCCGCCGACATCGACCTACACGACGTGGGTAGGCCGCGCCGCTTCCGATCCCCGCCTAATCGTCACCCGCACGGTCTCGAAGGTCTATGGCATGGCAGGACTTCGGGTTGGCTACGCCGTGGCTTCCTCGGGGACGTCGAAGCGTCTGGCGCAGCGAGGGCTGGCGATGGGTGTGAACATTGTTGCCGCCCGTGCGGCGAACGCGGCGCTGGGGGATCAAGCATATGTGAAGAAGATCGTCGAGCGTGTTGCGGACGATCGCCAGGAATTCTACAACCAAGCTAATGCCCGGATGTTGCGCTCTCTCGATTCGGTGACCAACTTCGTGATGTTGAAAACCTCGCGCCTCGGGACTGAGGTTGCCGAGCAACTCAGGGAGAAGGGCATCCTTGTGGCGAGTGGATACCCGGGTTTTGAGTATTACATTCGGGTCTCGTTGGGATCGCCCCAGGATATGACGGAGTTCTGGCGCGCATGGGACGCGTTTATGCCGCACGGAATGTAGGCACTCGAGGACATACGACGGGCTGTGGCCTTCCGGAGCCATTCGGGTCCTATTGGACGCATAGTCGGCCACAAGGAGTAGGGGCTCGTCGAGATGAAGGG
>DASQPN010000043.1:0-48922 GCA_035643915.1 Terriglobales bacterium | reverse complement strand
GCCGTGCAATCAAAAATCATTGCCCTCGAGAAGGCCTGGAACCAGGCTTACAAGATCGGCGACATCAAGGCGCTGGACGCACTCCTCGACAATGCCGTTGTGCTGGTGAATGACGACGGCAGTGTGCAGACCAAGGCAGAGTTTCTCGCCGGCGTGCGAGCCACCAACTCCCAGGAGCAGCAAGTCGCGCCGGAATCGATGAGCGTGCGCGTGTTCGGCGACACCGCGATCGCCAGCGGCGTCATGCGGGTCAAGGGAGTAGAAGGCGGGAAGTCCTACTCGCGGCGCGAGCAATTTGTCGACACCTGGGTCTCCAAGGGCGGGAAGTGGGTGTGCGTCGCCACGGACGCTACGCCCGTTCTCCACTGAAGTCTTTCCCGATCCCAAAGCGGGCCGACGCAAAGCATGGAAGGGATCCCCACAGAACGACGTGCGCTTTCCGGACTGATGATTTGGATTGCTTTCATCGCAATGATGATGAGCGTGCCCGTGCTCGCTGAAAATCTTTCTCCTCAGGCTCTGGTCACGCCTTCCACCACCATCTTGAAAGACGGGCGCCCGGTCACCTTTGCCCTGCACGGCTTCATCGAATTCAAATCGCTGGCCGAGTTGTTCCCTTACATCAAGTCACAAACTGAACGCTGGAGCAGTGGCCTCGACGATGCAGCACGGCAGAGGCTCGCCCGTGAGTTGCTGCGACGTGGTATCGAGAGCCGCGTGGTCTCGATGGCAGACGAGCGGCCGCTCGAAACGCTGGTGACGCACACCCGCGAGGAATTGCGGCGGGCGATCGCGCGTGTAAAAGAACCAGTACCCGACGGGTACACTGAGGCATTTCTGGAAGTGCAGGAGAAATGGAAGCATTCCCTGAACTGCTGGAGCGCTTCGCCGTCGATTGCGGGACGAGTGCTGTCGAACTGGTACCCGATCGAAGAAGGAATCCAGCTGTACGGCGCCACCTACGACTCCACGGAACATTTCTGGCAATCCGTAAAGTATCACCCCGACACGAGCGTAGCCGAACTGACGGACTTGCTCGGCCTTCTGGAACAGAAGAACTGGGGGCCTTGGCTCGCACATCTTGATGGTGACCGCAGGCTCTACCTGCGGAACGCCTACGCGGTGGAGTTTCTGCGGCACAACCTTGCCCCAGAGCGGCTGCGGTGGTTTCGGGAGGAGTTGGGACGTCACGGGCTGCATGAGAGTGACCGGGCACGAACCAGTCAGCAACGCACCGGCACCCCCTTCCGTTTCAGCGCTTACGAGGAGAAAGTTCTGTGGGGCGATCTGGCCGATCTGTTCCACCTGGTTTATGCCTTCTCCGCAAATGACGATATTCGGAAAATTTTGGCCGACCACCACTTTGACGCAATCTATTTGGGCCAGCGCCGGATGGGTTTCATCAGCGAAGAGTTCCGATCGCTGATGCTTGAAATCTGGAGGGTGAAATTCTTGCAAAGGGCGCGCTTCGGCGAGGTGATCCGGTCGATTCCAGTGGAGGTGCGCTTGGAACACTTCCTCAACGATGGGGACTCGCCGGATATTCCCATCCCGGTCTACGTCGGGTATTTGAACCAGATTCGCGACTTAGCGCGAGCGCAGCGGTGACGCTCGAAGCTTTGTCGCCACTCGATCGCCCTGGTCGACGCGCCCCGTTGTGAGTTTCATACGGAAGACGACTGCAGAGCCTCGAAGAGAGCCTGCTTCCAGCGATTCGCGTCGATGGTCCAGCACACGTTGACTTTGCTTCCCGTTTGCAGGACGGGTGCCCACACCGGCTGATTCCGCCCGTCGGCTGCCACGTTCAGGCGATCGACGACGGTCATCCCTCGGGTCAACTCGCTCTGGGTTTCCACGTCCACGTAGTGAGCGCTCCAATCCGTTCCGATCGTGGCGTCCAGGGCAACGCTCATGGCCACCGGATCGGGCAGCGAAATACCGTCTTCGCCGGTCTGCACCCGATAGGCCTGTCGCGCATGGCGGTTGCACTCGATCGCAAAGCGCGCGAGCGCATTGTTGAACCCCAGAATGCGTGCGATATCGCCTTCGTTCAGCACCGCATCCGCACGGGACGTCTGCCAGCCGACCAGTTCCACGGGAAGGCCGCTGCGCAGGACGATGCGCGCCGCCTCCGGATCCACCCAAATGTTGTATTCGGCGGCCGGGGTTACGTTGCCTTCGCAGCACGGTGCCCCACCCATAACCACGCACCGGCCCACCTTGCCCGCGATGTCCGGCCGTTTCGCCAGGGCGAGGGCAACATTCGTGAGCGGCGCGAGCGTGACGAGTACAACTCCGGGATTGGCTTCGATGGCCTCGATGATCGCGTCCGCAGCGTGTAAATTTCCGGGAGATCGCCGGGGCGGCGGGTAGTTGTGATCGCCGAGTCCGTCGCGCCCGTGAAACCAGGTTGCATTCTGATAGGTACGAAGCAGGGGCTTGTCCGCTCCGGAATATACTGGGACGTCGGCTCCGCAAAGCTCCACGGTGTACAGGGCGTTCCGGGTGGACTGTGCTACATCGACGTTGCCAGCGACCGTGGTGATCGCGACCACCCGCACGTCAGGGGCGCGAAGGGCCATGATGAGAGCAACCGCATCATCGGACGCGGTGTCGGTATCGATTAGGAACGCGCGCGGCACCGCCGTAGGATAGCAAAAGCAGTTCTCTGGTTAGTTCAAGATCCCGCCCCCTATCCCGAGGGCCTGGCCCTCGGACCCACATTTCCTAGAACGGAACCCCTGAGAACTGCTTTTGCTAAAGTTTCATCGCGCCATCGCCCTTGCGCTTTGCGGCCTAGCTGACGGCCTCATGCTTCTCCCGGGAGTGATAGCAGACCTTGCAGACGTGGAAGTCCGCATTGGTCGTTATGTACCGGCAAATGCGGCATACATAGTGAGTCACCGCGGACCTGCCCCTGCTCGAGTCGAGGTGGGCCGAAGCCGCAGTGTAGTAGTTCACCAGGGACTGTTCCGTTCGGCTGGCATCGCTCAGGGTCCGGGTTACCATGACGAATCCTTCATACCGGGCGCGCACGAACAGCGCGGGCAGAATTTTGTCGCGGTAGCCCCGTTGATATTCGCAGTCGTGTAGATGGGTAAAACAACGCTCCCGGCGGCGGATTCACGCCGCCTGCCCCGGTGGTGCTGTCGCAGACCGATGAATCCTCGATAGCCGGAATGTCGGCTTCAAAGGCAACGCGGCTGGTCCTGCTGGATCCATTGTTGCCGGGGGTCAGTGACGGAAGCGCTGCGCCGCCTGAGGCGGGACGCTGCGACAGCCATCCTTCCCGCAGTGGTGAGTGGAGTCTCCGAGAAAGACCGCCAGGAGGTGATCGAGGCCGGCGCCCACAACTATTTGGCAAACAGGGCCCTGATGAGTTCCCACCACCAGGCCGGCTGCCCCGCAAACTCCTCCCCAAAAGAGCCTTCCCGCGGCGTCTATCGGCCCCACGCCGCAGAGATCAACCGGCACAGATTCAAAGGACCGCCTCCGTCGCCAGCGCGGTTCGAGCTCCAGTACGGACTCCGCCGGTAGATGGGCGGTGAGGATGAGAGTGGCGTTTCGGCCGTCGGTGAATGTCTTGATAGTCAGCATGTCGTTTTCAGTGTAAAAAGGAGGGCTCAGAACGTGGGTGATCCAGATCACCAAAGGAAAGCGTTTAAACATTGAAAGAACCTGAGCCTTCCGATCCACGGGAAATCCTGGAAGCAATCAGCAACGTGGCCTTCCAGAAGGATAAGGTGCGTCTGGACGGCAAGCTGTTCTTGAACTGCTCCTTCGAGGACTGTTTGCTGTGCTACGGAGGCGCGAGGTCGGAGTGGAAGGACACGAAATTTGCGAACTGTCGCCTGCTCCTCGATGGCGCGGCCAACAACACAGTACACGTGCTGCAGGGCCTGGGATTCACGATCGTGTCGCCCACTGCGGCGCCACCGTTGGACAACCCGCCTTCGCAAGATGGCTGATCGCGGTCCGAATACCGGCAAAGAATCGGCTGAGACGCCTGTTGGTCAAGGAGTTTTGGGGAAAATTCGCTGTACACGCTCGTTCCTGTGGCGAGCTCCTGCACGACGGAAAGGGAAACCACGAAACGCTGGATTCTGCCACCACGAACACTTACGCCTCGCAAGGTGGGGTAGGCAGTTAGTGCAGATGATTCCGGGGCAGCTCCCGCCTTTGACCACCCCCTACGCGGGCAGGAAATACCAGGCACCGACCCGACGGTCTGATTTTTGCCACGGTTTTTGCGCCCATCGGGACATTTACCGTTTCGTCCTCGCTCACCGTCGGGGGCCGCA
Organism: Terriglobales bacterium; assembly: GCA_035643915.1. Lineage (GTDB taxonomy): Bacteria > Acidobacteriota > Terriglobia > Terriglobales > Acidobacteriaceae > Gp1-AA133. The sequence goes on along the minus strand of DASQPN010000043.1, from coordinate 44,621 downwards.
ATTCAACATTCCAGTCGCCACCTTCACCCGCAGCAGCACCGATACGACCGGATGTATCGTTCTCGCGGAATTCGTGATGCCGACGTTTCCCATCCGACGGAAGGGACACTGACGGGTACCGTGAATGGCTCGCCGCAAACATTCGGTCTCCTCTTCCAGAGCCCAGTGCCGGAACCGACCAGCCTGGCCTTGCTTGGCACCGGACTCGCCGCGATTGCCGGGCGCAAGCACAAAATGCCCGCGCGTTGATCTCACACTTTCCGGCGGCTGCGCTCGCTCTCCCCTCAGCAACGTGAACGCGGAACATCCCTTCATCGGAATCTACTTCTTCACGGCAACGCCCCAGGCGCGACGGGACCACGAAAGATGGATCTACCGACAGACCGATGCGTCGAGCGTGTCAGTGCGCGACGCCGAGCGCCAGAGCTGGACATCGCTCAACTCCATCTCCTCGGCAAAGATGATCTGAGTGTCGACGCTCGCCCCAAGAAGTTTCTCATCCAACTCCGGGGTCGCGGCCTCGAGCCGCAGCACGAGCTGCTCGCGCGAGAAAAATCATGCCGGTTTGAGAGACATGCACGGTGCGCTGTGCTGCGGCCGAGCCGCTTACGCACACCGCTCCCCAGGCCAGGCCACCGATTGCAGGCCATCTCTCCGATCCCAGCTAGTCGCCGCCCAAAACCGATGTACAATAGCCGCCGCCGTCCGAATCGAACAGCAGAGTCGGGTTTCCCGTTTGCAAGACCCCTGCGCACCCAGCCATGAACAAACGATCCTTCCTCAAGCTCTTCTCCGCGCTGATGGCAGCGCCTGCCCTCTCGCCCCTGCTAACCTGGGCGGCCGGGGACAAACTGAAAAACTGGGCAGGCAATCTCGAATACAGCACCGACCGCCTGTACCCTGCAAACTCGCTCGAACAGGTGCGCGAATTCGTCAAGCGACAAAGCAATCTCAAGGTCCTCGGCACCCGCCACTGCTTCAACAACATCGCCGACAGTACGCACAATCTGCTCTCGTTGAAGCCGATGGACCAGGTCGTCGCGCTCGACCCCGAGGCGCGCACTGTGACCGTCGCAGCCGGCATGAGCTATGGTCAACTGTGCCCGTATCTCCACGACAGGGGATTTGCGCTGCACAACCTGGCCTCGTTGCCCCATATTTCGATCGCCGGAGCCTGCTGCACCGCCACTCACGGCTCGGGCGAGAAGAACGGCAACCTGTCCACGGCGGTGTCTGCCCTGGACCTCGTGACCGCCGCCAGCGACGTGGTCAAGCTCTCCCGCCAGCAGGACGGCGAAACCTTTCGCGGGGCCGTAGTCGGCCTGGGCGCGCTGGGTGTCGTCACCCAGATCACGCTCGACATTCAGCCCACTTTCATGATGAGGCAATACGTGTATGAAAACCTCCCGCTGAGCCAGATGAAAGACCACTTCGACGCGATCGAAGCTAGCGCCTACAGCGTCAGCCTGTTTACCGATTGGCAAAAGCAGCGTCTTAACGAGGTCTGGATCAAGAGCCGCATGGAAGCAGGCCAGGCGTTCGACGCGCAGCCGGAATTTTTCGGAGCGAAGCGCGCCACCAAGAATCTTCATCCCATTGCCGAACTTTCCGCCGAGAACTGCACTGAGCAGATGGGCGTGCCCGGCCCCTGGTATGAACGGCTGCCGCACTTCCGCATGGGCTTCACGCCCAGTGCCGGTAAGGAACTGCAGACGGAATACTTCGTGCCCCGACAGCATGCCGTCGAAGCCATTCTGGCGGTGGAGCGGCTGCGCGATCAGGTGACTCCGCACCTGATGATTTCCGAAATCCGCACCATTGCCGCCGACCAGTTCTGGATGAGTCCCTGTTACCGGCAGGCCTGCGTGGCGATTCACTTCACCTGGAAACAGGACTGGCCGGCCGTTAGCCAACTGCTGCCGGTGATTGAAAGGGAATTGGCTCCCTTCAAAGCGCGGCCGCACTGGGGAAAGCTGTTTACCATGTCCCCCGCGCAACTGAAGTCGAACTATGAGAGGTTACCGGAGTTCGTTCAGTTGAGTAAGAAGTACGATCCGCAGGGCAAATTCCGCAATGCATTCCTGGACAGGAATATCTTCAGTAGTTGATGGTCATGGGTGAGGGGTGCTCCGTTCACCGGGGTGCCACGTTTTTTCGCGTTCTGTGCGAAAGGGCGGGGACTTCCTCCCAGCGTCTTTGATCCTCAAACCCAGACTGCCGGGTTTCGAATCGCGTCTTCGCTCTTGTCCAATCAATCCTTCGCGCTTTTCGCGAAGGGTAGGAGGCAAGCTACTGTTCGAAGCAACAGGCGCCCCGTCCTCTAGAGAAACCAGCTCCGAATCCACTCAAACGAAAGATCGGACCCAGGGTGGCGACACCCAGCGGGGACAGAACGAACCAGACCGATGCTTTCCTCGGCAAGCTCGCATACGGGGAGACGCCGGGAGGCCCGGCTTTCGGGCTGCATGGGCATCATCCGAGTGGGCTCCTGGAGCCGCATCAAAAGGCCGATTCCTCCGCCTCCACTACGCTCGACGTCGGAATGACAAGGGGAAGAAGCGGAGTGCCGCCGCCCCTAGTAGTTGCCCTTGATGGCTCGATAGATCACATAAATCCAGGAACAGAAGCCGTGAACGATCGCCCAAAGAATCGAGTGATTCAGTTGAAACGAGAGAATCATCGCCAGAGCGGCCCCCATCGAGAGTCCAGCAGTCGCCGCGTTATCGCTTGTCGCCATCGTCGGTCTCCTCCAATCGCTGCCCGGATCGCTCTTCGCATCGCGACTATCCCACTGGGCCGGGTGGCGCTCCTTCGGTCCCTGTATGAATGGGGTGTGATGCCAGTGGGTGGCCCAGCTTTCGCGTTCATCCTAACCTGCGTGGGCGCCCCTCGTGGCTCACCAATCTTCCAAATACTTCTTCACGCCGCTGATTCGCTTTGGCATGGTTTCTTTGTCAGCCTCGAAGGCCCCCGCACATCATCGGAATCTGATTCCTGAGCTTGGCCAATTCAGCCCCGTGGAGCTCAATTTCCGGTCGGAGCTTGTCTCGGAGATGTTGATCTTCTTCTTCGGGGCCCTCGCAACCTTAATAGCATCGAGGAAAAGCGCGAAACCGCGGTGGGTCGGCCATCGCGCACCGAGATTGTCCGCAGCGGTGGAAAGACAATCAGTCTGTGGAATCAACATTGAAGGGTTTAACTCCCCCGCCGACAGGGTACTTTACAGACCACGATCCCGCGAAGTCTTGTTTTTACTGTATGTTAAGGAAAGAGAAAGGGAGGGGGCACCCCCGACCTATCAAGGGGCGACACGGCCCCATGGCACTGCTCCGGGTAGAGAAACTTGGACGACCGGTTAGGTAGTTGAAGGCCGCTGCGACCGAGCCGCAGGCACGACGACTGCTTGCTCGATGGTAGGAACATTGGTCCCGCGCAGCCGAGCGTCGACTTCGCGCATCTTGTCGCTGGCCCCGGCTTCAAAGTAGGCGCGTGACAAAAGCTGCATCGAGAAGGGATCGTCGCGATCCTCTTCGAGATGCGCAACGGCATCCTGCCACTTTTCCTGCGCCGCCAGAAAAGCACCCGCCGCCCCGTGATACGAACTCTGAATCACCAGGTTCCGGCTGCCCCTCGCCATGGCCTCCAGCGCGTGCAACGCTTTCTGCGCCAACTCCTGGTTGCCGGCGCGGGCGGCCCGTACCGTGCGGTACCGCAAAATTCGCGAAAGCTCCTCATCCCGATCGAGCGGCGAAATGTCCTGGCGATGCCCCAGCGCGGCTTCTGCCGCCTCCAGATGCTTTAACGCTGCAGCGTCATCACTCTGGTAAGCCGCCATGCGCTGATAAGACTGCGCTTCCTGCAGATCCAGCCCGAGTTCGTGCGCCTTTTCCGCAGCCGCCTCGAACGCCTTGTCGGCTTCCGCCGAATTCGCCTCGCGCACCCAGCTCGTCGCCCTCTGCATCATGTAGTCGATGCGGTCCGCGTCATTGCTGGCCTGCGCAATCGCCTTGTCATATTCGACGCGCGCCTGCGCCTGGTTTCCCATCAGAGCGTACGTATCAGCCAGACCGAGCTGCGAAGAGGCGAACTTCGGATCGATCTTGAGAGCCGCCCGATAGTGCTCAAGCGCTCCGTCAAAGTGTCCCGCCATCCGCAGCAACTCCCCGTAGGAATCATTCGGGTTCGGTTCTTTCGGCAGCAGCACAACATAGCGATCCATGGCCGCAAACGCCTTGGCGAACTCACGATTGCGGGCGTCCACGTAAGCCAGGTCGTTGAGTGCCGCCGGATAGTTCTTGTCGAGCGCCAGCGCCCGCTCGAATATCTTCTGCGCCTGCTCGTTTCCGTTTTCGAGCATCAGCCAGTTCCCCGCCAGATAGAGGAGATGCTTGTCCTTGGGAAACATCGCCAGCAAGTCGTTCATGGCGGAGATTCCTCCGAGGTAGTTCCCTTCCTGCACGTCGGCGATCCACCGGATCATCAACTGCTCGCCCGGCGTCACTTTCGAGACCAGCGCCTTCGCGTTCTCGCGCGCCGCGCTGACCTCGGCCGGATTCCGGCTATTGAACGCAATCCAGGCCCACGCCACCGCAACGCTTGGATCTTCCTTCACTGTCGCGCGCCAGTCCTCATTGCAGCGCTCGAGATAGAGGTTTTCGTAATCCTCCATCCCCTTCTGATACAGTTCGCGCGCCTTGGCTGAAGACGCTGTGACCGGCATCGATCCGGCAACCGGCTTTGGTTTGGACGATTTGTCCTGGTTGGAAGACTTATCCCCAGCGTGAACAGAGACAGCCAATGCTAGGCCAATCGCAAGCACGATGGAAATGGGGCGATGCATGGTTTCTCTCAGAAAGCAAAGATTTTGTATCTTGTGCGCCAAAAGCCTAGCATTCACCCCAAGCGCGGCCCAAGTGACGGAAGGTTTACGACGGCCGGAGGGGGTATCCGTCGCGGGCGCTCTGCGGTTGAGCGTCGGTCGGGGAAAGGATTAGGTTCTTCGAGATCCAGAAATGGCTTCTTTGGGAGGAAGGCGTCGCATGAAGAGCGTTTTACTGGCGGTTATGATCGCGATGGGCTGCACGAAGGTCGCTGCACAGACGGCTGCGGATCCTGAGCTCTGGTCGGAAATCAACAAGATCAAGGCAGTGGACAATCACACGCATGTGAGCAAGCTGGTGGCACCGGGAGAAACGGATGACGACTTCGACGCGCTGCCCTGCAACATCCTGGAAGGCGGGCCTGATCCGACAATGGCTCGGCCGGAGAATCCTCAGTTCCTGGAAGCGTGGCAGAAGCTGTATGGGTACAGGTACAACGACCGGGATCCCACGCATGTGCGCGAATTGGTGGAAGCGCGAGAGAATGTGATGCGCGAGCAAGGCGACAATTTTCCGACCTGGGTGCTCGATCAATTGGGAACCGAGTATTTGTTCGCCAACCGGGTGGCGATGGGGCGCGGATTGAATGGGCCACGGTTTCTTTGGGTGCCGTTTGACGACGCCCTGATGTCGCCGCTCAACGGAGAGTCGGTTTCCGATACGCCTGACCGCAAGGCTTTCTACGCGCGGGAGGCGATGATCCTGAAGAAATACATGACGGCCGCGAATGTAACGTCACTGCCACCGACGCTGGACGAATACCTGGCCAAGGTGATCACGCCCACGCTGGAGCAGCAGAAGAAGGCGAGGGCTCCGGCGATCAAGTTTGAAGCGGCTTACCTGCGGTCGCTGAACTTCGGAACCCCTGAGGAGAGCGAGGCACGGCGGATTTACCAGCGCTTCGCGAAAGGCGGCGCCCCGGGCAAATTGGAAGTCCTCAAGGTGCAAGACGTTTTGTTCCGGGCGATCGCCCGGGAGGCGGGACGATTGGGGCTGGCGGTTCACATCCACACCGGGACGGGGTGCGGGACCTACTTCAACGTGGCGGGGGCGAATCCCACGCAACTGGAGTCGGTACTGGATGATGCGTCGCTGCGCAAGACGGTTTTTGTTTTGATCCATGGCGGATCCGGGCCGTACACGCACGAGACTTCGTTCCTGCTGGGGAAACCCAATGTCTATGCCGATTTTTCGGAGCAGGATGCCCTGATTCCAGCGCGGGCCTTGAGCGCGGTGATCCGGGAGTGGCTGGAGTGGTTTCCGGAGAAAGTGCTGTACGGGACAGACTTGGCACCCGGGCCTCCGCAGTTGGACTGGGACGTGGTTGGATACGCGACCAACCTTACTGCCCGCCGCGGACTGGCGATGGCCTTGACCGGCATGGTGAATGATGGGGAGATCACGCGGGAGCGGGCACTCGAGATCGCGCACATGGTGCTGCGCGGGAATGCCGTGAAGCTGTACGGGCTGAAAGACTGAAGAAATTGCGCCGACGCCTTCAGGAGCGAAGGCGATTTGTGCACGCCGAATCGGCTCGCGGCCTCATTTTGCGGCTGGTATCGTTGTTTTGTCGAAGACCAAATGCCTTCGGAAGAAAGGTAGGACCTCCGCGTAGATGCGGCCGCCTTCGCTCCAGTTTCCCTCTCCCCAAGACCCGTTGTATTCTTCCGCTTCGTGAGCGATCCCGAATTCGTTCAGCTTATGGGTAAATGCCTGATTGGAATACACGTGGTCGTAATTCGAATCGCTGCGCGCCCAGTCAAACTTGAACCCTCTCAAGGATTTAAGGTTTTCCGCATATTGGGGAATCATCGATTCCAGAAAGAAGTTGTCGCGTAGGCGTTCGGTAAGCTTCGGATCAATGACCAGCTGATCCCCGACCTTATGCGCCGCAAGATCAATGAATAGCGGCGGTTTGTCGGGATTGGGCAAATGGGCTTGGAAGATGGTGGTAAAGATCGTTGAATACCCATCTTTCTTCACGTCATCTGAGGATTTGGCATTGGCCAGAAGATCCCAATCGGGTCGTGAATCCATGATTTGAACGCCTGACCCGGTACCCACGGGATGCAAAGCATACACCGAACCAAAAACATCCGGATGTCGCATGCCGAAACGGATTGCGCCATATGCGCCCATGAAATCTCCGGCAATGCCGCGTGAGTTACGTTGGGGCAAGGTTTTGAAATTCGTGTCGATGTAAGGCACCAGTTCCTGGATCATGAAGTCTTCCCAGTTACCGGTCACAGGAGAATTGACATACCAGGAGCTCCCGAGTGGAGTGGTCATATCGACCGATACAAGAATGAACTTGTCGATCACTCCAGAGGCGATGGCCCGATCAAAAAGGCCTTGGGCATTTTTTTGGTCGAAAGCTAAGCGATAGCTTTCAAAAGGGCTGGGAAGAAAGTAGATCACCGGATAACGCTTCGGGGATCCGTCGTAACCGCCCGGAAGATAGACGACCATCTTCCGCACCGGGCTGGTGCCGACTTTGTTGTGCGTAAAGTTCCCCGACCGCAATTCCCGGCTTACAACCTGGCTTTCCCCAGAGCCGGCAAATGACCGCGCGACGCTCATAGCGGCGAAAGCCATGCAAACCGCCAGCGCGGGCGCTCCATGCATTCGTGTTGAGATCATGTTGCCGCACTCTCCTCTTCCTCCATCTGCCATTTCACCCTTGTCCGTTTCCTCTCAGCCAGGTTTCCGCGCCGTCGCGACCATGTACCAGGCCGGCCAAATCAGCCCCCAATTCAGCATCCACGGACCCATGCCGCTCCGCGCGGGGATCACCAGCGCGGTTACGGCCATCGCCAGAACGATGGCCGAGCCCATTTTGATCCGGATGATTCGCACACCTTGGCGAACTCCCAGGATCGCAGGCGCCAGAAAGAGAAGCAGGCAAAGCCTCGACAGGGATTCCTCTCGGAACCTCGCCAGACAAAACAAACATGGGAAGCAACCCGAAGCGATACTCACCCAAAGGGTCTGCCGCGACACCGATCCCACCACAAAACCACCGGTCCAGGACCAACCGATCAGCAGGAAGACGCGGCAGGCCAGCACCCACAGCCCGGGGCCCACCATCAGTCCGTTTGCCTGGGGAACTTTCGGGTCAATGAAGTGCTGATACGTCCAGCTGACGGAGAGGGAGAATCCCATAAGAAGCAGGCTGGCTGGCAGCGCCAGTCCGAACGCCGCGAGCCATGGTCGCCAGCTCCTCCAAAGGAGCGCCTGTCGCCGGATCACTAAGCCGAGCACGTCAAGCAACCCTTGCCAGGCACTTTCGCCGCCCGCTTCTACCAAATCGCCCAGCACCGCATCGCGTTCGTCACGCTTCAACAGTTGGGCGGCTACCTCCACCAATGACCAGTCGACGTTCGTCATGAGGCGCTCCCCGTTCGGTTCGCCACCCACGACGCGCCGCGGCTTACGCGGGTCACCACATCGTAGAAGTCCTTCGCTGCCTGCACTCCCTTGGGCGTCACACGAACCATGCGCTTGGCGCGGCCACCCCGCTGGGGCGTGGCCGCGCCCATCCACGTCTTTAGCAGGCCCTTGGCTTCCAGGCGGTCTATGGTCGTATACAGCGCGCCAATCGAGCAGTTTCGCCCGGTCGTCGCCTCGATCTCCTCCCGAATCGCCGCACCATACGCGTTGTCGCCGAGTCCGGCGGCTGCGCCGATCAATAGGTATTCAAACTCGCCAAGCATGATTAGAGCTACATTGTGATACTAATACTGCAGGGTGTCAAGGTGTGACGTGTCTTTAGTCCGGCCCGCACTGATCCGCTGGACGGGACGTTGCATTCTTGTTGAGGACGTCGGATAACGGGGCTACCTGGATGCCGAGAGTCGAATGGGGGGCAACGGCCGAACGTCACTTACGGGGTTGAAAGCTAGCGGCCTGCCGGCGAAACATCTTTACCAACGCAGCACGAGGCAGGGCAGCGATGCATCCTGGATTTCTGGGCAAGAACCGACCGCGCCCTTCTGGCCCGAACGAAATAATCCATCGGAAGCCTTGGTGGACAGCAATCGAGTCTAGGCATTGGTCAGTCGTCGGTATTCAGCACCGCCCTCGTCGGATAACAGGACCCAAAGGGAGTAAATGCCCAGGGCCGTTCCGAAGGGAGGATGGAACAGGGCCAGGATGCCGAGCACGATCGCGACCGTACGGGCCCAGGGCTCGCGGTTCCGCAGGCCCCAGCCTACCAGGAACCCACCCACCGCGACCAGTAACAAGCTCCCTCCGATCGCCGACACGACCAGGGGTCCCAGCGTTCTGGCGACCACGTTGTGGTCGACGACAAAATGTGTGGCGCTGCCCACAAAGAGCAGACCGAGCGATGGGAGCAGGAAGAGAACGCCCACCGCAATCCAGAGGATGCCGAGCGTAGACAGATGCTGTTGAAGGCGGCTCCGGGGCACAAGGCTTACCGCGGCTCTGACCGGCTTGCCGCACCGCGGACAGACGTTGAATCCGGGCTGGAGTTGGGTCCCGCAGGCGTTGCAGAACATAGCTCACCTCCGACGGAAGGCACCGTCAGCTTACTGTACGCAAGGCGCCTCAAAAAAGTTGCCGAAGGAAAGCTGGCGCAGAGGCACCCAGGACGAAAGAGAACCGGTGGATATGGAAATTTGGATTCACGGCGATCTGGCGAAGAGCTCCCTCGGCGGCGGCCGTTCTCAAGGAGTGACTTTTCCTGCCCTCCCTTCGGCCCATTCTCGCGCCACCTCCGGACGGGCGGCCCTGCGAACCCCTCCGGCACGGTCCCGGACTCCTTATTGTCTCTAGAGGTACATGACCTTTCTGCGGTTGAGCAGACCGGGGAGTTCGAAGAAAATCAGCTTAGATCACAGGGGACACCCGACGGAGATTGCCGTGTTTCTGCGACGTGCACTTCCAGTTGCGCTTCTGGCGCTGAGCGGAACAACGCTGGCGCTGGCCAAGGACATCGCGTTGGTTTCGAACAAGGGGAGCAGCGTGTCCGCAGTGACGATGCCGGATCTGGTGAAGCTTTGCAGGGCGCAGACGAATCGCTGGCCCGATGGCAAGGCGGTGACGGTCATTGTGCGGGATCCGATGTCTCCCGATATGAGGCTGGTTCTGGAGAAGATCTACGCAGCCACGCCCGAGACGGTGAGTGGATTGATCGCAAATGCCAATCACGGGCACCCGAATCACCCGGCGATTGTGGTGGTCGGCTCCGATGATGAATTGGTGCACAAGGTGGCATCCACTCCGGGCGCGGTGGGGCTGGTCGACGTGTATGCCATCAACAGCTCGGTGGAGGTTGTGAAAATCGCGGGCAAACTGCCCCTCGAGCCAGGATATCCCTTGCACGGGAATTGATCGCGAGCACCGAGTTGTCGGTCGTGGCGAGTACCGAGCCGTCCAAAGAGGGAATTTTGCGTACGATATGAGCGGAACTATACCAGGCCGGAAGAAGACTGCGTCCTACACCCGGCGCTATCCACGCTACGGGATGGATGTCCGGATGAACGTGGAGGTCTTCCGCGCAGGAAATGTGAGCTATTTCTGGGGGCGCTCCACGGAGTTGGGGTTGGACGGAATTGGCGGAACGCTCACCGGCGACCTGGAGCCAGGCGAAGTGGTGTCGATGGAGTTCCCTCTTCCCCTGAGCCCGTTTCCCGTGAAACTGCGAGCCATCGTCCGCTACCGCATCGGACTGCACTATGGATTCGAGTTCCTGACTCCGACACCCGACCAGCGAGCGGCGCTTGACCGGGTTTGCCAGATGCTGGCGGCCGGCAGCTAGGCACAGAGCTCGGACGTGGGTCTCAATCCCCTCGGACAAATCGTGCCTGTGCACGTCCGACGCCAACTTTACGCCAGAGTCGGCTCGCCACCGAATCTCAACGTCGAGCTGGGCGCCTTCCGCCCTGAATCTGCTCGTTGCCCGAAAACATTGACTCTTCGTACAAATTGCCAGAGCCCACCACCGTCTGGCCCTGGTGTGACGCCGGGGGCAGGGGGATCCACGATTTCGCTCGCTCATTTGACGCGACCGAGCAAGGCGAGGGTTCCGCCGCACAAGAGCTCTTTGGCGTGCTCCACTCCGAACTGTTCAACAGCCTGTTTTTCCACGACCCAGGACGACGGCAGCGGCCAGCCCATCGTGAAGCTGCCTGCGGAGGTTCTTTCGCTGCGAAAGACATCTTCACCGACTTCCAGCGACATGACCTGGGTCCAAAGTTCTGCGAGCGAAACTGGGAGGGAACGCTCCCGACTTGGTTCGTGACTCGTCCGCTCTGTGCCCTGAGGTCCACCGCACGCTGCAACCGTGACGGACGCGGCATGACGCGGGACGATGTCAGCCTGCGTCACGGGAGGGGAGTCGCAGACGTCCCGCGATGCCTACGCGGCACTGCCGACCTTCCGTCGGATCCCTGCTAGCATTCCTGAATTTGCTGTTCCTGTTCCCGCCGGATGACACCGCTTCGAACCTCGATCCGGCCGATCCGACCAAGCCAAACTTCCCTCAGTTCGGTCACGGAAGCAGCCAGCGAACCGTCCTGTTTAGCGATTCCACCGATACTCGGAGTGAGAGGCGGAAAATCGCCAAGCCGCTGCCCAGCCAGAAAGGTGGCGGCTCCGAATTACTTCCGTAACTATCTAGTAATGGTGGGTCCGTTCTAACATTCAGGCTCGAGTCGGGGTTGATCGGACGGGGGTCCCTGAAATGGGTGACGAGATCACCCAGCCTGCTCATTCCACGGAGTTCGCACGCGCGAAGTATCTGCAAGAAGCGCTTCGTCGTGGTTCCGCGCATGCCCTGGTCAGTTCCGGTGAGACATTCTCCCGGGGAGGGGCACCGGCCTGGGACGAAAACGATCCCGCCATCCAGAAAGCTTACCTGGAACAACTGGTGGAGTGTGCACCCGAGGCGATCAGCGTTCTGGACACGCGCTATCAGATCACGCGGATCAACTCTGAATTCACCCGCATGTTCGGATACACACCGGAGGAGGTGCTCGGCCATAACCTGGTTTCGCTGATCGTGCCGGCGGACCGCAAGGCCGAAAGCCTATGGATCAATGAGGTCGTGCAGCAGGGACAGAAAGTAACGCTGGAAACCCGGCGCCAGCGCAAGGACGGTGCGTTGTTGGAAGTGTCGGTATCGTGCGCGCCGGTGCTGGTGGAAGGGAAGCGGGTCGGCTTTTATGCGCTGTACCGCAATATTCAGGAGAACAAGCGCGCCCAGGCGCTGAGCTCCGCCCTTTGCCGCATCGCGGAAAGAACCAGTTCCGCCGAGGATCTGCAGGGTTTTTACGCGTCCATTCACAACATTGTGGACGAACTGATGAACGCGCGGAATTTTTACATCGCGCTCTATGATCCCGCGACCAAGCTGCTCAGCTTTCCGCACTTCGTCGATGAAGAGGACACCGCACCGTCCCCCAAGCCATTGGGGCGCGGGCTAACCGAATATGTCCTGCGCACGGGCGAATCACTACTGGCGACGCCGGAAGTGTTCACGGAACTGGTGGAGCGCGGGGAGGTCGAATTGATCGGAGCGCCCTCCGTGGACTGGATGGGAGTGCCACTGCGCGTCGGCAATCAGACGTTTGGCGTGCTGGTGGTGCAGAGCTACCACGAAGACGTACGCTTCGGGGAAAGAGACAAGGAAATCCTGACGTTTGTTTCGCAGCAACTGGCGAGCGCCATTGACCACAAGCGGCACGAGGAAGCGCTGCGACGCTCGGAAGCGCGCTACCGCTCTCTGGTTCAGAGCGCCGTGTACGGAATGTATCGGTCGAGCGTGGAGGGCCGGTTTCTCGACGTGAATCCGGCGCTGATCACCATGCTGGGGTACGAATCCGCCGAGGATGTGCTCAAGCTCGACCCGCAACGCGAGGTCTTCCTCGACCCCGGGGAACATGCGCGGCTCATGCAGGAATTCCAGCGTAAGGGCCGGCTGGACAACGTCGAGGTGAAATGGAGACGCCAGGACGGAAGTGCGATCATCGTACGCCTAAGCGGGCGGGCGGCGACCGCAGCAGAAGATTTTGACCGAGTGCTGGAGATGATCGCCGAAGATGTCACGGAACGGCGAACGCTAGAAGACCAGTTCCGCCAGGCCCAGAAAATGGAGGCCGTCGGACGGCTGGCGGGCGGGGTCGCGCACGACTTCAACAATTTGCTGATGGTGATCAGCGGGTACACGGAGGTTCTGCTGGAGCAGCTGAAGCCTGAGGATCCGCTGAAGGCGAAGGCGCAAGCGATTCAACAGGCGGCGGATCGAGCGACGACACTCACGCGGCAGTTGCTGGCGTTCAGCCGAAAGCAGCTGCTCGAACTGAAGGTAGTGGACGTGAATTCGATCGTCTCCGACATGGAGCGGCTGCTGCGTCCCCTGATCGGCGAGAACATCGAGCTCACCACCCGACTCGCGCCCGATGTGGGACACACGCGCGCGGACGCGGGCCAACTGGAACAGGTGATCATGAACCTGATGGTCAATGCCAAGGACGCCATGTCCCAGGGCGGGAAGATCCTGATCCAGACCAGCAAAGAAGATTTGGATCCCACGCGGCGTGAACACTCTCTGATCACGCCCGGGCCTTACGTGTTGCTGTCCGTGTCTGACACCGGCGCCGGAATGGACAAGGAAACACAGTCGCGAATCTTTGAGCCGTTTTTCACAACGAAGGAACAGGGCAAGGGTACCGGCTTGGGCCTCTCGACGGTCTACGGGATCGTCAAGCAGAGTGGAGGCTACGTCTTCGCGCAAAGCGAGTTGGGACACGGGACGACTTTCCAAATTTACCTGCCGCGGGTGGAAGATCCTGCGGAACATACCGGACTGACCAGGAGCGCACAGGTTGCGATGGGTGGATCCGAGACGGTGCTGCTGGTGGAAGATGAAGAATCCGTACGGGAACTTGTCCGCGACACCCTGGCGAGCAGAGGCTACAAGATGATCGAGGCCGACAACGGGGACGCTGGCCTGCGCGCGGCCCAAGCCTACGACGGAACCATCGACCTATTGATCACCGACGTAGTGATGCCGGGAATGGGCGGGCGCGAGCTCGCGCAGCGCGTGGCCGCGGGCCGTCCCCAAATCAAGGTGCTCTATCTTTCCGGGTACACGGAAGACGCCATCATCCCCCGGGGTGTACTCGAACCCGGAACGGCATTCCTGCAAAAGCCGTTCACCCTGCAGGTTCTGTCACGCAAGGTCCGGGAAGTCCTGCGCGGCGAGTCTGCCTGATTTCTTCCGGATCGATTCTGAGAAATTCCGCTCGGGAACGACTCCCGGCCGGGCTTCATTTTTCCTAGACAAACGAAAGCAAACGATATAAAAAGAAAGCCGAAGGGAAAGCTGGTTCGTCAACCTCCCTGGGAGCTTTCTTGCTGAACGAAGAACGTCGCCGGGCAATCCTGGCAATGGTGAATCGGGAAGGCCGGGTGCTGGTGCTGGATCTGGCAAAGCGGTTCGAAACGTCGCAGGTTACGATTCGCAAGGACCTCGAGGAACTGCACGCGCATGGACTCATTCACCGCACGCATGGCGGGGCCCTGCCAGCGCGGGAAGGAGCACTGGAAGATCCCACGCTGCGCGAGAAGGAAAAGCTGCACCGGAAGGAAAAACTGCGGATCGCCGAGACCGCGGCGCGCATGGTGCAAGAAGGGCAGGTGGTGATTCTCGATTCGGGGACGACCACGACGGCGATTGCGCGTGCCTTGCGCAACTTTCAAAACCTTACGATTGTGACCAACGCCGTGAATATCGCGGCGGAACTTTCGGGCACCGCGGTCGAGGTGATCCTGACCGGCGGCACTCTGCGCAAGAATTCCTTCTCGCTGGTGGGGCCGATCGCGGAGGAAACGCTGCACCGGCTCAACGCGGACGTTCTGTTTCTGGGCGTGGATGGCTTCGATGTGCACTACGGCCTGAGCACACCCAACCTGCTGGAAGCGAAAGTGAACCGCGTGATGGTGGAGGTGGCGAAGCGGACCGTGGCGGTATGCGACGCAAGCAAGTTTGGGCGGAGGAGTCTTTCGCTGATCGTGCCGCCTTCGGCGCTGCACGGGGTGGTGACGGACCGGGGCGTGCCCAATTCGGACATCCGCGCGCTCAAGAAAAGCGGGATTGAGGTGACCCTTGTCTAACCTACCGAGCGACAGGAAGGCAGCGTCTCCGGCGGCGCCCCATGGCGCCTATACGCTGGTCGAAATCCTTAGCCAACCCTTGTGCTGGACCATCTCGCTACGAGACCTTGAGGACAATGGCGGGCTGAAAACGCTGGCGAAACAGTTCTCGAGCGCGCAAGAATGGATTTTCATCGGCTGTGGCTCGAGTTTCTATGTCGCACAGTCAGCGGCAGCGACGATGACGGCGCTGACGGGACGACGAGCGCAGGCGGTGCCGGCGTCCGAGCTTTTGCTCTTCCCGGAGTTGGTGCTGGCGGCAAAAAACAATTTTGTCCCTGTGCTGATTTCGCGTTCCGGGCGTACGTCGGAGGTCCTGAGGGTTGCCGAGTTGCTGCGGGACCGCGGAATTGCCACCCTAGGGATCAGTTGCGCGCCGGGGCAGGCGCTGGAGAAGCTGGTAACCAGCGTGATGGTGTTGCCGGCAGCGGACGAGCAGAGCATGGTGATGACGCGCTCGTTCACCTCGATGCTGATGGCTTTGCAGGCGCTGGCTGCCACCCTGGCCGGCGGGAAGCAATTCCTGGTCGCTCAACGGAGCCTCCCCGCCTCCGCCGAGGAACTGCTGCGCACGTTGCCGCACCGGGTCCACGATTTCGTCAGCCGCCATGATTTCGAAGACTACGTCTGCCTGGGGCAAGGCGCGCTTTACGGCATGGCGTGCGAGTCGGCTCTCAAACTCACGGAGATGTCAGTTTCCTACGGGCAGAGTTTCCACACGCTCGAATTCCGGCACGGGCCCAAGTCGATCGTCGGCAAGGAAACGTTGATCATGTTCCTGCTCTCCGAGACGGGATACTCGGAAGAGCTTGAGGTGCTGGAGGAAGTCAAGAAACTGGGCGGCACAACGCTGGTCATCGCAAACCGTGCAGAGGCACGGACACACGCGTCGGCGGATCTGCTGGTGGAATTTGGGGTCGACGGACCGGAAGCGGCGCGGCTGCCGCTCTACCTCATCCCCGGGCAGTTGATGGGGCTTTACACCGGCCTCAAGAAGGGGCTCGATCCCGACAGGCCGCGCAACCTCAGCCGTGTGGTCGTGCTCGAGGACGAGGATTCTTCCGAAACACCCGAACATGCCGCAATTTGACGTCACCATAGCCGGGGAACTGAATCTCGATCTCATCCTTTACGGTCTGCCGGAAGAGCTTCCGCCGGAGCGGGAACTCCTGGCCGAGCGCATGATGCTGACGCTGGGAAGTTCGTCGGCCATCGTCGCGCATAACCTCGCAGCGCTGGGATTGAGAGTGGGTTTCATCTCACGCATCGGAGACGATCCCCTGGGACAAATAGCCATGGAGCGGCTGACGGCGGGGGACGTGGATGTGTCGAAGGTCCGGCGCGTAGAGGGTGCGACTAAGACCGGGCTCACGCTGATCCTGCAGCGAGAGCGGTTGCGCAACATTCTGACCTATCCCGGGACGATCTTCGACTTGACGTTGGATGACCTTGATTTCGATTACCTGATGTCCTCGGCTCACTTTCACCTTTCATCGTTCTATCTGCAGCGTGGCCTGACGAAGCACGTGGGCGAGCTGTTTCGGACCCTCAAGGCGGCGGGCCTCACCATTTCGCTGGATACCAATGACGACCCCGACGACAAATGGGACGGCGGGTTGGCGGACGTGTTGCGGTACGTGGACGTTTTCCTGCCGAATGCGAGAGAAGCGAGACGCATTGCCGGGACGGACGATTTCGAATCGGCGGTTGCCCGCTTGGCCGGGAGCGTTCCGCTGCTCGTGGTCAAGATGGGCGAACAGGGCGCGCTGGCGCTCCGGGGACAGGAGCGATTCACGAGCCCCGCGGTGAAGGTAGAGTTCGTGGACCCGGTGGGAGCGGGGGATAGCTTCGACGCCGGGTTCCTGTCCCAGTACGTGCGCGGGGCGGATTTGCCAACCTGTCTCTCGTGGGGAAATGTGGCAGGCGCCCTCTCGACCACGATGCCTGGGGGCACGGAAGCCTTTCGGGACCCGAAGCACCGAGAGGCATTCTTGCGAGAGCACCGCCGAGCCTAGCCCCCGTCGGGGCCTCCCGCCCTACAGCAATCGATGCCCTGGGCCCGTTCGAAATCCCGCAAGATTGGCTGATCGCCCGGCGCTTCGCTGGGGCGCCCGGAACGGTGTCGTCCCGCCAAACCACTCTCGCGTCCAGTGCTCGTCCTTCCGTGATGCAGAACACGCAACCTTTTGGGGTTGTCATTCCTCTATATATGCAGGGAAATACCGATGGGGGCGCCGGCATCTTGGGTCGTTGGCGAAACTTTGGACCGAATCTGGTGTTGGAGCCTGAATACTTGAATTTCCAAGAAGCGGAGGCCTCGTCGTGTCCAGTCCTGGTGTTGCATCGGAGTTCGCCGGCGGATTCTTACCTGATCATTTCACCCACAAACTGTTGCTGGGCCTGACGATCAGCTTGCTATTTTTCTCTTTGGCGTGCGGATCGAACGGGTCGACTTTTCCGGTTACGGGCGGCTTTAGCAATGCGAGCTTGAACGGGCAGTACGCCTACCGGCTGTCGGGGTTTGACACAGTCAACGGATCGTTCACCGAAACGGGCGTGTTCACGGCGGACGGGGCGCAGCATATCACAGGTGGCATCGACGACTTCAACACCGCCAGCGGCTTTGCCAGCACGCCCTTCACGGGCAGCTATTCGATGACGAAAGACGGGAACGGCACGATGACTCTCAATATCGGCGGGGGAACCATCAATCTCGCCTTCACGATGGTGAGCTCGTCGAAATTTTATCTCACCGAGAGCGATGCCTTTGTGAATTTCAGCGCCAACGCGGCGGGCGAAGGGGTGAAGCAGAACACCGGCGCGTTCACGGCAGCGCCCAACGGAACTTTCGTGTTTCGCGTTCACCAGACATTCCCGACGACGGTGTCGGAGGGGACGGTGGGCGCCCTTACCTCGACCAACGGAGCCATCACCGGCAATTTTGACGTCGTGCGGAACAACACATTCTCTTCGTTGACATTCACGGCCGGAAATCTCTCCCTTCCCGACTCAAACGGGCGGGGTACTCTGGCGTACACCGACAGCGACGCGATCAGCACGAATTTCGAGTATTACGTGATTGACGCCAACCGCTTCTGGTTCATGGCGAAAGATGCGAACATGCTGGGAACGGGCAGTGCGGAAAAGCAGGCCAGCGCATCGTTAACGCTCTCCGGTAACTATGCGTTTGGGAGCAGCGGCGATAGCAATGCAAATATTGGCGGAGTCCGCACGGTCGGGGTATTCACGGCGGGCGGTGGGACGATCACTGATGGTGCGTATGACTCCGTGCAAGACGGAAGCTCCATCGTGAACCAGCCGTTCACCGGCACCTACACCGGGACCGCGAACGGGCGAGTCGACGTGACTTTTGTTCCCACCGCAGGAGCCCCAGCCCAGATCCCGGAGGTATTCTGGATGGTGAGTCCTTCGCGCGCGTTCTTCCTGGTACGGGATCTGAACAAGGTCGAGGAGGGTACGGTCGACCTGCAACAGATCAACGTGTTTGCCAACAGCGACCTGAAAGGTCAATACGCGCTCGTGATGGATGGTTACATACCCGGGTTCCTGCTCACGCGTAGTGGAACTTTCATCCCAGACGGGAACAGCAACTTGACTCTGAACGAGGAAGCCAACTCGCTTAACACAACCGGAGTTCCGCTGGGATCGATCAACGACGTCGTTCTGTCAGGCAATTACTCGGTTGCAGCGAACGGAAGGGCGACCTCCTCGATCAACACTCTCTCAAGCAACCTGGTGCTCTACATGGTTTCTTCCGGGCAGGCTTACATCCTGCAGAACGATGCCGGGGTGGAAGAGTCGGGACAGGTGACGCTGCAGACTTCGCCCTAAGGGTCGCGCCGTTCAGAGATTGTGGCCGGGCTAGAAATGGCCCGGCTCGTTTCTGAGCGATCACAAGCCAACCGCAAAGGGCGCAAGGAATTCCGCGAAGGACGCAAACAAAACAGTCTTTGGCTTCGAGCTAAGGGCCCACCTCCAGGAGCAGATGGCCTCTGAAGTTGACCGGTAGCTTCGGGGCTTTGCCTGCGCCGGCTTCAACCGCGGCGAGGTCCTTGCCTTGGGCGTAGTCGTTTACGTGATAGGTGCCCGGTTTCAGGCCTCGTAGTTCGATTTCTCCCTTCCATGCAGCATTCTGCTGCGGAGCGAAGAACGCGTAGTACATCTTGCCGTCTTTCTCGATGGCGTAGCCTTCGGGCGTGTCGTACCCGGTGACGTACAGGTCCAGGAAGGTGCCCCTGGACAGCATTTTTTCGTTGTAGAGGGCAATCCACTTTTTCCAGACTTCGTCCTTGTGCTGGGTCAGGTTGACTTCCCTGAAGTGCGCACCTCGTTCGGGCCAGACGAACTTGGTACCGACCACGCCTCCGGTGCCGATTGTAGAGGCAAAATCCTCACCGTGTTCGCGCCAGTTGTTGCCAATGCGGTCCATGGTGGACAGTTCCACGTGGTCGCCATAGACGGCGGAGTCGGGCCCGAGGAGCGCCTTGTACATCTTGATGCGGCGGCGCACCTGAGTGGCGCCGACCGGGTCAGCAGTCACGGCCTGGTCCATGTAGGGGAGCCACGCCAGCGACGGTGGCGTACCGCAGGGGCAGCTCTGCGTGACGCTGTTGGGCTTGATCGCGCGGGTCGTCTGGAAAATAGTCTTGTAGACATCGGCCACCGCGTTGACGGAATCTTGCGGGGATTTGTGGTGGTGTGCGGGGTTGTAGCACATGGGGACGGAGTAGATATTGTCGAGTTTGGAGCCGTCGTATCCCCAGTCGCGGATGAATTTTTCGGTGAGTTGTTTGTAGTAGGCCTGGACTTCGGGGACCGCGGGGCAAAGCGTCGCCAGATCCCGGATGATGCGCGCATGTTGGCCGTGGTTGTCGAGGATGAGCCAGTCTGGGTGTTCCTCGACAACTTTGGAGGTGATGTACTTGTGCGACTCGTACTTGCTCTGCCCGTCTTCGACACCCAGCGGGAGCCACCAGAGCTGCACCAGCATGCCTTCTTGGTGGAAGTCGTCGGTCATCTTCTTGATGGAATCGCCGGGGAAGGTATCCGGACGCGGATTCCAGTCGCCGTAAGCATCAAACCAGCGGTCGTCGAGCGTGGCCCACTTGATGCCAAGCTCCTTCAGCTTGGGGATGGTGCCTTCCATCATGGCGGGCGTGACGTTGAACTCGTAGCCCCATCCACACCAACTGATGTTGTAGGCCTCGCTGGACGGCTTGGGGATGTTCCAGCCTTCTTTCTGCAGGACGCTCGACCACATGCGCAAGGGTTCGTAGAAATCGCCGGCATAGACTGCGACAAAGCTGCGCGGAGTGGAGTAGGTATCGCCTGGTTTGAGCGTGGTTTCGACCGGGATCGTGAGGGCGGCGTCGACTCGCTGGTCGGAGTCGACCTTGACCGGGACGGAGAGAGTGAGCGGGAGGGTTTCCACGTGGCCGATGGCTTCGCCCACGGTTGCGGTCCAGAAGGCAACCACTGGGATGCCGCCTCCGTGGCCGGTTTTCAGGGATTCGCCCATGGCGTTCGGTTGCGCCGAAGCGCGGGTCAGCTGGAAGACGTCCTCCTTGCCCCAGTCGTAACTCGATCCCTGGAAAGACCACATGTCGTAAGGCTGCGCCTTGGGATCCGCTAGTTTCGCGTTGAAGCGGTGCTGTTGTTCGACGGCCCGGTCGATCCGCAGGTCGGCGGCGCCGGTGTTTTTGTACTCGACGGTGGAGAGAACCAGGTTAGGAAACTCGTCATAGGCTTCAACGGTGAGGGTTCTCTCGAGCGCATGACTCGCGGCGTCGACGGCATGCGCGGGGATTTCGATGCGCTGGCCGCGGCCCAGCTTGCCGACCGATTCGAGGACCTTGGCTCGATCGAAGTCGAGAACGAAGTGGATCTCTTTGCCGTCCTGAACCAAGTAGTCGCTTTCGGTCGGCTGACCAGGTTTGGGTTCATCCAGGGTCAGGCGCTTGCCGTCCCGCAGCAAGAAGGCCTGCAGGTAGCCTGCGGGCGAGACTTCAAAGGCCGCACGGCTGGTAGTTAGAACGAGCGGGCCGCCCGACTTGACTTCGACCTGGATGTCAGAGGGACGCGTGGGAGGCTCTTTGGGCTTGGGATTGGTCTGCGATCGGGTACAGCTCAGGGTGAGGGTGCCGATCGCGAGCAGGGCGAATGCCGTGAATACCACGGAGGGAAGGCGGAGAAGCGGTGATCTCACTTTGCCTCCTTGCTTCTGACTGTCTTGAACTGACTGAACAGGCGCTCGGCGTTTTTGTGATAGATCTTCTCGAGTATTACGTCCGGCAAGTGGAGGCCGCTGATTTCGAATCGGCCCTGGCCGGAAGCACCCCAGTAATCGAAGTATTCATCGGCGGTTTCGAGCCAGCGGAAGTTGTTGCGGTACATCCCTTCGCTGACTTGGTTATCCGTGCCGAACATCGTTCTGTCCTGATATTTCAGGAAGAACTTCCGCGTGCGGCGCGGCTGGCGTCCGAGTTCAGCTTCGCGGGCTCCGAACTCGACCATGACGTTGGGGTGCTGGTCAAGCATGGTGGCGACCCAGTCGAGATTTTCCGGCCAGCCCATGTGCAGCGAAACGAAGGTCGTGCGGGGATGTTTGGCGAAAACTCGATTGCGGGCTTCGAGGACCTGTTCAAAGGTCGGGAACTGGGGGCCGTGAAAGCTCCAGTCGGGATGCTCGATGAGCTCTTCGTAGCGCTCGTTGGTGGCATCGATCGGATGGAAAAAGGCTTCCGGATCGCCGGAATGAATAAACACCGGAATCCCAAGCCGGCCGCACTCTTCCCAGACAGGATCGATGCGGGGATCATCGACCTTGAGGAGGGCGCCGGTCTGGTCGCGGACACCGAGGCCAAGATCTTTCAGAACTTTGAGCCCGCGGGCCCCGCGCGCGACGGCGTCGTGCAGCTGTATGACCATTTCGGCGCCGAAGTCAGGATCGTCGATCTTGCTCCAGTCGATCTGGGTGAAGACCTGGAAGCGGCCGGGATAGGGCTTGACCATCTGGTCGATGACCGTCTGGAGTTTGTCCCCCCACATGCCGGTCAGGATCACGATGGTCCTCACGTTGGTGTTGTTCATGACTTCGACCACTCGCTCGGGCGCCATGTGCTCGTCGACGCCCCGAGCGTCGTTCACATGGTTGTGGACGTCGATGACATAAAATTTCGCCCGATCGACCGGGTGGGCCGGGACGTGGAGCATGGAGACGGGTTTGAAGTCTTTCAGGAGCAGCGTTTTTTTCTGGTCGGCGTCGGCCGCGGACTGATAGCCGATCTGGGCCTGCGGAGCCGCGCCGGAAGGGTTCGAATCCTGCGCCCCGGCCAGCCGTGCGGGCAGCACGACCAAGCACAGAAGGGACCACCGCAGCTTTCGATTGCTTTCCATTTCCGCTCACCTCCCGAATCTCTCTGCGTGGTTCGGACGGCGTCATGGCAGCCCGCCCGGCACAGTTTTCACATAGACAGATGCCCCAGCGATTCAGAGTCCCGCTAGCAATTATCGATAATTTTGATCTTGCCGCGGATCCCGGAGATGGCCACCACGTGCCGGTTCCGGCGCTCGCCGGGCGGCAAAAGTTCATTCTTGACATCGCTCCATAACGAAAGTAAAAGTAAGTGTTCGTAATATACATCAAAAGCAGCGCTGTTCATCCTCCGTTCTAGGAAATCCCGGGCCGGCGGGCCGAACCAGATCGGCTCCCGCCTTACGGGTGAGCGAAGTACTAAGGAGCCGCTTATGCCAGCAGTGCGCACTCTCCGACGCGCCGTCCTGCACATGTTCATCCTTGGTCTCGCCGGGCTTTCCTGGGCCCAGAAGGACACGGGCAGCATCGTGGGCACGGTCAAAGACCCGAGCGGCGCTCTGGTCGCCGGGGCCAAGGTGACCCTCACCGACGTGGAACGGGGACAGACGTTCAACGCCACGACCAGCGAAGCCGGAGAATTTGTGGCCGGTCCCCTGCACATCGGACGATACACGGTCACGGTGGAGAAAGAAGGATTCAAGAAGGCGGTCTCGGAAGACGTCCACCTCGACGTGCAACAGCGGATTGCCGTCAATGTGAAACTGGAGGTGGGCCGGCAGACAGAACAGGTCCTGGTAACCGGCGCGGCGCCCCTGCTTGAGACGGAAACCTCCGAACTTGGACAGGTGGTGGACAGCAAGCGGATGGCGAATCTTCCGCTCAACGGGCGCAATTTCGCGCAACTGGCGCTGCTGACGGCGGGGACTGCGCCCAGCGAGCCGGGCGCTCGCGATGAAGGCGGCTATGGTTTCAGCGCCAGTGGCGCGCGTTCGCTTCAGAACAACTTCCTGCTGGACGGGGTGGACAATAACTCCAACCTTCCCGACTTGCTGAACGAGACGAACTACGTGATTCAGCCGTCGGTCGAGGCCCTGGAGGAATTCAAGGTTCAGACCAACGCCTATAACGCAGAATTCGGACGCGGGAACGGCGCGATCGTCAACGCGACCATCAAATCGGGGACCAACCAGTTCCACGGCAGCCTGTATGAGTTTCTGCGGAACGAGAAGTTTGACGCCAAGAATTTTTTCGACGACCCGAACGCTCCGATTGCCCCCTACAAGCAAAACCAGTTCGGCGCGACCTTGGGCGGGGCGCTGGTGAAGAACAAGACCTTCTTTTTCGTCGACTATGAGGGATTGCGGATCCGGCAGGCCCAGACCCTGACTTCGTTTGTACCGACGGATGCCGAGCGGACCGGAGACTTTTCATCTCAGCTCGACCTGACCCAGCCGCAGATGGCGCTGGCTCCGGACAATGCAACCATGATCCCGGCGCTCGACTGCGCGGGGCACCCTACGTATGCAGGCGAGATCTTCGACACGCGCCAGACCCAGACCGATGCTGCCTATGCGTCCGGGCTCTGCGGTGTTCCGGTGGGCGGATATGACGGCAGCGGGAATCCGCTGAACATAATTCCCCAGTCCGGCATCGATCCTCTGGCGGCGGCGATTACCAGCCTGTATCCGCGGTCCAACGTAAACGGCGACGGCTTTAACTATCTTTCCAACCCAGTGCGCAGGGAAAGCCGCAACAACTTTGATGTGCGCCTCGATCAGAAATTTACGGACAAGGACTACAGCTTCTTCCGGTTCAGCTTTGAACAGCAGCCCAGCCTGATTCCCGGGCCGTTCGACAGCACGAACGGCGATGGTGGAGGTTTCTTTTCCGGTGACGAGAGGAACTCCTATCGCAGCTTCGCGGCCAGCTGGACGCACCTGTTCCGGCCGGATCTGATCAACGAGTTTCGGCTCGGCTACAACCGCATCAATTCGAAGCGCAGTCAGATCAACGCGGACAAGACCAGCGAGCAATTGCTGAATTACACGGGCGGATTTCCGGGGATTCCCGCTGTGCCCGGAAACGGCGGATTGCCGCAGTTGACCTACAGCGACGTGTCGCAGATCGGCAGCCCGACGTTTCTGCCTTCGCATGAGATTCAGAACAGTTACAGCCTGCTGGACAACGTCACGTGGGTGCGCGGGAGGCACTCCTGGAAGTTCGGAACGGAAATCCGGGCGGAAGAATTCACGATCTTTCAGCCAGCGGCGCCTCGCGGCACGCTCGACTTCGGGCCGAGCTTCACCGACAACCCCGCGGCCCAGGGCACGGGAGGTTCCGGCTATGCATCGTTCCTGATCGGATTGAGCGACGGTGGAAGCATCAACAACCTGCACAACATCGACTACCACCGGCCGGTCTATGGGTTTTACGCGCAGGATGACTGGAAGGCGACGCCCAGACTCACCGTAAATCTTGGCCTCCGGTATGAGCTGTTTACCACCGTCAAAGAACGAAACAATCAGATGGCCACCTTCGACCTGACCACGCACAGCCTGGTCGTTCCCAAGGGCGTGAATGCGCAACTGACGCCCACGCTGGCCAGCATCATACCGCTGCTGGCAACCGGCACGACCGGGCTGATTCCGCCCGACAAGAACAACTTCGCACCGCGAATTGGGCTTGCCTACCAGGCCTTCGACAAGCTGGTCGTGCGGGCGGGGTATGGGGTCTTCTATGGCGGAAGCGAGGCGGGGCCTTACTCGAACCCGAGCATGGGATTCAATCCACCTTTCTTTACCATCGAGAACTTCGTGAATCCCTGCGGGCAGTCGGCGGCCAATCCGGCAGTGCAGGATTGCAGTCTGGCGCCCGATATCCCGACGCTGGCGAGCGGCTTTCCCGCGAGTGCGCTGGTCGATCCGAATACGCCCCTCTTGTTCTCGCTGGATCCCCACCTGGTCACGCCCTACATGCAGCAATGGCACTTGTCCACGCAGTACCAACTGCCCGGAGACACGGTGTTTGAAGCGACCTATGCGGGATCGAAGGGAACCAAGCAGTACATCTATCTGAACGGCAACCAGGCGGCGCCGGATTCGAGTCCGAATCCGGCGACCTCGATGGCAGATCGCCGACCGTTCCCGGACGTGGATGGGTTCATCGGCTGGTTCCGTTCGGCTGGTACGTCGAGCTACAACTCCCTGCAGTTGCGTGCCGAGAAACGCTTCTCGCACGGGCTCTCATTCCTGGCCGCCTACACCTGGGCGCACGCTTTGGACATCGCATCCAACGCCGACCTGGGCGCGCAGAATGGTGGTGACTTCCGCTACTTCAAAGATCCCAACGCGGAATGGGGCAATTCGGATTTCGACATCCGGCACCGGCTGGTTCTCAGCTATCTCTACGAGCTGCCCTTGGGTCACGGAAAGACGCTGTGGGGATCGGCGAATGGCGCAGCCAACTACATCGTGGGCGGCTGGCAGGTGGGAGGAATTACGAGCTTTTCGACTGGCAATTCGTTCACGATTCTGGACACCAACAGCTTTTCAAATTCCGACGGGCAGTCGCGGCCGGATTTGGTCGGCGATCCGTTCAAGGCCGGGCCGGTGGCTGCGAATCCCGACCCGGCCTGCCAAAGCACGATCTCGCAGGGCGGGCTGGCAGCGGAGCGGACGCGAGTGCGGACGTCGTGGGTGAACGCTTGCGCGTTCACGGATCCGCCCTTCGGGTCTTTCGGGAACGTAGGGCGCAACACCGTGCAGGGGCCGGGATATCAGATCTGGGATTTCTCGCTGTTCAAGACCTTCCCGATCCAGGAGCGGGCGAAGCTGGAGTTCCGGGCGGAGTTCTTCAATGTGTTCAACCATCCGAACCTGCAGTTTGCGAAATCAGGGCCGCAAAACTCGATCAACACGACGACCTGGGGCACGCCGGAGTTCGGGTTCCTGACGGCGGCGCGGGATCCGCGGCAGGTTCAGTTTGCGTTGAAGTTGAGTTTCTAGGGGCAGTCGTTCGCCGCTGGCGGATCCCTGGGAAGCTTTTTTGCCGCGGAGGGCGCTAAGGAATCGCACAGTTCGCCGAGCAAATCAGGCAGTGAGGCTTGGAATTTTCCCGGACACCTCGCATTCCCCGGCCCCTGCGCTAACCTACCTGCCACACGGTGTCGAGCACCGTCCCGTCCACCCATTTCACGACCGCCACCGGGCGATCGCCGAGTTTTGGGCGGGCGGGCTTGCCGCCGCAGATTTGCTCGACTTCGGACTTGATGTCCTGGATGGGGCGAATCGGGAGTTTTGAGCTTTTTACGGCGTCCAGCAGATCTTTGCGCAAGGGGTTGATCGCGATGCCGCGCTCGGTGACGACTACATCGATCATTTCACCCGGGCCAGTGAGGGTGGTGACTTCGTCGACAATCACGGGAATGCGGTCGCGGAAGGATGGGACGGCCAGAATGCTGCAACCGGAGAACAGGCAGTTCTGCCATCCACCGATACCGTGGAGCAGGCGGCCGTCGGAGTGGGTGACGACGTTCGCGTTGAAGTGGACATCGACTTCGGTGGCGCCCAGGACAACCGCGTCGACCATGGAGGCGAAGTTTCCTTTGCCGTGGTAGTTGTAGGACGTGAAGGGCGAAGTGGCGATGTGTCGGGCATCGCTCGAGATCGAATTCACGCCGTCGAGATCGAAGGCTTGGCCGTCCAGGATGTAGTCCGTCAGCCCTTCCTGCAGCAACTCAACCAGATATTTCGTGGAACCACCGCGAACGAAGCGGGCTTTCACGCCATCTTCCTTCATCAGGCGACGCAGGTAGTCGACGAAGGCCAGGGCAATGCCTCCGGCGCCGGCTTGGAACGAGAAGCCGTTCTTCATGATTCCAGCTTCGCGCAGGAAGCGGGCTACGAATTCGGCGATGCGCAAGCGGTCGGGCGAGCGCGTGATTTGGGTCGTGCCGGAGACGATCTTGGCGGGGTCGCCGATCGATTCGACTTCGACGACATAGTCGACATGGTTGCCCTGAATCTGCCAGGGGACGCAGGGAAACGGCACCAGATTGTCCGTGACTACGATCACCTGGTCGGCGTACATGGAGTCGGCCAGCGCGAACCCCAGGGAGCCGCAGGCGGATTTACCGTGGGAGCCATCGGCGTTGCCGAAGGCGTCGGCGGTGGGGGCGGCGATGACTGCAATGTCGATGTGGACTTCCCCATCCTGAATCGCTTGCCACCGGCCTCCGTGCGAACGCAGGACGCCCATGCCTCGCATTTTGCCTTGCGTGCAATAGTCTCCCAGCGGGCCGTTCATCGAACCTTCGATGTGGTGGATGACACTTTTTTCCATCAGGTCGATCGCGGATTTTTGCGAGGGGAACGAGGCGCTGGGGAACCACAGCAGATCCTTGACGCCGATTTTCGCGGCAGCTTCGAGCATCCTGAGGGCGACTCTGTCGCCATCTCGCAGGTGGTGATGGTTGGAGACCACCATGCCGTCGCGCAGGCCGCACTTGCGGAGTGCGGTCTCCAGGTCGGGCAAGCGCTTGTCGCCGTTCTCGGGATAGTCTTTGCTCGAGCGAACGGGCGGGGCCTGCTTGCGGACACGGGGCTGGTACTTGCCGATTCCGAGGTAGGGCATCTGCGGCTTGCCGTTGACCATGCTGGGCACCGACCGCCCAGCGGCGTTGTGTGCCAGTTCGACTCGTTCGGTCATGAGTGAATTTCCAACATTTTTTCAGCCCAGAGACACCAAGCCACGGAGGCTACGGATCAGAACCCTAGGCAAGCCCCATGGCTTTCGCTCTTGCCACCAGTTTCAGAGCCCGCTGCACGACCGGGGGATCGATCATTTTCGATCCCAAGCTGACGACTCCGACCCCGGACTGCTGAGCTTCTTCAAACGCTCCCACGATCCTTTGCGCCTTTTCGATTTCGGTCGGGGATGGGGCGAAGGCCGCGTGGATCACGGAGATTTGCGCGGGATGGATGCAGCCCATGCCTTCGAAGCCCAAGGCGCGCGAGTTTTCGGCCCAGAGCCTGAGCCCATCCATGTCGGCCACGTCGCCGAAGACGGAATCGATGGCCTGGACCCCGGCGGCGCGCGCGGCGTTCACCAGGCGCGTACGTGCGTAGAGAGACTCGCGGCCTTCGGCGGTTTTCGCTACGCCCAGGTCAGCGGTGTAGTCTTCGAGGCCGATGGCCAGGGCGACGACGTCTTCCGTCGCGGCCGCAATCGCCGCCGCGTTTTCGATCCCCTGACCCGACTCGAGAATCGGCATCAACCAGATCGGGCGGTTGATCTCGTGACGGACTCTCAACTCGCTGATCATGCGGTCAACCTGAGCAACTTGACCGGAATGTTCGACTTTGGGGATCAGGATGAGGTCGGGCACTTCGGGAACCACTTCGGCTAAGTCTTCGAGCCCAAGCGGAAGCTGGTTGATGCGCACCATGCGTTCGCAAGCGCCAAAGTTCACGGCCCGAAGCGTGTTGCGGACCAGGATACGGGCCGCATCTTTTTCGGCATAGTGGACGGAGTCCTCGAGGTCAAGAATGACGGCGTCGGGACCGTGCAGGCCGGCATTGATCGAGTATTTGGGCTCGGTACCCGGCAAGTAGAGGCGCGATCGGCGCAGGCGGTCTTTCGCGGAAGGGTCAGGCAAAGGAGCTTTGTCCGGCAAAGCCTTCTGGCTCGTGCTGAGACCCGCGCGCCGAACAGCTGTCTCGATCCGTGCAGCGATCACGTAGGGCAAGGCGCCTTCGTCGTGAATCGCGACCTTGGCGTTCTTGACGCCGAGGGTTTCCAGCACCTGTCGGACCTGACCGAGGATCGCTTCGCCGTAGTAGGGAGCGACTCGGGATTCGAGCCCGACTTCGAGGCCTCCGGAGTCGCGAGGCTCGATCGCGACGTGCAGGTCGGAGCGGACTTCCTTGCCCCAGTGTCCGGCTTCGCCGCAGAGGGAGGTCCTGGGATCGTTGGAAGCGCTCATCGCATAAAAGCCTCAACCACAAGGACAGAAAGGCTCACGAAGCAGCATCCATGTTACGGCATTTGCTTCGCGATTCTTCGTGTTCTTTGTGGTTCCCTACAGCCTGGCCAGGATCGCGTCCGCCATCTGGGCCGTCGAGGCGGCGCCTTGGTCAATCGACTTCGCACCGCCCGGAATACGCATCATGTCGTATGTTCGAACTTTGCCTTCTTTGACCACGGCGGCAACCGCATTCTTGATGCGCTCGGCTTGGTCGCTTTCTCCCACATGCTCGACCATCAGGGCGGCGGAGAGAATCATCGCAATCGGGTTGACGATCGGGGGATTCAGCTCGGCGTACTTGGGCGCCGACCCGTGGGTGGGCTCGAAGACAGCGACTTCGTCTCCGATGTTGCCGGAAGCGGCGAAGCCCAGGCCCCCGACCAGGCCTGCGAAGGCGTCAGAAAGAATGTCGCCGAACAAATTGGAAGCCACCACCACGTTGTAATCTTCGGGGTTCTTGTTCAGCCACATCAGCTGGGCATCGATGTTTGTGCTCCAGAGCTGGACGTCGGGATAGTTCTTCTGTACCTCTTTGGCGACTTCTTCCATCAGGCCCGAGGTTTCGCGGAGGACATTCGGCTTCTCACAGATGGTGACTGCCTTGAATTTCCTTCCCTTCGCGTATTCGAACGCGGCGGTAACAATGCGGCGAGCTGCATTCCTCGTGATGATGCGTACGCTCACCGCGAGGTCGGGGCCGGGCACATTGGCGAAGGCCCTGAAACGCGGATGTGAGTTCAGGGTCGCACGAACATTTTCTGGCGGGTTCGTCCATTCGACGCCGGCGTACATGCCCTCGGTCCCCTGTCGAAAGATGGTGGTGTTGATCTGCGGTTCGTCCCAGCCGCCGTCGGTCCGCTTGCGGATGTAGTTCAGCGGATTACCGATAAAACCGATGCAGGGACGCTTGCAGATGTCGAGGTTGAACTTCTGGCGCATGGTCACGATGGGGCTGTAGTAGACGTGCCCCTGGCCGCGCAGTTCGGGCTTCAGTTCGGCCTGTGCTTCTTTGTTGGGCTTCGAAGTGATCGCGCCGAACAGACCCAGTTTGTGCTCGGTGAGCAAGTCGATGGTGCGGTCGGGAAGGGCATTGCCCTGAGCGCGCCAGCAGTCCCAACCGATGTCGGCGTGGATGTAGTCGGCGTCGAAGCCGACGGCTTTGAGGACGCGGAGAGATTCGGGGAGGACTTGATTGCCGATGCCGTCGCCGGGCATGGTGATCACGGTGTATTTAGCCATTCGAGCTCCTGAAAATCTTGCACCACATCGGTGAAACCGTCGGCTGAGTTCGGCGATCTCGGGCGTCACTGGTCGAGCCAGCCGCAAACCGATTGTCTCGCCGCCGCGCCGTCCAGCGCCCCAGCGTCGAACCACTCCAGCTGCGCTCCTCCTTCCTTGCTCCACAGCCGGTGTTGACGCCCTGCCCCTTCGCGCAACGCAATCGACGGCAACTGGTTCTTGATCCGCGTCCGCATCTGCACCGGTCGATGCCGGTGCCACAGCAGTTGCCGCACCTCGCGGTTCTCCCCGCTCGGCACCCACAGCGTCGGAAAAACGCTCTTCCACCCCCAGCCGCAGCGGCGGTTGCGCATCCTCGCGGTCGGTCTTCTGTTTCCCTACCCGCTGCACCCGGGTCTTGGCCGGGTCGCCGATCCACAACTCGATCTGCAACTCCGCCCGCAAGCGCTCGCACCAGCGCCCGTGCCCGGTGGCTTCGATCCCCACCCGGACCACGGCCACGCGCTGCTTCCACTCCCGCTAGAACCTTCCGGGCTTCACCCGTCCGGTGCTCCAGCCGGCGCTCGCCGCCTTCTCCGGTCTCCGCGTCGAACCCCGCAATTTGCTGCATGCTCGGGTGATCATGACATCCTAGTCACCCCTTTTCGCCTCCCTCCTCCCGAGCCTTGGAGGTTGACACACCCAAGTCTACCCGGGTCTAGGGAGCCGACGGTTTCATGAAGTCAA
This sequence comes from Terriglobales bacterium, assembly GCA_035643915.1. Lineage (GTDB taxonomy): Bacteria > Acidobacteriota > Terriglobia > Terriglobales > Acidobacteriaceae > Gp1-AA133. The sequence continues at coordinate 13,237 of DASQPN010000043.1, read as the reverse complement.
AGGATACGAAGGATCACGAAGGAACCATCCGCCTACGAAGCCAACCCCAACCGTTTTGCTACGAGGTTCTCCACGCCTTGCGCAATCACCAGCGACTGTGGGACGCTGCCCAGAGCCGGGAAGGGAAACTTCTCGACGCGCCAGGTGACTACGCTGTTGGTGAAGTCGATGTCGATTTCGTCGCCGGGGATGATCGTCTTCTCTTTTGCCGCGATTTCCTTCGCGAACGTCTCACGGACTTGCTTCACCAGACCCGGAACCTCGATGCAAAGGAAGCCATTGTTGTATGCATTGCGAAGGTAGGTTTGCGAGAAGCTGGCAGCGACCACCAGCGGGATACCCTTCGCTTTCAGGCAGGTGACCGCCTGCTCTCGGCTGGAGCCGGTGCCGAAGTTGAAGCCGCTGACGATCACGTCGCCGGCCTGCGTGCGCGGGGCGAATTGGGGATCGTAGTTTTCCATGACGACCTTGGCCATCATCTCTTTGGTCATGTCGTCGCGGTAGGTGTAGTCCTTGCCGTAGATGGCGTCGGTGTTGACGTTGTCTTGGGGCATGAAGACCAGGCGGCCGTTCACGCGCGCGGGGAAGCCTTTCAGGATCTCGACCTTTTCTGCGCCTGGCACTGCGCCCGCACCCAGTTCCGTGTAGTTGCGTACGGGATTTCGGTCCGCGAACTCGTGCGGACCGCGAACGTAGCCCGCAACCGCGGAAGCGGCCACTACTTCCGGGCTCGCGAGATAGCACTGGGCATCGCGCGATCCCATGCGGCCTTTGAAATTGCGGTTGGTGGAGGAAATGCCGACTTCCCCTTGTTCGAGCAGGCCTACGCCCAGGCCGATGCAGGGGCCACAGCCGGCGGGAAGCGGGTGGGCGCCCGCGTCCGTGAGTGTCTGCCAGATGCCTCGTTTCTCGGCTTCTTCCTGCACCCACCTGCTGGCGGCGCTCAGATAGAACTTCACGCCGGAGGCGATCTTTTTCCCTTTTAGAACTTGGGCGGCGGCATCCAGATCTTCCAGACGAGAGTTTACGCAGGAGATCAGGTACGCCTTCTGGATCGCGATCTTCTTTCTCTCCATTTCGGCCAGCGACTGCATGACCTGGACTGTGTCCGGGCCGGAGACGTGCGGGGTGACTTGGGCCAAGTCGAGCACGATCTTGGCGGCGTAGACGGCATCGGGGTCTGGACGTGGCGGATCTTTGCTCCAGCGGGCCATATCGTTTTCCGGGAAGCGTTCGATGCCAAGGGCTTTCAGACGCTGATGAACGCCCCTCAAATACTTGATCGTGACTTCGTCGACCGGGAACCAGCCTGCGATCGGTCCCCATTCTGTCGTCATGTTGGAAATGCAGAGGCGGGCGTCCATCGAGAGGCCGGCGACGCCGGGGCCGGTAAATTCGACGGCGGCATTGAGCACTTCGTCGTGGTTGTAGAGTCCGCACAGAGTGATGATGACATCTTTGCCAGTAGCACCGTCGGGGAGCTTGCCTTCCAGAGTGACTTCGACGGAGCGCGGGATCTGCCACCAGAATTCACCTGTCGCCCAGACGGCAGCAGCGTCGGTGCGCACGATCGGCGTGCCCAGGGCGCCCAGCGCGCCGTACATGTTGGAGTGCGAGTCGGAAGCAACGACGAACGAGCCCGGAACCACGTATCCGCGCTCGACCATGATCTGGTGCCCGATGCCTGAGCCCGCGGGATAGAAATCGACTCCGTTCTCTTTCGCAAAGGCTTCGATGGCGCGGTATTTCTTCTGGTTCGATTCATCCTGATTCTGGATGTCGTGGTCGAGGGCGAAGACCAGTTGCTTTGGGTCGCGAACCTTTTTCGCTCCGATGCCCTTGAACTTGCTGATGACCGCGGATGTGTTGTCGTGAGTCATGACGTGATGCGGGCGGATGGAGAGGAAGTCCCCGGTGCGCAAGGGACGAGAGGGACCTTCGGCGAGGTGGGATTGGGCGATTTTTTCAGTGACGGTCTGGGGCATGGTATGACCTCGCTCGGCGAGGGCAACTTGCCCTCGCGACAGCCGGCGCGAGACGCCGCCGCTACTTTGGGTGGCGCTTCTTCGACTTGGGCTTCGAACTACTCTTTGCCTTTCCTTCCTTGTGCGACGCCTTCCCCGCGCGCAGGTCAGCTTTCATCAGCACCATCAGTTGGCGAACCGAGCCAATCCTCTCCAGGTTCCAGATGGCATCTTTGAGTTTCCTTTGCGCCTGCGTCGAAAGAACGCCGTCGGCCAGTGCCGTGAATTTCTCTTCGATTTCCTGGTCGGTGAGCGGATTGCGCGGGTCGCCTTTCGGGTAGTCGAGTTGCGCAGTGAAGGAGCGCCCGTCGGCGGTCGTGATGGTGACAATCACCCTCTGCAACGCCGGAAAGACTTTTTCGATTTCAGGATCCGCAACCACTTCCACTTTCTTCAGCTGCGCACGGATGGTGGGATCCATGATCTTGGCCATCTCGAATTGCGCTGGCGTAACCTGGCGGTCGACCAGGGCTGCGGCGATCACGTAGGGCAGCGAGTGGTCGGCGGTCTCTTTGGTGTGCGGATCGTACTTGCTGGGATCGGAAAGAATGTCGGCCGCGCGCGCCAGGGAGCGGATCTGGATCTTTGCGACCTGATCGGGATGCAGATCGTTCTTTTTGACCAGATCCAACATGGCGGAGAGGGGGGCGTGTGTCAGCGCCTCCGTGGGAAAAAACTTCATGCCGCATTGGGTGATGCGCCACGATTCGCCCAATCCATCGGTCAAGACGTTGAGCTTCCAATCGGGACCGTAGCAGTGGACCAGGCCTTCTTTGCCATCGATTACGTGTTCGGGGCCGGTGTAGCCCTTTTCGGCTAGCAGGGCGGCCAGCATGCCGCTCTGTGTGGCCATGGGATCCACCGTGTTTTTCATCATGGTCAGCTTGCCGGCAGTGACCGCGCCCAGCGTGCAGTGACGGCTGGCGGAGATGCCTACGGCATGCTGGATTTGCTCCCAGTTGAGGCCCAGGGCGCGTCCGGCGACGAAAGGGGAGACAAACGCGGTCAAGGTCGCGTGGTGCCAGCCGCGCTCGCGGATGCCTGGGAAAGCAGCTTCACAGAAGCGCATTTCGAATTCATGTCCAAGGACGAAGCCAACAACGAGTTCTTTGCCGCCGCTCTGGGCTCGTTCGCAGCCCGCCAGGGCTGCGGGAAAAATGTCGGAGGGGTGCGACGGGTCTTGTTTCCAGTAGATGTCGTTGTAGTCCATGCAGCGGATCATGAGAGCATTGGCGAGCGACGCGGACACGGCGTCGACTCTCTTGCCGGTGCCGATCACCGTAGCGGGGCCGCGACCGGCCACTTCGTCCAGAACCTCCAGTGCTATTTTGACGTCATATTGTTGGTACCCGCCTAGGGCGCAGCCAACGGAGTCGAGCAGGAAGCGCTTCGCCTGGTAGACCGCTTCGGTCGAGAGATGCTTATAGTCGAGAGTGGCGGCCCAGCGCGCCATCTTCGCGGTGATGCTTTCCTTGCTCGAGGCGATCTGCTTCGGTGCGGACAAAATGAACTCCTAACGCTGCTTGGTCTTGAGGTTTTTGGGATTCTTGAACGGCAAATAAGCCATGAAATCGGCGTGGTGAACGATGTACGCTTCCGTCGTTCGTTTTACCTGATCGCCTTCGGCGGCGTGGGCGGCGATGATGTGGCACACATGGTCGGGAACGCCGCACTCCAAGGCCAGGGCAACGCCCGTGAAGGGATGCCGCAACGCTTCGCCACGTTCGCTTTGCCGCGCCTGGCCGTCGGGTCCGATCTCGTATTCGAGCAGCTTGCCCACGTCGGCCAGAATGGCGCCGGCGATCACCGCGTCGACATCCACAGGCAACGCTCGACCCATGAACTCATGCATGGCTTCCGCGCTCTTGCGCGCGATGTGGACCACGCAACGCTTGTGTTCCATGAAGGTGATGGGACAGTGCGGCACCAGCAAGGTGAATGGAATGTAGTTCAGGTCGTCGGGCTTCAGTGGGCTGCGCTCGAGGGCTTTGGTCCAGGTCTGGGCAACCTGCTCGCGGAGTTTGGAGTCCTCGATCCACTGGATTTCAGGCCAAAGCTGGTTGACGGCCTCACGCATGGCTTGGCATCTCCGCTACAAAACGAACCAGCTTATCGCGGGGAGAGGGAGGGCGTCGAGGGGAGGCGACATAGGGGAATGCGACTGAAAGACAGCAGGAGATTCAGCGAGTGTCCGGGATTGAAGATTGCCATCGACCAAAAGCCTGTGATAGCACCAGCAAAGGCCGTTCCGATCAGGAACAACCGTCAGCGAAACCTCTGCCAAAGTTCGCGGAAGCCCGAGGCCTGCGCAAAGATGTCAACGGCGTAGGCTGCGCAATAGGCAACATTGGCCAGAACGGCCAACAGCAACAGAAACAGGACAAAGTTGACGGTCAGGAGTTGTTTGGTCGCGGGCAGCTCCATGGCGAAATAGGTTAGGACGGCGGCGGCCAGAACCAGGTTGTAGACGATTGGTCGTGGCTCCCGGCAACGGATCGCATCGGGCGGCCACTCGCGCATGGTTGCTGTTTCCACGATCATGTATTTTCACATGGCAGCGCCCAGGCATGCGTTGCGCTTCGAGGTTCGGAGCATTACGATGGGCGGCCATGAGAATCCGTCGCGCTTTCCTGGTTATTGTGCCCGCCGTCCTCCTGGTGCTGAGCCTGGCTGCCGGCCAGACTCCCAAGACCACCCCCACCTCCGCCCACGTCTACCCTCGGCAGGAAGGTTTCGTGGACGCCAATGGCGTGATGCTCTACTACGTGATTCTGGGACGAGGCGAGCCCCTGGTCATCCTGCATGGTGGGCCGGGAGCCTCGCATGATTACTTTCTTCCCTACCTTCTGCCCCTGGCAAGGCATAACCGGGTCATCTTTATCGATGAGCGCGGATCGGGGCGGTCCCAGAAACTCGAGGACCCAGCTGGCTACACCATCGAGAACATGGTGGAGGACCTCGAGGGGGTTCGGAGGGACCTGAATCTCGGCAAGATCAACCTGCTGGGACATTCCTATGGTGGGGCTTTGGTGCAAGCCTACGCGCTGAAATATCAGCAGAACCTGCACCATCTGATCCTGGGAAGCACTTGGTCGAGCACCGTCGCGATGAACCAGGTGTTCGTCCGCATGAAGGAAAAGATGTCGCCCGAGTTGCGGGAACGCATCGACCAGTTCGAAGCCGCAGGACTGTTCGGGCACGGCAAGGACTATGAGAAGAACCGCTATACGGCGGAATACATGAAGGCGGCCTGGGGAGAGGGGTACTTCCCTTATGTTTACCAGGGACGGCCCGATCCAAACTATGACCCAGTCGCACAGGGGAATACGGCCTGGGACCTCTATCGTGAGATGTGGGGCGAGCATGGCGAGTTCGTGATTGATGGAAATCTAAAGTCCGTGGAATACACCGACCGCCTGCCCAGCATCAAAGTACCTACACTCGTCCTGGTCGGGGATCACGACGAGTGCGACCCGTCTTTGGCGCAGGTGATGCATGAAAAGATTGCGGCGTCGAAGCTGGTGATCTTCCCCCAGGCAGGGCATATGACGTTCATCGACCAGCCGGACATGTTCGTAAAAACCGTGGATGAGTTCCTGCATGGGGGCGCATCGAAGGACAAGTCGGGCGCTGCGCGCGTCAGAGCGAGACAACAACCATGATGGCTCGAAGACCTTCCACTGTACTGCGCGCCGCCTTCATTTCGTTCGTGCTGGTCGCCGGCGCAGCTGCTTCGGAGCCGGCTCTGGCTCAGCCAGGGAACGATCCTTCGCAGCTTGCAGTGGACACGACTTCCCTGCCTAAGGCAACTCCACGACATCCCTATCGTTTTCAGTTCCAGGCTCGGAATGGAATTCCTCCGATGAAGTGGGCCCTGGCCGCGGGCAGTCTTCCGCTGGGAATGAAGCTGGGCGAAGACGGATTGCTGGTGGGAACGCCTGGGTCGGTGGGCGATTTTCGTTTCACGGTGTCGGTCACAGACACGAGCAGGCCCACTCAGAGAGCGAAGCGGGAGTTTGTACTGCACGTGGTGCCACCGTTGCTGCTGGAGTGGAAGAAGGAGGCGAGAGTCTCAGGGAATCGAATTGACGGCGCCGTGCAGGTCAGCAATGGCACCGCGGATGATTTTGACCTCACCTTCATCGTGCTGGCGGTGGCTGAGAACGGGCGGGCCGTGGCGATCGGCTACCAGCGCTTTGCGTTGAAGAGTGGAGTCACGTCATTCGAACTCCCATTTGGCGACACGCTGCCCTATGGAGCCTACGTTGTCCATGTGGATGTGGTGGCCGAGGTGGCGCCCAAAAATGCGATCTACCGAGCACGCCTGCAAACCAAGGAGAAGTTGCAGGTGCTGGTCGGACCGTAACCGATTACCAGATTCGGTCCTGCAGGCGGCGGTCACGCTCGTACAAGTCCTCGAGTCACATTGATTTCGGCGTAGTATTCTAGGAACATTGGCTGTGCGCTGGGGGGCGGTTGGCTCCTGGCCACTTTCTTCGTCCGCGCAAAGAGCACCCCGATCTATGGAGCTGTTGCTCAATCTGTTCTGGCTGTTGCTGGCTGTGCCCGCCGTCTGCGTCTGGCATCAAGCCAGGCATGAGCGGTCCAGTCACGGTTCGCAATCGCACCGGTCTCTGCTGATCCTGGGCTGCCTCCTGATAGTGCTGTTCCCGGTGGTCTCCGCCACCGACGACATGCAGGCCATGCGGCCGGAGATCGAAGAGTCGGCCACACGCGACGCTCTCCGCAACCCTGGCAACGACAAGCTTGCTTCTTTGCTGGGTAGTTCGTGCACGACGTTTGCTGTTGTGTCAGATCGATTCCTGGTGTCGCCCGATCACGCGGTCCGGGGATCTGCAATCCCGATTCCAGTCCTGCCACTGTTTGCGAACCTGGTCCGCACGCGCGCCGGTCGCGCACCCCCTTCGTCCTCCCTCGCTTAGTGAACCAATCGCCGCAGAGTCTGCGGCACATTCCTCACGTTTGAATCAGGACCCTACGCAGGAAGTCCGTGGCGTTTGCGCCCGGTCTGGCCACACGCCCAGCGCGCTGGTCGAAGAAACCATGGAGTGCACGATGCGAAGGATGCTTTGGCTGAGCGGCATGCTCATGCTGGCGCTGCGACCTGGAGTCGCGGCCCAGAGCCGGCTCCCATTGACCTGGGAGCAGGTGCGTGACCGGTTTGAGATGAACAACCCGACCCTGCTGGCGGGCAGGCTGAACGTCGAGGAATCCAGGGCGCAGGGAGTCACCGCCTATCTCCGCCCCAATCCAACCCTGACGCTGGCGGCGGATCAGATCGATCCCTTTGGCGGTGGCCCTGCACACGGCCCCTTGGCCTACTTGCTGGGCACCGCGAACTTGAATTATCTACACGAGCGGCAGCACAAGCGCGAGCTGCGGCTGGAGAGCGCCCAAAAGGGGACGTTCATCGCGACCTTGGAGCAGGCGGACCTGGACAGGAATCTGCTCTTCAGTCTGCGGGGCGCGTTTGTGCAGATCGTGCAAGCGAAGGCGGTGCTGGACGTCGCGCACGCGAATCTGGAGTACTACGACCATGTACTGGCGGTGAGCGGCGAGCGATACAAGGCGGGCGACATCGCACAGATTGATCTCGACCGCCTGGAGCTGCAGCGGGTGCAGTTTGAGTCCGACCTGCAGAGCGCGGAAGTAAACCTGCGCACCGCGAAGATCCAATTACTGCAGCTTCTGAACGACCGCACACCGGTAGAGCAGTTGGATGTCGTGGGCACGTTTGACTTCAAAGAGCCATTGCAATCGTTGGAGGAATTCCGCAAGATCGCGCTCGATGCGCGTCCGGATCTGCGGGCGGCGGCGCAGGCTGTCGACAAGGCCAGCACCGATCACAAACTTGCCATCGCAAACGGCTCGACCGATCCCATCCTTGGGTTTGACATGGGACGGAATCCTCCCATCGACCAATATCTTGGGGTCAGCGTGAATGTGCCCTTGCGAATCTTCGATCGGAACCAGGGAGAGAAATTGCGGACGAAGCTGGATATCGATCGGAGCCAGAAGTTACGCGACGCGATGGAGGCGCAGGTATTCGGCGATGTGGACTCCGCCTTCGCGACGTTGAACAGCACCCTGATTCTTCTGCGCCCTTACAAGGCGAAATATCTACAACAAGCGGTCAAGGTTCGCGACACGGTGTACTTCTCCTATCAGCACGGGGGCGCTTCGCTGCTGGACTTTTTGAATACCGAGAGCGAGTTCCGGAGCGTGCAGTTGAACTACGTCAACCTGGTCGGATCGTATCTGATGGCGGCAGGCCAGTTGAATTTGGCGGTGGGGCGGGAGGTGATCCAGTGAGCAGACAGTGGAGGAATCTCGAGGTCGAGACGTTCGCAGGCCCCAACCTGGATCTCGAGGGCGACCAGGCGGCGAGGCACACCAGAGGGCTGCGCTGGCTTTCGTTTGTAGTGGTTCTTGCACTCTCGCTCGGAGTGCTCTCGTGCTCGCGCGAGACCAAGGCCGCGGCCAACCGCGCGGAGATCCCCGTCGATCCTAATGTGTTCGAAACGGATCGCCCGGACTTGTTCAAAACCGCCAGAGTGACTGCGCGTCCGATGCCCACGACGCTGACCGCGAATGGGACGATTGCTCCCGACATCAGCAGGACGATTCGCGTCACCTCACTGGGCGGCGGGCGCGTGGTGGATCTAAAGGTGAAGCTCGGGGATTCCGTGAAGAAGGGGCAGACACTGCTGGTGATTTCGAGCCCGGATCTCTCGCTGGCGTTTGCGGACTATCAGAAGGCGCTCGCCGACGAACGGGTGGCTCAGAAGGCGTTGGATCGCGCACGGTTACTCTTCGATCGCGGCGCCGTGGCCGAGAAGGATCTGCAAGTCGCGCAGGGCGCGGAGGACAAGGCCAAGATCGATGTCGAGACGGCCGAGCAACGGGTTCGGGTGCTGGGCGGCAACCCGGCACGGCCGAGTCCGCGGTTGGAACTGCGCGCGCCCATCGCGGGGGCGATTGTCGAACAGAACGTGGCGGGCTTCGAGGGGGTCAAGAGTATCGACAACAGTCCCAACCTGTTGACGATTGCCGATCTATCGCAGGTCTGGGTGGTGTGCGACGTGTTTGAGAATGAGCTTGGCGACGTGCAGGTTGGAGACACCGCAGAGATCCGGCTCAATGCCTTTCCGGACCGGACATTCAAGGGCGCCCTCGCCGACATCTCGCGGGTACTCGATCCAAGCACGCGAACCGCGAAAGTGCGCATCGTGCTGGGGAATGGAAATGGACTGCTGCGCCCGGGGATGTTTGCGGTGGCGACCTTTCATTCGCGCAAGCTCCAGCCGCGCCTGATGGTGACCAGCACTTCGGTGATGCGGCTGCACGACAAGGACTGGGTCTTCCGCAAAGAAGGAGCGGACCGCTTCCGTCGGGTGGAAGTGCGAACGGCGGGCGGATCCCCCGACGGGATGTTGGAGATTCGCGACGGGGTACGGGCCGATGACGAAGTGGCAGCGAATGCGCTCGATTTCTCCACCGCCGTGGCGGAGAAGAAGGAATGATCGGCTCCCTGATCGACTTCGCGCTCCGCAACCGCCTCATGGTGTTGGCTGCTTCGCTGGTCCTGCTCATCTGGGGCGTGATTGCGTTTCACAATCTGCCGATCGAGGCCTATCCGGACGTCGCGGACACTTACGTGCAAATTGTCACGCAGTGGCCGGGGCACGCGGCCGAGGAAGTGGAGCAGCAGATCACGGTGCCGCTGGAAGTGAACCTGAACGGGGTGGCGCATATGACCCATCTGCGCTCGGTATCGCTTGCGGGGCTGTCACAGATCACGATCATCTATGACGACGAGACCACCACGTTCACCGCCCGCCAGGAAGTGCTCGACCGGCTGCCGCAGGCCACACTGCCGGCGAACGTAAATCCTGGAATTGGGCCGGACTACAGTCCGACCGGGCAGATCATGTTCTACACCCTGAGCAGCACGAACCCGAAGTACGACGTCATGGAACTGAAGACGCTGAATGACTGGCTCGTGCGTAACCAGTTGAAGTCCGTGCCGAACCTGGTGGAGGTGAACATTTTTGGCGGGCCCACGCGCGAGTATCAAGTTCAGATCGATCCCGGCAAACTGGTCTCCTATGGATTGTCGTTGAGCCAGGTAGAACAGGCGCTGGCCTCGAACAACACCAACGCCGGCGGCGGATTCATCGAGCGCGGGCAGCAGGCTCTGAATGTGCGAGCGGTGGGACTGATGGCGACGACGGACGACATCGCGGCCACCGTGGTGAGAGTGCTGAACGGAACGCCGGTGCGTGTTCGCGATGTCGCCACGGTCGTGCAGGCGCCGAAGGTGCGGTTGGGTCAACTGGGGAAAGCCATTCGCAAAGAAGATGGTACCGTGCTCGATGCGGACGACGTCGTGGAAGGGATTGTCCTGCTGCGCAAGGGCGCTGAAGCCGACAGCACACTCGACGCGCTGCATGAGAAAATCACGCGCCTGAACAACGGAGTGCTGCCGCCCGGGGTCAAGCTGATGCCGCACCTCGACCGCAGCGACCTGGTGCACTACACGACGCACACAGTGCTGCGCAACCTGACCGATGGGGTTTTGCTGGTCACGCTGATTCTCTTTCTCTTTCTCGGGAACGTGCGCAGCGCCCTGATTGTCACCATCACAATTCCCTTCTCACTGCTGTTTGCCGCGATTCTTCTGGACGTCAATCACATTCCGGCAAACCTGTTGTCCCTGGGCGCTCTCGATTTCGGCATGGTGGTAGACGGGTCGGTGGTGATGGTCGAGAACGTTCTGCGCCACATGGAATTTGCGGGGCGCAGGACGTCCTTACTGGAGACCATCGCGGTCGCTGCCCACGAGGTGCAGAAGCCGGTGTTTTTTGCCCGCATCATCATTATTGTGGCGTACCTCCCGATTTTCACTCTGCAGCGCGTGGAAGGGCGACTGTTTCGTCCGATGGCATGGACGGTCGCCTTTGCCCTGCTGGGTGCGTTGTTGTTCGCCCTGGTGATCGCGCCGGTGGTCTGCAGTTTGTTGTTCAAGGGAACGATGAAGGAGTGGAAAAATCCGGCCCTGGAGTTGCTCAACCGGCACTACCGCAACACCCTCGACTGGTGCTTTGCGCACCTCAAGTTCACGCTGGCCATGGGGCTGGTCATGGTGGCGGTAATGCTCTTTCTGGCCTTTGGTGGAATCGTGGGGTCGGAGTTCCTGCCCCATCTGGATGAAGGCGCAGTCTGGGTGCGCGGAACGCTCGCGCCCAGCTGCGGGCCGACGGCCGGAATCGGTCTGGCGCGCAAGGGCCGGGAGATCCTGGCAAGTTTCCCGGAGGCCAGGCAGGTGGTCAGTCAAGTAGGCCGGCCCGATGATGGCAGCGACGCCAGTGGCTTCTACAACACCGAGTTCTTTGTGGATCTCCGGCCGCGCGCACAATGGCGGCACCAGTTCCAGACAAAGGATGAACTGATTGCTGCCATGGACCACGCCCTGCACCAACTGCAGGGCGTGGACTGGAATTTTTCGCAGCCTATCTCGGACAACGTAGAAGAAGCGGTGAGCGGCGTGAAGGGTGAGCTGGCGGTGAAGTTGTTCGGGACCGACCTGAAGTCACTGGAAGAGAAAGCCGACGAGATTCAAGGAGTCATGGCCAAGATTCCGGGAGTTGCCGATCTGGGGACCTTTCAAGTGGGCGGCCAGCCCAACGTGAATCTCGTCGTTGACCGCAGCGCCGCGGATCGCTTCGGCATCAACGTGAGCGATATCCAGGACGCGATCGAAACCGCCGTCGGGGGCAAAGCAGTCAGCCAGATCTTGATCGGGGAGCAGCGTTATGACCTTACGGTCCGCTATCAGGCGCCTTATCGCAGGACGATCGAGGACATTACCAGCATCCGCATTCTTGCGCCCTCCGGAGAACGGGTGTCGCTTGGGCAGTTGTCGCAGATCAAGCTGGAAGACGGCGCATCGACAATCTACCGGGAGGGGAATTCCCGTTACATCGCCATCAAATACAGCGTTCGCGGGCGAGACTTGGGCAGTACGGTGCGACAGGCCATCGAAGAAGTCCGTCAGAAGGTGAACTTGCCCGAGGGTTATCACCTCGACTGGACCGGCGAGTACGAGAGCCAGCAACGCGCCAACCGGCGCCTGGCGGTGATCGTGCCGGCCACGATTCTGCTGATGGCGTTCATCCTGTATGCGGCGTTTCAGTCGTGGAAATGGGTGGGGCTGATCCTGGCGGTGGTCGGGCTGTCGCCGCTCGGCGGGTTGATCAGCTTACTTCTGACCGGGACGCACTTCAGCGTTTCGTCGGGTCTGGGGTTCCTGGCTTTAATCGGGGTTTCGGTCGAGATCGGCGTCATCATGGTGGAATATATCAACCAGCTGCGCGTGCGGGGACGATCCGTTCGGGACGCGGCGAAGGAAGGAGCTTCGCTGCGATTGCGCCCCATCATGATGACCATGCTGGTCGCGACTCTAGGACTGTTGCCGGCGGCCATGTCGCATGACATCGGCTCCGATTCGCAACGGCCGTTCGCGATCGTGATCGTGGGTGGCCTCATGGTGGAGCTGTTCATCAGCATAATTCTCTTGCCCGCTCTATACGTGTTCTGGGCACGGCCAGAGGACAAGCTGCCGGTAGTGGAGGGGGAGTTCGTGGAGGAGTAAGCAGACGCCCCAAAAGCTACAGCTTGGCTCGGAATGGACGGTCGAGGCGGACCGCGCCTCGTCCAGCGCCTTGTGGAAGCGCAGAACGCTGATCGCCAGGAGCGTCACCCCAAGGACTGCCATGGCGACCATCGGGGGCCAGAGAATATCCATTCCCACGCCTTTCACATAGGTTCCGCCTCGACGAGGCGCAAGCCGGGCCAGGGTGGCGTTCAGGACGGGCGAGTCCGCATGTCCCCTCGCGGCGAAAGTGGTCTTTAGATTTCTGAGGAAATAAAAACAGAGACGCGGCGAAACCGCGTCTCTTATCCGGAAGCATTCGATGGGCCGGAATGCGCTCTTGGGGGGAGCGCTTCGCGCCAACCGCCCGCACGGAGTGCGAACCGCCGCAAATAATTAAGAGCCCCGAGGTGATGTTGGTCTCATTCGTCTCGGCCAGTAGCTCGCGTTAGACCCTTGCCGACCTGCATTCGTCGCTTCCTTGCGGGTTGCGACGCGCGATCTCGACTCGGGCTCCGGGCTCACCGCCAACCGGATA
>DASQPN010000042.1:0-27369 GCA_035643915.1 Terriglobales bacterium | reverse complement strand
CAGTTTGATTCGCATAGAAACTCCTTTTCGGTATCGAACAGGGGCCCACGCGCGAATGCGTTGCATTCGCGGGATTCGAAACACTGCCTGGCCGAGGGGAAGTTTCAGCTCACCGAGAAGAAAGAGTAGTTACGTCCGAGGTAAGAGCATCACAACCGGAGAGGAAGAAAGCCCGATTGCTACTTCAACGTTGAGGCGGATCATAGAACGGTTCGACGACTTTTGTCAACTAGCAGATTGGCAGCCACTAACATCGCGAGGGATGCGAGTAAGTGGCGGAGCTTAAAGTTACTAGTGGCAGTTGGTGGTCACTCAGTGCCAGCAGGTGTGGTATAAGGGCGCCCCTTGAGGTGTCTCCAAATGGACTTCGAAGAAGACCAAGCTAAAAAAACAATTAAAGGGCGATCCGGAAGAGGCGGTGAAATACCTCATTGGAACTCAGGATCGTCAAATCAACAAAGCTGGGGGCCTTCTGTCCTTCCATGCTCTGTTGTTTGCGGCATTCAATCTGGTCACCGAGCGAGCTCCGCACCCATCCCTCCCGGTCGAGACAGGGCGCATCACCAGGTTGCTTGTTCCAGTTCCGATTCTCCTGCTTTTCTGAGTGCGATGGGGCACAGCGGCCGGGCACGCGAGCGCTGCTACAGACGCGGCGTCGTTAGTCAGCACGCTAAGATGGCGGACCGGGTTGGTCAAGTTCGCCGTGATCGGCTCGCTCGTCCAACCCGGGATGGGCGCTGTGGCCTATGCGGACTCACCCCCAACCCCAGAACGGTAGAAACTCCCCACTCCTGTCTTTCCCAAGAGCGGGAACAACAGGGGCGGGGCATCCGGACAAAAAAGGTTTCAAGTTTCAAGGTTGCAGGCTTTTAAAGTCCAACCAGTGGAAAGAGCTTCCCCTCCCCGCGTTATTCTCGGGTTGTTCCCTCTTGGGTCTTCGGGCAGCAACGATGCTGCTGGTCCTTGTCCATCAGATCGATCTCCCGCTGCAGGCGTGCGTTTTCCAGGCGCTTGCGCTCGAGGTCGAGTTTGATGTCCTGTTCCAGCGTGTCTTCGCAGACATCGCAGTCGTCGAGGCAACCCTTCACCAGCACGCCGGGCGTGGGCAACGAGGACTTGATCTCGAAGGAGAACTGTTTCTTCGCGTCCGCTGTCACGGTGCCTTCGACTTTGTCGAGCAGCTTGGCCGCGACGAGTTGTTGGTCGACCGCCTGGAGAGCTTGCTTTCGGATCGCGTCCGAGAGCGGCTCAAGCGGGATGAACGAGAGGGCGGCAACCGTCCCCAGCAGGGCCGGATTCACCGCTTGCAGTCGGGCGTTGCCGGTGACCGTCGCTTGCTGCTCGGCGGCCACGCTTGCTCGTCCGGTGGCTTCGATCTCGAGCCGCTGTTTGTCGGTCGCCAGCACAGCGCTGGGGATGGTGGACACGTCGCCGCGCGATGCGAAGGAGTTGTTGGTGACCTTGGTGTCGACTGCCGGATCGACGACCCGCCGCTCGATGGTTTCCAGGGTGAACTTGATCGTCTGCGTCTTGTTGATCCGGTAAAAGAAGAACGTGACCGCATGACAGCGATTTGAATTGGAAAACTCACGAGACGACGACTCGAAGTGATCTTCCGACTCGCCCTCGGTGTGGGTGCGGGTTTGGACCTCACCGATCGAGAGGCTGCTTGCAGCCCGGCTGCCCATTTCGGCGCGATGATAGGACGAACTGGCGTGCTGGGACAGCTCGCGCAGAAAGTCGCTGGTGGATTGAGCGTTGTAGTTGCCGCTGACGTCAATGGACGGGCTGCCAAAGATGGTGCCCAGGAAGCTGCTCGTCTCGCCGTGGGTGTCGACGTGACCCTTGGAAGTGTTGGTGGAGCGCGCAGAGTCCTTCACGGTGAGATCGGACATG
Source organism: Terriglobales bacterium (assembly GCA_035643915.1). Taxonomy (GTDB): domain Bacteria; phylum Acidobacteriota; class Terriglobia; order Terriglobales; family Acidobacteriaceae; genus Gp1-AA133. The sequence goes on along the minus strand of DASQPN010000042.1, from coordinate 25,473 downwards.
AAATCGCCCCAGGCGGACACGGCGTAGTGCTCTTCCGATGTCTGCTCATTGCGATAGCTGACCTTGGTGGCGCTGTCGAAGGAGAAACGCGAGCGGCGATCGGTGGTGAACAAGCGGACTTTTTCGCCGGGAAGGAGCGTGGTGCTATAGACCAGGTCGCCCAGTGCCAATGGACCCGGGCATCGTTCAAAGCGGACGTGGATGATGACCTCGACGGTCACGGTGCGATCTCCTACCCTCGGGTGGTAGAGCTGCCGATACTGAAAGTCGAGGATGTCGCACACCGTGTTCGGTGCGAGCTTTGGGCAACAGGGTGGGATGGAAAGTTGGTCAACAGGGTTTGCGTTTGCCACTTTATCTTCCTTCATGATGTATCTCCCAGAACTTGTTCAGGCGAAGCGCTGGTTCGTGCGTGCCGAGAGCGGGTGTCTCGCCTGACGCCCAACAATGAGGGCAACGTTGGTGATTGGTGATGACCCCGCGTAGATCCGTAAACAGGACGAAATCCAGACAGGACCACTCGAGGGTGCGGTTAGCCCTCAGCCGGGAGGAAGAAAGAGGCCGCCACCAGTGGCGTCTTGATGGCGCATCGTTAGCATAGTGGTGATCGCTGAGGATCGATCGTTACAGTCCGCATGAGATGCGCGGCAGAATCCTTTGTTGGATGTTATGTGATGTCCAATCCGCGGAAGAGCTGCGCTAAGTCGCGGCCGCTTTGCTATCCAAACTCGCTGGCTCACGTCTAGCAACAACGAGGCACCTGTCGGTCCCTTAATGATGAACGTCGACGCCGGCGGCGATGAACCCCAGGTGATCGAGAACGCCACCTGCCCCAAAGCCTCTAGCAAAGGATCGCTCCTGATCTTGGGTCTCAACGAACGCATCTTCGAAGGAGGTCTCCCATGTACTCCAAAGAATCGACACGATCGGCATTCGCTGCAGTGCTTGTGCTGAGTGCGGCCCTGTCGATTGCGTGCAACAAAGCGGGCAACGATGGAGAGTCGGCTTCGGCTGCATCGGACGGGGGCAAGATCCCTATCACGACCAAGTCCGAAGAAGCTCGGAAAGAATTTCTGCGGGGACGGGATCTTTCCGAAAGGTTGCTGGCCCAGGACTCGCTGCAGCACTTTGACAAGGCAATCACGCTCGACCCGGATTTTGCTTCGGCCGAATTGGCTCGGGCGAATAGTTCTCCGACAGCCAAAGAATTCTTCGAGCATTTGCGGAAGGCGGCCGGGTTGGTGACGAAAACTTCCGAAGCAGAGAAGCTGGTCATCCTGGCGAATGAGGCAGCGGCCAACGGCGTGACCGAGATCCAGAAGCAGTATCTCGACCAGTTGGTGGCAGCCCACCCTAACGACGAACGAGCACAGCTCAACCTGGGGAACTACTATTTTGGCCAGCAGGAATATGAGCAGGCCATTGCGCACTACAAGAAAGCCACGCAACTGGCTCCGAGCTACTCGCCGGCCTATAACATTCTCGGCTATGCCCACCGCCAGCAGGGGAACTATGGGGACGCGGAGCAGGCGTTCAAGAAGTACGTCGAGCTGATTCCAAATGATCCGAATCCCTATGATTCTTACGCGGAGTTGTTGCTGAAGATGGGCCGGTTCGATGAGTCGATCGCGCAGTATCGTAAGGCGCTCGCGATTGATCCGCATTTCGCGCCCTCGCACTTCGGGATCGCGGCGGACCTGATGTACCAGGGCCAATCGCAAGAGGCGGTGGCCGAGCTGCAAACGATGGCGGAGCAGGCGCGCAACGACGGCGAGCTGCGGACGGCGCTCTTTGGTATGGCCGTGGTGGCTGCCGATAGCGGCAAGCTGGACAATGCGGTGCAACAGATGGACAAGGAATATGCCGTCGCGGAAAAGAAGAACGACGTGGCGGCCATGGCGGCGGACTTGCAGGCTAAGGGAAACATTCTGGCGGAGGCGCAGAGGTACGACGCAGCCGCCCAACAGTTCGATCGCTCGTTGCAGATGGTGGAAGGGTCCAGTCTGTCGCAGGATATCAAGGACAATGCGAAGCGCTTGCATCACTTCAACCTGGCCGCATTGGCGATCGGGAAGAAGGACTACAACGCAGCCAAGAGTCATGCGCAAGAATTCCGCCAGAGCGCGGAGGCGTCGAAGAACCCGGCGCAGCTGAAGCAGGCTCATGAACTGGCCGGGAGGATCGCGCTGGCGGAGAAGGATTACGACAAGGCCATTGCGGAACTGGAACAGGCCAACCAGCAGGATCCGCGCAACCTATATCGCTTGGGGCAGGCGTACCAGGGCAAAGGCGACAGCGCGAAGGCGCAGGATTCCTACAAGAAAGCGGCTGAGTTCAATTCGCTCCCGGCGCTGAACTATGCTTTCATCCGCAGGAAGGCGCAGAAGGTGGAGGTCGGGCAGAAGGCGTGAAGGGGAGCTGCGTTTGTGCCACGGCTGAGGTGAAACCCTCCAGAACGGGTGCGGCTCGATATTCGATGTACAGGACGCGTCCAGAGCTTCTGCGCTTGGGACTTCGACCAGGCATGGATCAAGGAGCGGACGCATGGCCAGAACTCCACCACGCGGAACGGCGCATTCGATCGGGTGATTGTCCTCTGCGCGAAGCCGTGAATTGCGTCGTCGGTCAGTACGCCATGGGTGCGGCGACCGGGGAGCACACAGAGCGAAGAGCTGGGAGAGAGCGTGCGGGAGGGTGGGCGTACAGCACGCCCGCCTTGGTCGACCACGGCCTCCGGCCGACGACATCTTTCTTTCTTTTTCGCCCAAGCTGACCGGTGTCCTGGCGCCACACACCAGCTGGTTCGAATCGCGAGATTGGTCGTCGAGGGTGGCGCCATAGAGGCATGATCACCAAGGACTGCTCGCGCCGTCCCAGAGAGGCCAGGGGGGTTGGCAATGGCAGCGACCGAGGGATGGCTCACCGCGTGCCGGGATGCGGGATTACGGGAGGGCAAGATCCTCGAGAAAGTCGAGCCCTTCGGGTTGCCGGAAAAACATCAGGGATGATCGCGAAGGCGCCCTGCCCCACGGCCGATCCGAGTTGACACTGCCTACACACGCCCACGGACTTTCGCCGCCCACCAGCGAGTGCCGACCAGCAGGAAGCGCCAGTCCGTGAAGAACTCGGGGGGCTTGCCTTCGAAGGCATGACCCACGAACTGGAGCACCCAGCCCACCAGGAAGAGTCCCAAGGCTAGCGGCCAGAGACGGTGCAAGAACACGGTCGCGAGCAACGCCGCCAGCGAAAGCAGGATCAATGGGATTCCGATGGTGTGGCAAAGGCGATTGACGGGGTTCTGGTGGCTGGTCGAGTACCGCGCGATCCACTCGCCCCAGGAGCGGTTACCGAGCATGGGAGCATCCTCGTGGGGAGGATAGGGCGATCGAGGGCGGTCGTCAAGCTCTCTGCCGCGAGCGTTCTCTGCCGCGAGCGCCGCGATCGGCCGAGGGGCAGCGTAGCCTGCCGCTGTAGCGTCGAGAAAAATCCCATCGGCCGGTGGCTGGCCCTGGCAGGCACGGGGTCCTTCGATTGGGTTCGGCTGCGACCTCACTGCGCTCATGATGACAGGGCGGGGAGGGGGACGGTAGCACGGAAAGACAGCTCCGCGGTCTAGATAGGCGAGGGCTCTTCGATCGCAAGGAGGGCCCGTTCTTTCGACGGTGCTCAAACAGGCTCCCGCCGGTCCGCCGACGGATTATTGGGGGCCGCGCAGGTCGATCTCGCCGGTCGTGACGTGGGCGTGCAGACGGTATTTGCCCGTGCCGCTTTGTTCGAAGGAGCGAAAGAGCCCTCCTTTGGAAACGTCGAAGGCCGAGGCTTCGATGCTGCCGGCGCGCACGGATGCGTCCCGGTGTCCGTATTGCTGCGGCTCCGGGATCTTGACCTCGATCCGCCCGAAATCGACTTCCACGTCTTTGCTGCCTTCAACTCCGTCGATGATGATTTCACCGGCGACCAGGCGCGCTCGCAGGTCGGACCGGGTTGGAACTTCGATGGTGGCCTGGAAATTGTTGTGCGGCGTGTCGGAGATGGAGACATCGCCGGTTGAAGCAGAGGCGCGAATCCTGGCCTTGACCCGCCTCAGTTGCTGCGGAGAGGCCGCCGTGTACGTAATCAGGATGGAGTTGGCGGCACCGCCGGAGATGGTGTAGCCGCCGGGACTCAAGTGCAAACGAATGAATCCACCGGGCGCAAACTTCTCCTGCACTTGCGCTTCGAGAGGTTTCTGCTGTCCCGCAGCGAAGCAGGAGCTGACCAGGAGGGTGAAAGCGCCAAAATGTCTCATACGGACACTCTCCTGGGCTAGATACGGCTCGGGAAGCGGAGAAGTTCCGGGGTTTGTAGGACGGGCTGCACCGCAGCGATCGCTCAACTCGAGTTCCAGCTGGACAGGATGCCGGGCAGGGGATTGTTGATCTCGCGCGCCGCGCCCCGGGGCCAACTGTGCACGTGCCCCGTATTTCTCGCATTCGGCCAACTGCGATTGAAACTGGCTCTTGTCTTTGTTTCTTTGTTGAGTTCACGTTCCTCATAGCGGCGGCGAAGAAGTTCATTTTGGGCAAAGGTCGTGCTCGCGCTCCCACTCTGGGGCCCAGATCGCACGCCTGTTCGAGTTTCACCTGTCAGGTTGCCGACGGCAGACGGCCCGCCTGGCTTCCCGACGCGATGTCTCTAACGCCGTTGGAAACAGCAGGATACAGGCAGCCTGGTGGCAGGAAGCTGTGATCCGAGGGCGAGGGCAATTCATCCGTCTTGAACGATGAGGGGGGAAGGTCTCAGAAAGCTGTGATCCGGGTCATGGAGGGAGGCGTCGGAAACGGAGGAACGAGGGGCCTTTCAACCGTCGATTGAAGACCAAAGTCCTGGGAAGCTAGAGGCGAGTGCAAGTCGAGAGCTGAGAACTGGGAACCCAAAGCGAGAACTCGGAATCCAGAACTGAGCTCTATCGCTTTTCCTCGTCGCGGGTCCGCAGCCAGTCGATGAACAGTTGTTCAATCGGCTTGTCGTAGGCCATCAGGACGTGGCGCACGGTGTGGCCGCTGACGAAGTGACAGACTTCTTCCGCGAGGTTCTTGGCGTGGTCGCCGGCACGTTCCAGCGACTGGGTCATGAAGATCACTTGCAGGCTGGCCTGACGCGCGATGTTCTCCGGATTCTCAATGTGGCGCAGGAAGACCAGATTGCGCATACGATCCATTTCGGCGTCGGCGCGGAGGACGTCGACGGCTTTCTTGACGTCGCGGCCGGAGAAAGAATCTCCCACATCCGTCAGCATTTTTTCGAGCACCGTGGCCATCTGGGTGAGATCGCGTACATCCTGCGGATCCAGTCGGCCACCGGCCGCCTGGGCACTGTTGGCGAAGCTGAGCAGGAGGTCGCCGATACGTTCGAGGCCGATCATGAACTTCATACAGGCCAGCAGTTCGCGGGCCTGGGGCGCGCTAACCTGGGTGATGGTGTCGGTGACGCCGTCGTCGATTTCCATATCGAGCTTGTCGAGTTCTTTTTCGCGCTGGCGGAGGGAGTTGAGGAGGGCGGGGGATCCGGTGGCAATACCTTCAGCCGCGGCGCCCGCGGCTTCTTTCGCCACCTGGCACGCTTGCACCGTCAGCCGCACCAGGTGGCCGTAGGCCGGTTCGGGCGAGGGACTCTTCACAGTGGCGGTGCTCATGCGCGGGTTCCTCCGTGGCGGGTCGGCGGCTTCAGGCCGGGCCCCATCCTGCTGCTTGCGGCGATTGTATAGACGGATGACCAAGTAGAGAGAATAAGTTCTTTTTGCGAGGGTTAGGTTAAAAGGGTGTGAATTTTGCTGCAAGAACGGTGCAGCGGACAGCGGCTGGCAATCACCAGATGTCGCAAACGCCTGTCCTTGGGGCGTGCGTTCCGTGCCAAGGAGGGCTGTCCATCAGGGAAACGGGCAGGGAAACGAGAACTTCGTGCTCACTGTCACCTCCATGGGCAAGTCCATTTTTGCGGAGTCCTTTGTCACGAGCTCGCGTTTGCATTTGCCTTCGCTGACGAACTCATACGTGACAATGAGGGTGGTGGGATCGTGGTCGGCGAACTTCCAGCTATCTACGATACCAATTTCACGCTTGTAGCCCGCTGTTCCTCGGTCGTAACCGCGACCTTCACCATACCCTGCAAACCTGCGGATTCTGCCATCGCGGGGGGCTGCGCTGCCGACCATCGAATGCGGTCACTGTGTCAGCCGGTCGGCGAGTCTTGTTGCCCTGGGGGCCGCTGAGCGGCCAAACTAGAGAAGAGAGCCAAGGACGACGCTCACATGGAAATGTTCTACCACAGGCGCCGAAGGTATATCGGATGGGCTGCCACGCGCATCTTCTCACGCGCGCTTGGCTATCGGTAGCGTGAACAAAAATGCCGAGCCGTGGTTCAGTTCGCTTTCCGCGCGAATGGCGCCCGAGTGGGCCAACACGATGTGCTTGGCGATGGCGAGGCCGAGGCCGGTGCCTCCCGATTCGCGCGAGCGCGCCTTGTCGACCCGGTAGAACCGCTCGAACAATCGCGGCAAGTGCTCGGAGGCGATGCCCGGTCCGAAGTCGCGCACGTAGAATTCCACTCCCCGTTCGGACGATCGCGCGCCCAGTACGATGCGGCCACCCGAGGCGGCATACTTCATGGCGTTCTCGATCAGATTGGAGAAGACCTGGTGGATGGCTTCGCGGTCGGCGTTGACCGGAGTGGCGACCACTTCCTCGACGGTGAGTTCGATCCCCTGGGCGCGAGCGATTTCACGAACGCTTTCGACGGCGTCGTCCAGAAGTTCGGTGGGAGTGGTGGGCTGCACGTCGAAGCGCTGCTCGCCGGATTCGACGCGCGCCAGCGTCAGCAGATCCTCGGTCAGGCGCGACATGCGGGCGGCGTTCTTGCGGACAATCTCCAGGAACTCGTGAACGTGGCCGTTGTCGGAGGTGCTGTCGAGCAAGGTTTCGGTGTAGCCCTGGATGGAGGTTAGCGGGGTGCGCAGTTCGTGCGAGACATTGGCGATGAAGTCGCGGCGCGTTTTTTCGACGCGCTCAGTCTCCGTGAGGTCGCGCAGCACGGCGACGGCGCCTCCGCCGGGCAGGGGGGCGGCGGTCACGTCAAAGCTTCGGCCGGGGACAATGGAAGCGGCTCGTGCCGAAGCGAATTTTTGTTCTTCCGTGGCATGGCGCACGGCCGCCAGGAATTGCGGATCGCGCACGGTTTCGACCACGGGAGCATGCAGCCGGGTATGCTGCGGGACCAGGCGGTCCATGCCGCGGTTGGCCCATTGCACGCGCCCGTCGGCATCGACGGCAATGACCGCGTCCTGCATGGAGTTGAGCAAGGTTTCCAATTGACGCTGGCTGGTCTGCAGGGCCAGGAAGCTTTCTTCCAGTTTGCGGGCTGTCTTGTCCAGAGCGGCTGCGACCTGACCAATCTCATCCACGGAACCCGACGCAATTCTGGCCGTAAGGTCCCCGGCGGCGATGCGGTCCGCGAACTTCACGATGCGTTGCAGGCGTCTCGCGGTGTACCGGGCGGTGATGGCGGCCAGCAGCATCACGATCACAAATGCGATCAGCGATCCCCGCAACAAAGCTCGGTGAACTCGCTGGGAAGAGGCTTCCACATCGGAGAGGGGATAGGCCAGCCGAACGGCGCCTCCGGAAATCGGAGCGGCGACGTACAGAAAGGGGATGCCCAGGGTGTGACTGCGGCGCTCGTCGACGCCGATGTTGCCGCCGAGAGCGGCCTTGAATTCCTTGCGTTCGGCGTGATTTTCCATCGAGGAGGCTTCGGCTTCTGAGTCGGCGAGCACTTTTCCCGTCGGGTCGATGAGGGTGGCGCGGGCCCCGGCGGCCTGGCCTTCCCGCGCCGTGATGTCCTGGAGCGGGCGCTGGCGGTCGGTTTCGACGCTGTGGGCGAACAGCAGAGTTTTTTGCGTCAGGTTGCGCTGGATCTCGTCGCGCAGCGACGTCTCCCACGCCCGTCGGATCGAGGTATCAAGCGTGAAGGCGGTGACCAGCACCACGAGTGCAAAGGCCGCCAGGAGCTTGAAGAAGATCCGATTCCTCACTTGGGGGCCTCGAAGCGGTAGCCGGCGCCGCGCACCGTCTTGAGGTAGCGCGGGTTCTCCGGATCGGGCTCGATTTTTTCCCGGATGCGGCGGACGTAGACATCGACCGAACGGGGCGTTACGTAGGAAGTGTCACGCCAGACGGAATCGAGGAGCTGGTCGCGGGTGAAGACGCGGCCGAGGTGACGGGCGAAGTAGTCGAGCAGACGGAACTCGGTGGCGGTCGTCGTGACCAGTTTGCCGCTCACGGCCAGGGTCATGGCGGCCGGGTCGATTTCAATCTCGCCCACGCGCACGGGTCCCGGGGCCAGCGGCCGCTCAAAGCGGCGCAACACAGCTTTCACGCGGGCGACTAGTTCCCTGGGGCTGAAAGGCTTCGGGATGTAATCATCGGCGCCCAGCTCGAGTCCCAGAACGCGGTCGGCCTCGCTGCTCTTAGCGGTGAGAAAAATCACGGGTATCAAGGCCAGCGACTGGGTCTGGCGAATCTGGCGGCAGAGCTCCAGGCCATCCTTGCCGGGGACCATGATGTCGAGAAGGAACAGAGCCGGCCGCTGCCGCTCGGACTCGGCGAGGATCGCGTTGCCCGTGGGATAAAGTTTCACGGCGAATCCGGCGCCCTCGAGGTGATGGCGCACCAGGCGCGAAATATCCGGATCGTCTTCCACCACGGAGATGTGAGGTTTCACGAGTTTATTGTAGCTGCATCGGTACCCGGTAACTAGCGAGCGAACGTCCGAACGGCGCCGTCTGTCGCATCTTTAACACGGTTGTAACAATCGAGGAGCCGGGGTCGAGTCTCTCAACGATTTTCAATCATGAGATGACCGGCGGGGTCCGGCCAGAAACGCATGGCAGGGGGAACCAGCGTGGTGGCGCTGTACTCCGTGATGACTGCCGGGCCGGGGTATTTCTTGCCGGAGGTGAGCTGGTCGCGATCGTAGATCGCCGTGCGCAGTTTCCTGCCATCGAAGAGCACCGGCAGCAGCTCCGCTGCTGAGACCGCGGAACCTTTCCTGCTCAACCTTGCTCGATCGCCCGCGGTGACCCTGGCCTGGGGGGATTTGACGACCGCGCGCATGCGTGCGGTGACCAGCTCGATCTCTCGCTCCGGGTGGCTGTACCCGTAGCGCTGCGCGTGCGCCTGGTGGAAGGCCGCAATCAGGCTGCGCGAGAACGGCACGTTCAACTCGTATCCCTGGCCGCGATACCTCAGGTCGACGCTGCGATGCTCGCGCATCGTGCCTGTCCAGCCTTCGGAGCGGAAATCTCGTTTCGCAGCCCGCGACAATCGTTCGAACTCGTCTTCCAACCGCGTGAACGGAAGCTTGGCGGTGACGCGCCACAGCACGGTACGAGAGTAGTCCTTCACCACGTCACTCACGAGAATGCCGAAGGCCGAAACGGCTCCCGGCATCGCAGGCACAATCACTCGTGGGATGCCAAGAGACTGGGCCAGTTCACAGGCGTGCAAGCCGCCCGCGCCGCCAAAGGCCACCAGAGGGAACAAACGCGGATCACGGCCACGCTCGATTGAAACTACGCGGATGGCCTTTTCCATGGTGGCATTGACGACACGAATCACTCCGGCGGCGAATTGTTCGAGGGACAGATTCGACTTCTGCCCTCTTAGCCATTCGCTGACCACTTGCCGCGTCCGGTCCAGATCGAGTGGGAAGTTGCCGCCCAGGAAACGATGCGGCTGCAGATGACCGAGAAGCAGGTTGGCGTCCGTGACCGTTGGCAACCTGCCTGTGCCGTAGCAGATCGGACCCGGGTCCGCGCCTGCCGACTCGGGACCCACACGCAGCGCTCCGGCAGCATCGAAGCGCGCGAGCGATCCACCGCCCGCGCCCACGGTGTGAATGTCGATCATGGGCACTCCGATTGGGAACCCGGCGACTTCCGACTGACTGCGGGCGGGCGCTTCGCGATCGACCAGGGCCACGTCGGTCGAGGTGCCTCCCATGTCAAAGGAGATGATCTGCTTGAACCCGCCGCGCCGGGCGGTGGCGGCAGCTCCAACCACACCACCTGCCGGTCCGGAGAGCACGGTGCGTGCTGGTTCTCGCACCGCCGTCGCCAACGCGGTTATGCCCCCGCTCGACTGCATGACAAAGATGGTGCTCTTCCGCGAAGTGCAAGGGGCTGGGCGCTGCAGACGCCGATCCAGGCTTCCGAGATAGCGCTCGATCACTGGCTGAAGATAGGCGTTCACCACGGCCGTGCTGGTGCGTTCGTATTCGCGAAACTCGGGGAGGATCTGGTGCGAGACCGAAACCGGAGTGCCCAACTTCTTTAGGGCTTGTGTGACAGCCTGCTCATTGCCGGGGTTCGCGAAGGAAAAGAGCAGCGAAATTGCGATGGCTTCTGGGCGGCTGTCTCCGACTTTGGAAGCTAATTCTTCCAGTTCTTGCGGGGAGGGATTCTTGAGGATCTGCCCCTCGGCATCGGTGCGCTCATTCACGCCGAAGCGAAGGTCGCTCGGGACAAGCGGCTCCACGCGATCGAAGAAAAAGTCGTAGAGCTTCGGGCGGGCTTGACGTCCGATTTCGATTGCGTCCTCGAAGCCTAGAGTGGTGATCAGAGCGACCCGCGCACCTGTGCGCTGCAAAAGCGTGTTGGTGCCGACGGTCGTGCCGTGCAGGAGCACAATACCCGATCGTGCGGCGATCGTCCCGACCGCCTCAGCGATCGCTTGCGAGGGATCGGAAGGCGTTGAGAAAACTTTGAGCATGCGCACCCGTCCGCGCTCGACCCAGACGCAGTCTGTAAAAGTGCCGCCGGTGTCGATGGCGATGCGGAGAGTGGGGAGCAGGGGCGGCATGAGTATCCTGACGGAACGTTAGGGTAGCATCCGGAGGGGGGGCGATAGAGTTCGCAGGGCTGGACCGAGTCCGATCGAAGAGGCGCTTCGCGCCCGACGGGCGGAACGCCCGTGGCCGCAGCGCAAAGCGGTTCTTCGCAGGCGGCTAGTTTTTTTCGTTCGAAAACGCCAGCGTGAGCAGCGTTTTCTGCTCGACTTCGTGCGCACCGGCTGATCCTGTCGACGGACTTGGGCTGGCGGAGCGCTTTACTGACAGCACTGCGCGTTGTCCGGCGATGTGGCGCAGGCGCGGCAGCGTGTAGAACAGCGGGCCCATGTTGGCGGGCTCTTCCTGCACCCAGACGATCTCACGCGCCTCCGCGTGCTGTTCAATCGCGGCATGCAGCTCTGCTTCGGGGAAGGGATAGAGCTGGTCGAGGAAGATAATGGCTGTGTTCTGATCTTTCCGCTTCTGGCGCTCCAAGCGCAGCTCGTGACCGATCTTGCCAGTGCAGATCAGAACGCGCTTTGCGTCCACGCCTTCCGTGTCTGGAATCACCCGCAGGAAGCGTTGGTGGGTGAAGTCCTCGATGGGCGAGCAGGCATCCGGATGGCGCAGCATGCTCTTGGGCGTGAATACGACCAACGGTTTGCGCCAGTGGCGCAGCGCCTGCCGGCGAAGCAAATGGAAATACTGCGCCGCGTTCGAGGGCTGGCAGATCTGGAAATTGTCCCGCGCGGCCAGTTGCAGGAAGCGTTCGATGCGAGCACTGGAGTGCTCGGGGCCCTGGCCTTCGTAGCCGTGCGGCAGGAGAAGGACTAGGCCGGAGAGCAGTCCCCACTTGTCTTCGCCCGCACACACAAACTGGTCGATCACGGCCTGCGCGACGTTGGCGAAATCGCCGAACTGCGCTTCCCACAAAACGAGAGCTTCCGGATAGTCGCGGCTGTAGCCGTACTCGAAGCCCATCACGCCTGCTTCCGAGAGAGTTGAATTGTAGATCTCGCAGCGCGCCTGTCCGGGCACAATGTTTTGCAGCGGCACAAACTCCTGCTCATTTTCGATATCGAGCAGCACCGCGTGCCTCTGGTTGAAGGTGCCGCGGCGGGTGTCCTGCCCGCTCATGCGGATCGGGATTCCTTGCTTGACCAGGCTCCCAAAGGCCAGCGCTTCCGCCATGCCGTAGTCCACGTCGCGCTTGCCCGTGCCCATCTCTGCGCGCTGTTCCAGCAACTTTTTCACTTTGGGATGGACGTGGAAACCTGCGGGGTAGCTGGTCAGCTTGCTGGTTAGCTCGGTCAATTCCTCGCTCGACAAGCCTGTTTCCTTTTCGTACTCGGCCTTGTGGCGTCCGCCGAAGTAGCCGTCCCAGTAGTTGGGGAGATCGCGCATGGTCGGCTTCTTGGTGATCGAGCCGGCGCGCTTCTGTCCGGCGTCGTAGTCGGCTTTGACCTCGGTCGCTCGTGCCTGGGCTTCGTCCTCCATGCCCGCGTCTTCTGCGTAGAGCTCCCACAGCGGCGGGTGATCCTTGATCGCTTTGTAGAGCAGCGGCTGGGTCACGGTGGGGTCGTCCACTTCACTGTGCCCGTGACGACGATAGCCGATCATGTCGATCACGACGTCGGTGCCGAAGGTGTAGCGATATTCGAGCGCGATGCGTCCTACGCGGACGACCGCGTCCACGTCTTCCGCGTTTACGTGGAAGATGGGAATCGACTGGCGCCGCGCCAGGTCGGCAGAGAAGCGTTCGGAGTGCTCCTCGGGGTAGCTGGTGGTGAAGCCGACCAGGTTGTTCACGATGATGTGCACCGTGCCGCCCACCGTGTAGCCCGGGAGGTCGGCGTAGTTCATGGTCTCAGCAAAAATGCCCTGTCCCGCGAACGCGGCATCGCCATGCACCAGCAGCGGCAGATACTTCTCTCGGCCACCTTCGCCGGTACGGTCTTGCTTGGCGCGCGTGCGGCCTACGGTGACCGGGTCCACGGCTTCAAGGTGGCTTGGGTTTGACACCAGGTGGATGTGCACCTTGCCCCCGCTGCGCGTGGCGTACTCGCCGGTTGCTCCGAGGTGATATTTCACATCTCCGGAGCCCAACACGCTGCGCGGGTCAACATCCTCAAAACTCGCGAAGATTTCCTCAATCGTGCGTTTGGCCACGTGCAGAATCACATTCAGCCGTCCGCGATGGCTCATGCCCATGACCAGCTCGACCGCTCCCCGCTGGGCGGCCCCATCCAGGATCTCATCCAGCAGCGGCAGAAGAGCCGTGTTGCCCTCGAGCGAGAAGCGCTTGGTGCCCAGATAGCGCTGCTGGAGAACCTGTTCAAACACGTCGGCCCGAATCAGCAGTTCGAGGATCCGTTGCGGATCCACCGGGGCGGGTGCGCTCTCCATGTGCTCCTGAATCCAACGGCGGCGCTCGCCCTCGATGATGTGCATGAATTCCACGCCGATCGTCCCGCAGTAGAGGTTGCGAGCTTCGCGGGCGAATTCGCTCTCGATTTGCAAATCCGGCTGGGGCTGCGGGCGGAGAAAGCCGAGCGGATCGAGGTCCGCTTCCAGGTATCCCCAGTGGCGAAACGCGTCGAAGACCCGCTCGCGCTCGGGGTGGGGTGCTTCCATGACAGCGCTAGAGGCGGGCGGGTCAGAAACTTTGGGATTTCGAGTGGCCATACAAGTCGTTACTAGAATAACGGATGCCGGGCGTTATGCGGGGGATTCAGGAGCGGGGGCCACGAAGCCCCGGCTGACCAAAGTTACCCTCAGTTTGCTGTGTCCCGGGCGGCAATCCGATTGGGCACGAACCGGATCAGCAGGCCATTGGCAAGGATGGTCACCACCGAGGCCGCCAGCGTCGGGTTGTACAGGTCATCGCCGACGATGTGCGCATCCCGCCGAACCCGCACCCGCACATAGGAGAACTCCCCGATTTGCGTAAGTCCGATCCCAACCATCAGCGCTGTGCGGGTTGGGGAGCGAAACAACTTGACGACCGCTGTCCAGACCACGAACTTGCCAATCACCACCAAGATGCCCATGGTCACGAAAAACAGGGCGACAAACGCATCCCGCAGCGCGAGCAGATGCTTCATGGTCTCGTGCGCGGCCGATTCACTCGCCAGCAGACCGGCTAGAAAAGCGCCCAAGGCCAGCGACAATCCCACCGCATGGGTCAGTGCGGCCGTCACGAAACCGAGCGCCAGGGCGACGAGTACCAAGAATTCCGGGTTGGCAATTTGCATGACGCGTTGCCGGAGCGGTGGAACCAGTTTGTGCGCTAGGAAGGTCACGGGGTTGAGGATCAACAACGCCTTGCCCATCGCCATGCCGAGTGCCAGCAGCTTGCCGCCAGTGATGTCGCCCAGCGAGGGCAGCAGGATGGTCAGCATTACGACCGCCAGATCCTCGACCAGGGTGATCCCAATCATTACCTGACGCTGTTCCGACCGCAGTGGACCGCGTTCGGTCAGAAATCTTGATAGCACCATGGTGCTGGCGACCGAGACGATGGCGCCAATGGCGACACCCTGTTGCCAACTCCAACCGAGCAAAGAACCCACGCCGAGGGCAAGCGCGACCGACAGCAGGACGCCGAGCGGGCCGCCGATGATGGCGACCCAGGTCACGCGGAACAGATCGCGGAAGGAAAACTCCAGGCCGATGGAGTACATCAGCAGGATGACGACGATCTCGGCGTGAACGTCGGAGACCGTTGGTCCGGGGTGAAAGGACCCACCAGGATGCCGCCCAGCACATAACCGAGAATCATCGGCTGGTGCAACGCGCGAGCCCCGGCACCACCGACCACCGCGGCGCCAAACCCGTACCCGAGATCCTGGTAAAACCTTGCTTCTGCGCTCATACACGTTGGGCCAGGCCTACCTGAACCATGGCGGGCAGAGGCGGCCCTTCTCAGTGGAATCCCTGAGACAAGTGGGTCGTCACACGATGTAAAAATCGCGCCTCTTTTTTCCACAGGCTGCAAGAAATTCATCGGGCTTTAACGCGTGCTTTACGTGGGCGAAACAAACGCAGAGTAGGCTGCCCGTGCCTTTGAAGGAGGGCAATCGATGTCGTTTCGTCAACCCGCTCCGTGGAAATCACGCGCTGCTGTGGCAAGCGCTGTTACGTTGGCCGCCCAGCTGATCGGACCCGCCTTTGCCGCCGCAGAAGACAGATCTCCAAAAACCAACACGCCGATCAAGCACGTGATTGTGATCATTGGCGAGAATCGGACGTTTGATCACGTGTTCGCCACCTACAAGCCCAAGAAGGGAGAGAGCGTAGACAACCTGCTCTCCCAGGGCATCGTGAATGAAGATGGCACGCCCGGACCGAACTTCTCGCTGGCCAGCCAATCGTCAGCCATTGACACCGGCGGCGACGGATTTCAGATGAGCCCTTCGGGCAACACTCCATACGCAGTGCTGCCACCGGCGCTCGCCGGCGGTTACACCACAGCCCCGTTCCCCGACGTTGCCACGGCCAAGTTTTTCGAGAACGGGCTTCCGGACGACTACTACGTGTACCTGACGACCGGTGGCACAGGACTCGCTCACGGTGCGGTCGATACTCGTATCCCTAACGCGACCCGTCTTCCCTCGGGCCCGTACCAGCTGACGTCCAAAACCCTCCCGTACGACTCCTACACAAACAGCCCGGTACACCGCTTTTACCAGATGTGGCAGCAGTTCGACTGCAGCGCCGGAAAAGCTACCAGGCAGAATCCGAGTGGATGCGTGGGTGACCTATTCCCCTGGGTTGAGGTCACGGTGGGCGCCGGATCCAATGGCCGCGCCCAGCCCTCCGGCTTCAGCGACACCAGCACGGGAGAAGGCTCGACGGCGATGGGGTTCTACAACGTTCTGCAAGGCGACGCGCCCTATTTGACGTTTCTCGCAGACCACTACTCGATGAGCGACAACTTCCACCAGTCCGTGATGGGCGGAACCGGGGCGAACCACGTGATGATCGGTACCGGCGACGCGATCTGGTTCAGCGATGGCAACGGTCACGCCCGGAGGCCACCGCACCATCAACTGCTCGCGGCAGGCTCTGCCAATGCCGGCGTGGTCGACGAGATCGAGAACCCAAACCCACAGCCCGGCAGCAATAACTTCTACACGCAAGATGGCTACGGCGCAGGCTCCTACGGTTCCGCCTCTTCCGGAGGCGGAACCTACAGCAACTGCTCGGACAGCGATGCTGCCGGAGTCGGCGCCGTGGTGAGCTATTTGAAATCCCTGCCCCGGCCGATCAATCCCAATTGCGAGCAGGGACACTACTATCTGCTCAACAACTATGCCCCTGGCTACTACGGGGATGGGAGGAATGCTTACGCCGACATCACCAACCCGAATGAGACGGTGTTCACAATCCCGCCATCGCCGCTCCGAACCGTGGGCGAGGCGCTGAGCGAGAAAAACATTTCCTGGGCTTACTACGGAGACCAGTGGAGCACCTACCTGGCCAATCCGGACGGCAACTACGTGACGGCGGACAACACGTACTGCAACATCTGCAACCCGTTCCAGTACTCGACCCTGATCATGACCAGTGCGTCAGGGCGGTCTCATCTCGAGGACACCAGTGCGCTGTATCAGGCGATCCAGAACGGGACACTCCCCGCCGTGTCCTACGTCAAGCCGGACGGCTGGCTCGATGGACATCCGGCTTCTTCGAAGCTGAATCTGTTTGAGGGCTTCGTGAAGAAGATCGTGGATGGCGTGCAGGCTAACCCGAAATTGTGGCAAAGCACCGCCATCATCGTGACCTTCGACGAAGGCGGTGGTTACTGGGATTCGGGCTACATTCAACCGCTGGACTTCTTTGGCGACGGGACGAGAATTCCCACCATTGTGGTCTCGCCCTACAGCAAGCCGGGTCACATCTCACACACCTACACCGACCACGTCTCGATTCTGAAGTTCATCGAGGCGAACTGGGGGCTGGCGCCGCTGACCAAGCGCAGCCGCGACAACTTCCCCAATCCAAGAACGAACCGGAGCAATCCGTATGTCCCCTTGAACAGTCCAGCGCTGGGTGACATGCTGGACCTATTCAGCTTCGGGGATCGGTAGGGACGCAGGTTCGCAGGTTTCGTGAGTTGAAGCAAGCGGGGTTGGCGTCAACCGGCAATATTTTTCGCCGATTGACGCCATCTTGCATTTTGATCTGCGGCAAGGATCGCCCGGTGCGGTGTGTCTGCTCTCTCTGCAGAAGCCGCCTGCCAAGGTGTAATAATGGGGCGCTCGAGGTCTGCCCCATGTCCAGTACTGCACGCGGAAAACTGCCGTGGGGAGCGCCCACGCTGTTGGGTGTTCCCTTTGACGCGAATTCGTCCTACAAGCGTGGCTCGGCAGCGGCCCCGCCGTTGATTCGGGACGCGCTGCGCTGTGATTCTTCCAACCTGTGGACGGAACTCGGCGTCGAGGTGGGCGCGGAGGGCGCATACGCCGATGCCGGTGATCTGCGCCTGACCGAAGGCGATCCGTTTCCTGCGATCGAGCAGGCAGTCGATGCTCTGCTGGAGAAGCGCAAGCGCCCGGTATGCCTGGGCGGGGACCACTCCATCACCTACCCGATCCTGCGAGCCTTCGGGCGCAAGTTCAAAGACCTGACACTCATCCATTTCGACGCGCACCCGGATCTGTATGACGAGTTCCAGGGCAGCCGCCATTCCCATGCGTCTCCGTTTGCGCGGATCATGGAGGAAAAGATCACCAAGCGACTGATCCAGGTGGGTATCCGCACCATGAACCCTGAGCAGGAGAAGCAGGCGAAGCGCTTCGGCGTCGAGGTCTATAAAATTGGACACCAGCGCGCGCTGGAAGAGGTCAAGACGTGGTGCCCGGTGTACGTCTCGTTCGACATGGATGTGCTCGACCCCGCCTTTGCGCCGGGGGTCTCGCACCGCGAACCGGGTGGGATGTCGGTCCGCGAAGTGCTGGAGCACTTGCACTCGATCACCGCGACCATCGTCGGCGCCGACATCGTGGAGTACAACCCGAGCAGGGATGTTTCAGAACTGACCGCCACGGTTGCAGGCAAGCTGCTGAAGGAAGTGCTGGGCAAGATGATGACTTCCTGCACTTGTCCGTAGACTGCCGTCCATGCACAGTCGAGGGGAGTAATGGTTTTCACTGGTACCTCAGGCTAGAATACCGGCACCATGAACCATGGCATGCGTTTGGCAGCTTTGACGTTGCTGGCTGGTACCTTCGGTTGCGGCAGCGGTGGAAATAGCTCCTCCGGAACCTCGTCTAACCTTTCGATTTCCTTCAGCAGCGGCAGCGTGCAGGCATCCCTGGCGACCGCGGGGACGGTGACTGTAACCCTTACTCGAAGCGGGAACACGGGGAGCGTGACGTTGACGGTGCGGGGATTGCCCTCGGGGGCCAGCGCACAGATTCAATCGCCGGGTTCCGGCAACGGGGGCAGTATCACCTTCGCCGTGGGAACAGCGGTCAGCGGAAGCTACCCGGTCACTGTGACGGCGAACGATGGCCGGGTGTCGGGTTCGGCGACTCTGACCCTTGTCATCAATGCTTCCGCGCTTTCCCTGTCGCTCTCGAGCGGGGGAGCGCAGGTCTATCAGAATCAGTCGACCGCAACGGTATTCGCCACTGTCACCCGCACCGCAACCAGCGGGAATGTCACGCTGACTGTCGAAGGGGTTCCAGCCAGCGTCACGTGGGAGGTTCGGTCCCCCGGAGCGGGTAACAGCGGCAGCATCATATTCACGGCAAACCAGCCGCCGAATCCCCCTTCGAATCCGCCAAACCTCGGGAACTTCACCATCACCGTGAGCGCCAGCGACGGCCAGGTGTCGGGTTCCGCCACCACGACGTTGACGGTGGGCGCCTACGTGGAAGTCTTCAACACTCAGAGCGGTGCGATGCAGTTGGCCATGTCCACTTCGTTCCAGCCCGCCGAATGGGACTCGACTTTCTTTACCACCAATCCAGGCGCTACCACTCCTCTCCACAATCTTCAGCCTAGCCACATCCGGCTGCAGGCGGTCTCGCAGGGGGTTCCTGAAACAGCGCAGGACACGTGGAACTTCTCCGTGGTCGATGCGATTACCCAGCCGGTGCTGGGCGTCGGCGATCAGAAGCCGGAGTTCCAGATCGCCGTGGCGCCCGCGTTTCTGTATGACGCCAAACACAACTTTCTCGATCCCAGCTACGCGCAGTTCGCGACCTATGCCCAGCAGTTGGTACGTTACTACAACATGCCCGGGTTCGACGTGAATGGAACGCACTATCAATCGCCCAGTGTCGACACCATCAACCTCTGGGGCATCTACAACGAGCCCAACATAAACAACCTCGACGCGACGCAGTACACGAACTTGTACAACACCGTGGTGCCGGCCATGCGGACGGTCGATAACACGTTGAGATTCGTCGCCGTGGAGCTTTTGGACTCCGGCGGCTCGGAAAACGAGTTCCTGCCGACGTTCGTCACCGGCGTAACCGCACAGGTCGACGTCCTTGCAACCCACTTCTACTCGACCTGCAATCAGAAGGACCCGGATCAGAAAGTCTTCGACACCGTGCCGACCTTTGGGAAGGGGGTAGCGAATATCTACTCCATTCTCGTCACCCCGCCCGCCAATCCCGCGCTGAAAACCGTGCCTGTCTGGGTGACCGAGAACAACGTGAATGCCGACTTCGACAAGGGAGGCGGGATCAGCGCTTGCAACGGTACGACTTTCGTACGCGATCCGCGGGGATCGAGCGCCTTCTTCGCGGCATGGCGTCCTTATGTGTTTTCACGATTGGGCAAGGCAGGCGCGGCCGCTCTCTACCAGTGGGTGTTCGCGGGAGACGCGCAATACGGTGAACTCGACGATCAGACTGGGCAACCACGGCTCAGCTATTGGATCGATTACTGGTTGCAACATAAATTTCCGGCGCCCCCGGGCACGACTCTGCTGGACTACGCGGCGACCGATGACGCCGAACTCGAAACCCTGGTGGCCCGGAACAGCGATGGGACGGTAATCGTGATGGTGGCCAACCACGCGGTGAACGCGCCTGCCGACAACAACGGCCCGGGCGCCCCGCGCAGCGTCCTGGTCGATACCACCGCCCTAGGGTTGTTCCAGACCGCCAGCCTGCTGACCATCGACGCCAACACGGATCTGACGAATGGCCCAACCGCAGTCTCCGTAAGCCCGGTTTTCCAGATTCCCATCACCTTCAACGGATACGGGGTGGCATTCCTGACGTTAAAGTAGCGTTCCAGTTGCGCGCCTCTCCGCGCCCGCCAATCTGCAACCTGCGTTCAACTCGTTGTAGGCGAGCAAGCTCTCTGAGGGCAGAACGATGCCAGATACCAAGAACAACGGCCTGGTCCATACATCAAGCATCTACTCCGTGGTGGATACCCTGCGGCGTCTCGAAACCCTTCTCGAGTTCAACGGCCTGACCATCTTTGCGCGTGTGGACCACAGCGGCGAAGCCGCCAAGGTCGGTTTGCAGATGAGGCCCACTCAGCTTCTGATCTTCGGAAGCCCGAAGGGTGGCACGCCACTCATGCAGGCTGCGCCCACCGTAGCGATCGACCTGCCGCTTAAAGCGCTAGTTTGGGAAGACGAGCACGGCAAGGTCTGGATTACTCACAACAGCCCCGAATATCTGCAGCAGCGGCACGGCTTCCCCGAAGAGCTAGTCAAGAATATTGCGGGCGCCGGGGCGCTAATTCAAAAGGCTGTGGAATAATCGCCGGTTGCCTGGAACGTTTAAGAAAAGGGATCCCTGATGGCGAATGACTACGAAAAAGAACTGGCAGCCCGGGCAAGTCTGAAATATGTCCACGACGGACAGATCGTCGGCCTGGGTACGGGCTCGACTGCGACCATTGCCATTCGCTACCTGGGTGAGCGCGTCCGCGATGGTCTGAAGGTTCGGGGCATCCCAACGTCGGTTCAATCCAGGGACCTAGCCATCCAACTGGGCATTCCGCTCACGACTTTCGAGGAGTATCAGGAGATCGATGTCACCATCGACGGCGCCGATGAGTTCGATCCGGATCTGAACCTCATTAAAGGCGGAGGCGGCGCGATGCTGCGGGAGAAAGTCGTTGCCTCGGCAACGAAGCAACTGGTCATCGTCACCGATTCTTCCAAACAGGTACCCGTGCTGGGCGGTTTTCCTCTACCCGTCGAGGTGATCACCTTCGCAGAGCCGTTGGTTGCCAAGAAGATCTCCGACCGGGGCGCAATCGTTGCCCGGCGCTGCGACCCTTCCGGGAAGCCCTACACCACGGATGAGGGTCACCACATCCTGGATTGCCACTTCGGCAAGATCTCTGATCCCGTCACGCTAGCCCGGGGACTAAGCGACATGCCCGGCGTCGTCGAACATGGTTTGTTCGTCGGCATGGCCAGCGTCGTCCTTATGGCGAAGGCGGGTGCGGTAGCAGAATTCCATCGATCTTGAGCGATTTTGAAAAAGCTGATGCGAAGATGGGGCCACAACGAGTCCCATTCTGACCAGTTTCCCGGGATTGATGGCGACAACGGTTGCCGTGAAAGACGACAGCACATGGTGTGCGCGATCAGCCTGCTCGCGGCAATGCTCGCCGACCTGTTGCACGAAGCGGTCGGACTCCGGCTCTGCTCACCGGAGCGCGGTCGGGCGTGCTCTCTACCGTCGCGTGGTCGAGCGAGTTCGATTCGCGCCGCGTGGTCGCCGGGGGCAGGTTGGTGAACCTTGCGACGGGCGCGATGCTATGGCTTGGGCTGCGCAGTGCGGCGAACGCCGCGCCTGGACACGCTTTTTCCCGCTCATGAGCTGTGCCTTCCTTCCCTCTGTTTCCGCGAGCGTGCTGGTAGGCGTGTCGGGGCTACTCAATCCGATCGGAATCCAACTGGTATGGCAATCCGCGTTGCCCGCGAGCGCGGGTGCAAATGGGGGATGGCTCCTGGTTTCGTTACTGCATTCCGAAGGCAACAGTTCCCGCTCGAACCCCGGAGGGAGTTGGCCGCCCGCCATGCGCGGATCTCCGTTGCCACCATGTGGGCTCTCGTGTTTCTCTTCGTGCGCGGGTGCGGGATTACGGTTTGCCTGCAGCGATAGCGCAACTCGACGCTCAACTCGCGACAATTTCTCGCAGCGCACCCAGCAACCGGTCCACTTCCTCTACCGTGTTGTAGTGGAAGAGCCCGATGCGCAGAAACCCCCCGTCCTTTTCGACGTCCAGCTGTTCGGTGAGATTCAGCGCGTAATAGTTGCCATCCCACGTGAAGAAGCCGCGTTCACCCAACTTGGTCGCCAGTTCGAGCGGCGAGTGTCCCTGAATGCGCACCGCGATGGTTGGACAGCGGTGATCAAACCGCTCCGGATCGCTGATACCATAGAGCTTCAATCCCGGAAATTCTCGCAAGCCATGGATCAGACGCTCGCACAGAGAGCGCTCGTACCTCACGATCTCTTCGTAGGCCGTGAGAATCGCGGCGCGCCTGGTGGGAACCGACGGTTTCAGCCGGCGCCCGATATCGGCAATGTACTCCACGCAGGCCGTGATCCCTGCGATGCCTTCGTGGTTCAGCGTGCCCCACTCCCAGCGGTTCGGGCTCTCGTTCGTGTTGGCCCGCACCTTATAAGGATGCAGGCGCTTCAGGTGCTCGCGCTTGCCGTACAGCGCGCCCATGTGCGGGCCAAAGAATTTGTAGCTGGAGCAAACCAGAAAGTCGCAATCGAGTGCCCGCACGTCGACCGGCCCATGCGGCGCGTAGTGGACGGCGTCGATGTAAGCGAGCGCCCCGGCCGCATGTGCAAGCCGCACGACTTCCTTCACATTGTTGATCGTTCCCACTGCATTCGAGGCATACCCCACGGCGACCAGCCTGGTACGGCTGTTGATCTGGCGCGCCAAGTCGTTCATGTCGAGCGTGCAGTCGCCCTGGTTGATGGCGACGGGCCGGACAGTTGCGCCCCGCTCCTCGAGCGCCTGCCAGGGAGCGAAGTTGGCGTCGTGGTCGAGCAGCGTCAGCACGATCTCGTCGCCCGGGCCCAATTCGCGCCCGAGGGCGCGGCTCATCGCGTAGGTGAGCGATGTCATGTTAAAGCCGAAGACCACTTCGTCCGCATCGCAACCGAAGAAGTCGGCCATCGCCGAGCGCGCGGCGGCAATGGTCTGGTTGGTGCGATCGCTGGTTGCATAGGCGCCGTTGGTATTCGCGTTGGAATGTTTCAGGTAATCGCTGATCGCGTCGATGACGCGCTGCGGAACCTGGGTTCCGCCGGGACCGTCGAGATAGGCGGCAGGATGGCCGTTTACCTTTTCCGCAAAGGAAGGGAACTGGGAACGTACCCAGGGAAGGTCAAGTGCAGTGCTGATGGCGTCTTGCGTGATCGGCATGGGCTCCTTAGGTATCTGCGGCTTTGATGAAGTCCGCCAACATTCCGTAGGCCGTGGCGTACAAACCGGGATTCTCTTCCGTGACGCAGAGCCCCGGAAGAACGTCGGTTTCAAAATAAACCATCGACGAAGTGCCCGCGACCCAAGCCAGCGGATCACCTAAGGGCACCTGCTCAGGGCCGACCGTCGCCGTAACGCCTTGGTCCGTTCGCCGGGCGCGACAGACCAGTTTATAAGGAGCGCCCGAAGCCCGTGCGGCCAGCACCTGTCCCTCGGTCAGCTTGCCGATCCCTTCGCGCTGTACCTCGCTGAGGGGCATGCGTTCACCCATCAGAACCGTGACCAGCGCCGCGACCTTGGCCGCTGCATCCCATCCCTCGACATCATGGCTCGCGTCGGTCTCGGCAACGCCGATTTCCTGCGCTTTCTTGAGAGCAGTGTCGAAACTCAGTCCGTCTTCCATTCCTGCGAGAATGACGTTGGTCGTGGAATTCAGGATGCCATGAAACCCATGCAAATGGATCGCGGGCAAATTGTCGCGGAACAGGGAGAAGATGGGTACACCGTCCATGACCGTGGACTCGAACAGAAACCGCTTCCCATGAGTCGCCGCCAGCAGCCGAAGCTCGTCGTACGCGTAAACGACGGGTCCTTTGTTGGCCGTGACCGCATGGGCTCCGTGCTCGAGCGCCGCGCGAATGTGGTCCACGGCCGGCTGGCCGTTCTCAACATTCAGGGGCGTGGCTTCGAAAAGCGCATCCGCCCGCGCGGCGCGCAGCCACTCCAGAACGTTGTTGCTCTGCCTGAGAGCGGCAGGAAAGCGGGCTGGCGTAATCACCCCCGCACCACCCAGGAGTGACACATCCAGGCCGGCCGGATCGGCAATCCATCCCAGCCGCCGGGAAGCGATGCCCGTTATTCGCCAGCCGATGCCGCGCGCGCGCAACTCAGCGTCGCGGTCGGCCAGCAAGCGCACGAGCCCTCGGTTGACCTTGCCGAAGCCCAGTAGGCAGAGGTTGTAGATGCGGATGGCCGTCTCCAGAACGCCTAACCCATCGTGGTGGTGTGCTCAGGCTTCACCTTGTAGAGCACGCGCACTTCGCCCGGTTGCGAATAGGGATACTTGTCGACGCCCAGATATTTCTTCGCCATTTTGTCGATGTGCTCGCTGGCGCCCTGCTCGGTGATTTCCACCACACGGCCGCGGATCTCCAGATAGCGGTAAGGATTCTCCGGGTCGCTGATCGCCATCGACACGCGCGGGTCGCGGCGCACGTTGCGGTCCTTCTGACGGCCTTTGGCGGAGTTGAAGATCACGTGTTCTCCGTCGAAATCGACCCACACCGGCGTCACCTGCGGCCGTCCGTCCGGCATGAGCGTGCCCAGATTGGCGAACGCGCGTTTCTGGAACAGGTCAGCGTACTTGTCGGGAATGGCACCGGCCATGAAAAGCCTCCTGATGGAATGGAAGGATGACGCACCGCAGATTATAGACGGCTCGGAAATTCGCCGCTTGTTACGGAGCGACGGCGAAACATGCTTCCCACCGTGTAACCCGGGCCCCCGCGCAGGACTTTTGCGCCCACCGCCCCAGCGTTTACAATTTGTCGACTGTACTGAAACCAAGCAGACTCGCGAACAGACCCGGCCGGACGGGTCGGATTGCTAAACTCAAGTAAAATACTAAACTTTATCGGGGAGGAAGATGGAGTGAGGGATCGGTTGGCTGCGGGGCGCAGATTCTTCCCGGGATGGGTGGCGATCGGGCTGCTTACGGCGAGCCTCGGTGGAAGGGCGTCCGGCCGGGAAGCAGTTGCCCAAAAGTATCCGCCGACCATCGTATTCATGACGGATTTCGGCACAGTCGACGACTCCGTCACCATTTGCAAGGGGGTCATGTATTCGGTCATGCCGTCGGTGCGCATCGTGGATCTGTCGCATCAGGTCAGTCCCTTTTCCATTCTAGAGGGCGCACATTTTCTCGAAGGCGTTACGCCTTACTATCCGGCGGGCACTGTGTTTGTGGTCGTGATCGACCCGGGTGTTGGCAGTACGCGCAAGGCGGTCATTATCAAGTCGAAGCGGGCACAATATTTCGTCCTGCCCGATAACGGTCTCATCACGCTGGTGGCGGATCGAGACGGCCTCGAAGGCGCGCATGAGATCGCGAACACCGATTGGATGATCGGGACGGCGTTGTCGTCCACGTTTCACGGCCGCGATATC
>DASQPN010000041.1:0-21383 GCA_035643915.1 Terriglobales bacterium | reverse complement strand
TGCCGGAGCCGGGCGGGCCGATCATCAGGATGTTGTGATCACCGGCGCACGGGATTTTCAGCGCGCGCTTGGCGGTCTGCTGGCCTCGGACAGCCCGGCGGAGCGTATCAGCACCTACTTCAGAGTAGGACCTTGAGAATTAGAACCTTGATGACGGAGAATTAGAACCTTGATGACG
This sequence comes from Terriglobales bacterium, assembly GCA_035643915.1. Taxonomy (GTDB): domain Bacteria; phylum Acidobacteriota; class Terriglobia; order Terriglobales; family Acidobacteriaceae; genus Gp1-AA133. The sequence continues at coordinate 21,205 of DASQPN010000041.1, read as the reverse complement.
ATACAGAGCGTGACTGTTGTCACTTTGCCGGGGACAGAGTCACCACGGTTTGGCAGGTGGTCGGAACCTGTTGTGGTCAGGGTAAGGACCAGACATTTTTTTTACCGTACGTACCAAGACGTCCAACACACAAACTCTGTTCACTTGGGCCTGCGTGCTCTAGGATGAATCCACGCCCTGCCCTCAAGGGTCGAGGGGGACGACGGGGCTCGATTTTATGGCTGCGGAAGACAACTCTCCCCCGCGATCGCAGCGTTCCCCGGGCCACCTGGAGCAGGAAGAAACTCGGCTGTGGCGGCTCGCCCTCTGGTTCCTGGTCTTGCTCGCCGCCGGACTGGCGGCCCTCCTGTGGGAGCGCCTGCAATCCATCCCCTACCATCTCGGCGCGATCGCGCCCGGGTTACTCGTCCTGGCGGTTCTGTTCGCGGCGTACGCGTACGGCCGGCGGCGAGAAGTCGCGGATCTCAAGGTTCTCCTGAGAGATCTGCGGGACCGGGTCGGAATCGCGCCTTCCGAAGAACAGCTCGACCAGCTCAGTCAGGTCATCCTGCGCTCGCAGCGCAGCTTCAAGGAGCTGATCGACTCCTTCGATGACGTGGCTTGTGCCGTCTCCCTGGAAGGAACATTCCGCACCGTGAACCGGCGCTTGACGGACCTGCTCAGCCTGCAATACGCCGAGGTCGTCGGGCACAAGTTCGATGAGTTTTGCGAGACCCCCTCCCGCGCGGAAGTCGAAGCGGGAATCGGACGATTCCTGGCCAGGCGTCGGTGGTCTGGGTTGGTGCCAGTCAAGCTCAAGAACAGCGCGCGTGTCCTGTATTTCGATTGCGTGCTCAACGCGATCGTCAAAGGCGACGAAGTGGTGGGTGCGAGCATGCTCGCTCGCGACGTCACGGAGGAGCACGAGAAAGAGCATCGCTTCACTGAACTGTTCGAGACTCTGCAGGAAGGGGTGTACTTCAGCACGCCTGAAGGAAAGCTGCTGGACGTGAATCCCGCATTGGTCTCAATCCTGGGGTATCGCGCCAAGGAGGATTTATTGGCGCTGGATGCCAGCGGTCTGAATTTCGATCCCGGCCACAGTCCGGTCCTGGGACGCGGCGCGGACGACCGCGGCGGAGTTCGGACGCGAGAGATCACGGTGCGCCGTCAGGATGGTTCGGCAGCGGTATGCCTGGATACCTCACGGGCGGTGTGGGACGCAGCCGGAACCATCATTCGCTACCAGGGTACGCTCACGGATGTCACAGAGAAACGGAAGATGGAAGCGCAGATTCGGCGGCAGGAGCAGTTCCGGCAAAGGTTGCTCGAGAGCTTTCCGGATCTGATCCTGGTGCTCGATCTGGAGGAGCGATACAGCTTCGCCAGTTCGCGTATACGTGACCTGCTGGGCTACCGGCCGGAAGAGCTGATCGGAAAGAAAATCGAAGACCTGCAGGAGCATTCTCCGGAGTTTCTGTCGCTATACCGGGATGTGGCATCCGGCAAGCGGATGTTTGCGTCGTCGGACTACGGCGCTCTTCATCGCGACGGGTCCTGGCGCACCATGCGCGCTTCCGCCAGCCAACTGTTCGACGCAGAGAACAAGCTGAGCGGGGTGATCATTTCGGTGCGCGACATCACGATGGAGAAGAAACTGGAGCAGCAGATCATCCAGAGTGAGCGGCTGGCGGCGATGGGGCAGATGATTGGTGGATTCGCGCACGAGCTGAACAATCCGCTGACGGCGATTCTGGGCGTGAGTGAATTGCTGCAGGATGGCGAAGCCAGCGAGGCCCGGATTAAACAGCTTGGGATGCTCCATCAGCAGGCGCGGCGCGCAACCGAGATCGTGCAGAACTTAATGTATTTCTCGCGGCCGCCGGCACCCGGCGAGAGCCTGGTGAATCTTGGCGAACTGGTCGATCGGACGCTGCATCTGCACGCTTATTCTCTGCGCAAGAACAACATCACGGTGGACTTCCTGAAGGAGGACGGACTACCACAAGTGTCTGGCGACCCGCACCAGCTCATGCAGGTATTCCACAACCTGATCTTGAATGCCGAGCAGGCAATTCGCGAGGCGCGCGACAAAGGGACACTGCGAATCCGGCTGGGGAAGAAGGAAAACTCTGTTTGGGCGAGCTTTCAGGATGACGGGCCGGGGATCGCCCCCGAGATCCTTCCCAACATATTCGATCCCTTCTACACCACCAAGCGTCCCGGCCGGGGCACGGGCCTGGGCCTGAGTATCTGCAAGGCAGTGTTGAAGGAGTACGGCGGCAACGTAGAGGGTGCGTCAGCGCCAGGAGGTGGTGCTGCCTTCACGGTATATCTGCCGATCCTCCCCCAAGGCTGAACTTCCCTTATACTGACCCTCACTATTTCATCATGTTCAGGCTTGAGGGTCAGCTCGCGCTCGTCACCGGAGGCTCCCGCGGAATTGGGCGGGCGGTTGCCTTGCATCTGGCAAGGACGGGAGCGCAGATTCTTCTTCACTACCACAGCAATCGGGACGCCGCAGAATCGGTCGCACGCGAAATCGGCGGAAGCGTTCAACTGCTGCGGGCCGACTTACGATCTCCCACGGAAATCGATGCCCTGATCCGCTCGCTGGGAGACATCCGGCTCGATATCCTGGTCAACAACGCAGGATTGTGGGGATCCACTCCGCTGGGCTCAACCCCGCTCGAAACCCTGGAAGCCATGCTCGACGTCAACGTGAAGGGAATGTTCTGGCTGACCCAGGCGGCACTCCCCCTCCTGCGGGAGGGAGCTAGGATCGTAAACCTGTCGTCGATTGCGGGAAGAGTGGGTCGGGCCGGGGGACGAAGCGTGTACGGCGCCACCAAGGCCGCCGTCGATGCGTTCACGCGGAACTGGGCTTTGGAGCTCGCTCCGCGGAAGATCCGGGTGAATGCGGTTGCCCCGGGCTACATCGAGACTGACATGACGGCGGGATACTTTTCCGACCAGCGGATCCTGCAACATGCGGTCGACCGCCAGCCGTTTGGGCGGCTTGGCCATGCGGATGAGGTCGCCGAAGTGGTTCTGTTCCTTTGCTCGCCTGCTTCGAACTGGATTACCGGGGACTCTCTCAACGTGAGCGGTGGCTTTATCGCGTAGCCGTCTGGGCGCCGTCCAGTGGGAATTCTGCGCGGGCACCAGTGTCCCGTCGCACAGTATCAGCGTTCCACGGCCATGGCGACTGCGTTGCCACCACCCAGACAGAGCGCCGCGATACCGCGGTGTAGGTCGCGGCGAATCATCTCGTAGATCAACGTAACCAGGACACGGGCTCCACTGGCTCCGATCGGATGGCCGATCGCCACCGCGCCACCGTTTACGTTGACCTTGTCCAGGTCGAGACCAAGTTCCCGGATCACGCCCAGCGCCTGCACCGAGAAAGCCTCGTTCAACTCATACAGATCGACCTCGTCTTTCTTCCAGCCAGTCTTTTCCCAGATCTTGCGAACGGCGCCCACCGGGGCCATCATGACCCACTTGGGTTCGACCCCGCTGGTGGCTTGCGCAACGATGCGGACCATCGGCGACGCGCCGAGATCCTTCGCGCGTTGCGCGCTTGTGACCACCAGGGCAGCAGCGCCGTCATTTACTCCAGGTGCATTGCCCGCAGTCACGGTGCCATCCTTCTTGAAAGCGGGCTTCAGGGAACGCAGGACCTCGATGGTTGTGTCCTCGCGCGGGCCTTCGTCCTTATCGAAGATCACGGGCGCCACGCCCTTCTTTTTCGCCGGCAATTCGACGGGAACGACCTGCGACTTGAAGCGGCACTCCTTGATGGCCGCAACCGCTTTGCGGTGTGAGTTCACTGCAAATTCGTCCTGTTCCTCGCGGGTGATGCCATACTTCTCCGCCACGTTTTCACCCGTGATTCCCATGTGGTAGTCGTTGTAAATATCCCACAGTCCGTCGTGAACCATGGAGTCGACGAGAGTTGCGTTGCCGAGGCGATATCCTTTGCGTGCTTGCGGGAGAAGATAAGGCGCGTTGGTCATGGATTCCATGCCACCGGCAACGACGACGGCACTGTTTCCGGTCTGCACCGCCTGGGCCGCCAGAGCGACTGCTTTGAGTCCGGAGCCACACACCTTGTTGATTGTCATGGCACCTACCTCGGGCGCCAAACCACCGAAGATGGCTGCCTGACGCGCCGGATTCTGACCAAGTCCCGCGGAAACCACATTGCCCATGATGCATTCGTCGACCTGGTGGGGGTCGAGATCGGCTCGTTTCACGGCCTCGCGCACGACGATGGCTCCGAGTTGTGGAGCGCTGAGATCCGCCAAGCTCCCCTGGAACTTTCCGACCGGCGTGCGGCATCCTGCGATGACGACAACCTCCTCAAAACCAGCCATAAATCTGCTCCTCCATGAGTTCCGATTCACAATTATAGATGTGCGAAATGGAGAAAAGTTCGAAATCCCGATGCCGCCTCTCGCGCTGGCGATGTGTGATTGTCAGGAACCGCGAGAATGCCTCACGACAAGCGGAAATACGTTTTCGCGAGAATTCATCGGTGTTCCAACGAACGTGACTGAAGTAGTACTCGAAGAATTCCTGTAGCGACTCCCTTCTGGTGACTTTAGTGCATGGTTCGAGCGCATATGCAACATCATTTTTCTCTTGACTTCATTTTTCATTGACTCTATACATTCAATCAGTTGCAACTGATGACCGTTGCATAGTCCATGAACAATGGAAAGGGAGAATAGATCAATGGCAACCAAGAAGAAGGCAGCAAAGAAGAAAAAGAAACACTAGAAGTTGGATTCAAACAGGCAAATGGGGGACGCGTAAAAGCGTCCCCTAAGTTTTTGTGGCAGGTTTGATTCCCGCGGTGGGCTCCGCGCTGCGACGTCCGCAGATTCTCTTCCTCTCTCGTGATCCCCATGATCAAAACCGAATCCTGGGGACATACGGTCGAGCCAGTTGCCCAGAGTTGCGGTGGTGAACTCTAGTTCGTCGCGGCCTTTTTCGCGGGTTTGGCGCTGTGGAGTTGCTTCTCGGTCGCGGGACACAGGCTGCGGTAGGGACACAGACGGCAGTGATAGCCCGGCTTGGCATCGAACTGGCCGGCTTCGATGCGATCGGCGACGTCTTGCACCTTAGCCTTCGCCGCTTCGAGTTCGGACTTGTTCCGCCCGGTCGTGACCGCGCTGTTCTCTTCCAGGTTGTAGAAGACCAGGCGGTCCGCCTGATATCCCCACTTCTCTCGGGCGGCGATCGCATAGATGGAAAGCTGTAGGCTCTCATCGGCGTCCTCCTGAGCCCGGGGTTTGCCGGTCTTGTAATCGACGATCGCGACCCGGCCATCACCGAGGTCGTCGATCCGGTCGATGCGTCCAGCCACCGTCGAATTCCCAACCCGCACCTCGAAGTGCTCTTCGGTGTGCAGGACCTTGGGCGCAGGGGATTGGCGAGCGGCGGCCAGAAAATCATGCAACTGCCGGACGCCCTGCTGATCGTAGAGGTCTCGCTGGTAGGGATCGTCGATCACAGTCTGCGCGAGATCGTTGCGGAACAGGTCGATGAGCTCTTCCTCTGAGAGAGGCCGTTCCTGCCGCACGGAGTCGAAGTAGGTGCGGAGCACCCGGTGCATGGCGGCTCCGTACTGCATGGCGGCGGGAACGTCCCGGGGAATTCTCCATTCCCGCTCCAGCTTGAATTGCAGGGGACAGATCCCATAGTTCTCAACCGCGGTGGCGCTCAGGCGGTCTAGCGGAAACGCCGGGGGAAGCGACAACCACTCCGCGGTGCGGGAGACAAACGCCGGTGGAGGGGCCGCGTGGCCGAACAAGGCCGGCTGGAACTCCCGGGCAGCACGCTGCGTCAGTGCGTGTTTCAAGCTCGAATCCTTCAACAACTCGCGTGGGAAGCCGGGGGGTGTCTTGTCTTTCCCCACTCCCTGCTTGCCGTACAGGATCAGCGAGTCGCGAGCACGGGTCATTGCCACATAGAAGAGCCGGCGTTCTTCCTGCTCGTGCAGCGCCTTGGGATCGCCTTCCCCGACGGAGTCACGGTCTCGCAGCTCCTTGGGGAACTCCACCAAGGCCTCTTTGTAGGGCGACGGGAAGGAACCGGAAGTCGCTCGAATGATAAAGACGTGAGAAAACTCAAGTCCCTTGGCCGAATGGGCGGTCATGAGATGCACCGCGTCTCGCTGTTCGGACCTCAGACACACCGCGCCCCGTGCTTCGCGGAAGTACTGGAGGTAGTCGAGCAGTTCCCCGATGTCACCCGTCTTGGTGATCGCCTTCTTTTCCCAATCCTCGACGAACTTCAGCAGAGCTTCCAGTGGAGGCGAATTGCGATCGAGGCCGAAATCACCCACGATGATCTCGAGGGCGGCGCGACTCTTGGCCCCGGTCCGAGTAATCTCCTGACGAGCTTTCTGCAAAGCGCTGAGAACCGCGGGCCCACCGTCGATCTCGTTCAGCAGAGAGGCCATGGTCACCGGGCGGCCGTCTTTCTGACCGCGAGGAACCGCCCGCATGGCGGCCCGGAATTTCTCTGGATCAATTCCAAACAGCGGCAACGCCGCGGCTCGCAGAAGGCTGGCAGCGTCGGCGGTGGAATCCACCGCGCCCAGGCAAGCGAGCAGATCGCGCACCTGGGAGGTATCCATCACATCCATGTTCTCGATGATGAAAGGGATTCCCTTTTCACCCAGTTCCCTGGCAATCTCGTCGCGATGGAAATGTGACCGGTAGAGCACCGCGCAGTCGCCCCAGCGGCCGGGCGGGCGGCGCTTCTCCTCGATCACGGAGACGATATCGGCCGCCTCGAAGTCTCGGCCGCTGAGAGGAACCATCTCGACCGGAACGCTGCCGAGCTGCTTCCCTTCCTGCAGCCCTCTCTCCTCGCGTGCTGATTTGAGAGCAGAGCGCTGGTAGACGGATTCGGAAGCTGGGCTGCTTGATCCTGGGCCGACGCCAGTGAAGACAGGCGGATTCCTCCCGATGAGAGCGAACGCGCACTGCAGAATAGGGGTGGTGGAACGCTGGTTTTTCTCGAGCACAACCATCCGCGCAGGGCTGAAATGCCGTTGAAACAAGCCGAAGGCCGCGCTCGAGGCGCCGCGAAAACGGTAGATGGCCTGGTCGGGATCGCCCACGGCGAAGATGTTCCGTTCTTCTCCGGCCAAGGCCGAAAGGATCTTGACCTGGGCGAAGTTCGCGTCCTGGAACTCGTCAACGAGGATGAAGCGCGCACGCCTCTGTTCACGGGCCAGCAATTCCGAGTCCTGTCGTAAAAGTTCGTACGAGCGCGTGATCATGTGGCTGAACGTGCCCAGGTTCTCGTGGTGCAGCATGCGTTCGACCGTGGTAAACACGGCAGCAATTTCCCGGCAGCGTCCAAGAACTTCCTGGTCGGTTACGGTCTCTGCGTCCCGGGACTTGGTGACTCGCGGGATGGGCAATTCGCCGCGCTCGAGTCGCTGCACGTACTCGGCGTATTTCTCCGGCCCAACCAGCTCGTCGTGGCACCGCCGCATGAAGTCGAGCAGATCGTCGAGGAACTGCGCGACATTGGCAGCGCGTACGAAATAGTTCAGGTGGAGATCCGGAAGGCGCTTCCGGAGGTAGATCCATAGGTCCTTGTCGTCGAGTACACCAAACCCCTGACCATTAGTGTTCAGCAGCTCATTGCCGTAGGCATGAAAGGTGGTGGCACGAAGCTCGGAGGCACTGGACCCGCGCAGTTCGGCCTGCACGCGATCGCGCATTTCCCGTGCGGCATTTTCGGTGTACGTAAGAGCCAGGATTTCACTGGGGCGCGCCTGACCTTCCCGGATGAGCCGAGCAATGCGGCGAGTTAGAACCGTCGTCTTGCCCGTTCCCGCGCCAGCGAGCACCAGCATGGGCCCGCGGACGTGTTCCGTGGCCTCCCGCTGGCGTTCATCCGGAACAATTGTGGCAGCGCGAGAAGCTGACTTCGTAGATGCCATCGATCGCAGCATAGCAGAGGGGGGGTGCGAATGTTCCTGTGCGAATCCGCGCCTTTTCAGGACAACTCGGAAAGCGCGATGGCGGTAGCTGCAAGGGCAGCGGTTTCCGCTCGGAGGACCGTGTTGCCCAGCGAGGCTGAGGTCCAGTCAGCCTGCGAAAACAAGGCCAGTTCCTCCTCCGTCCAGCCGCCTTCGGGACCAACGGCAAGCAATAAATCGTTAACGGGAGCGTGCGACCGCAACACATCCTTGAGAGCGAGCTGCTGTCCAGACTCAGCCAGCAGGATTCGAGTAGAAGCGGTCAAGGTCACCGCTTCTTTGAGTTTTAGAGGTTGCTGCACCTGCGGGGGCGTGGTGCGACGGGACTGTTCGGAGGCCTGGCGTGCGATCCTTTCCCAGCGCTCCACCCGCCTGGGAGCGGAGCTGGCCAAGTGGGCATCGGTTCGACGAGCGATGACCGGGATGATGCGCGCGACGCCCAGTTCCGTGCACTTCTCGATCGCCCACTCCATGCGGTCAAACTTGAAGATGGCGAGCAGGAGGGTGACGTTTTGGACCTCTATGGCCCCAAGATCTTCGCCCAGTTCGAATTCGACGCGCCCGTCTGTAACTTTGGTAATGCGGCCACGACGGACGCCGGCCCCGGTGGCGATGTCGAATTCCTGCCCGAGGCGGGCACGAAGGACGCGCACGAGATGTTGTGCGTGCGCGCCAACCAGCGCCGCTTGATTCCCAGAAATTTCGTCGGCGATCCAGCGGCGGCGGGTCATGAGTTGGGAAATGGGCACACCGTCGGTGAGACACCTCGACAGGCGGCTGCCGGCGCTGCCTTGGACAACCGGCGCTACCCCGCCTGTCTATCCAAAGATGTCCTTCATTTTCTCCACCAGCGAGCTGCGCTGGGGCTTATTCTCTACGCGCGTGAGGCCGTCGAGTTCCTGCAGTAGTTCGCGCTGGCGCTTGTTGAGCTTGGTGGGCGTCTGGGCGCGCACTTCGACGAACAGATCGCCCTTGCCCCGACCGTTCAGCACCGGCACGCCCTTGTTCTTGAGGCGGAAGGTTGTGCCGGACTGGGTTCCTTCGGGGATCTTCAGGGTTTGCTCACCCTCCAGCGTGGGCACGCTAATTTGGGTGCCCAGCGCAGCCTGCGCAAAAGAAATCGGGATCGCGCAATGCAGGTCATTCCCTTCGCGCGCAAAAAATGCGTGCTCCTTCACATGCAGAACCACGTACAGGTCGCCCGCAGGGCCGCCGAAGGCACCGGCCTCTCCGTATCCCGAGAAGCGAATGCGTGTTCCATCTTCCACACCGGCCGGAACTTTCGCTTCCACGGTGCGCTGCCGCAACGCTCGCCCCTCACCTTTGCACTTGGGGCATGGATCGGTGATAACACTTCCCACTCCCTGGCAAGTCGGGCAGGTTCGGGCCATGGAGAAGAATCCCTGCTGATAACGTACCTGGCCTCGACCCTGACACGAACGGCACGTCACCGGAGCCTTGCCCGGAGCGGCGCCCGAGCCGGAGCAATCTTCGCAGGCCTCGTGGCGGCGGACGACCACCTTGGCGTCCGTCCCGAACACCGCTTCCTCGAATTCGAGAGTCAGATCCTCGCGCAAGTCCGGACCGCGCTGCGCACGCGTGCGACGGCGGCCACCGGCGGCGCCGCCTAAAATGTCGCCAAAGCCGAAGAATTCGCCGAAGATGTCGCTGAGGTCCTGGAAAGCGCTGGGATCGAACCCGCCAGTTCCACCAGCGGCCGCACCGGCAACGCCTGCGTGTCCGAAGCGGTCATACGCCGAGCGTTTTTCACCGTCGATCAGGACCGCGTAGGCCTCGGTGACTTCCTTGAACTTCTCTTCCGCCTCCGGATTGTTCGGGTTGCGGTCCGGATGGTGCTGCATGGCGAGCTTGCGATAGGCGCTCTTGATTTCCTGCTCCGGGCAGGTACGCGAAACACCCAGCACCTCGTAATAGTCGCGCTTGCTGTTACTGGTCAGAATGGCCCTCTCCTGTCTGTGAAGAACCTCGCTAACTTTCAACTAGGGCTTGGAGTTCTTCGCCACCCTCACCATGGCGGGGCGAAGCAGGCGATCTTTGAGCTTGTAGCCGCGTTGCAGTTCATCGATCACATGCTGATCGGGCAGCTCGGTGGTTTCGACCATCTCAATCGCTTCGTGTACGTGAGGATCAAAGGTTTCGCCCTTCGCCGCCACGGGACGAACTGCGAGCTTGGCCAGTGCATCCTGCAGCTGTTTGTAGATGAGTTCGATGCCGCCACGGAACTCGTTCAGCTGGCTGGCCGGGGCCTGCAGAGCGCGTTCCAGGCTGTCAAAGACCGGCAGCAGTGCTTTGATCGCATCGGCCGTCGCGAAGTCCCGGAACTCCTGCTGTTCGCGAGCGGCGCGTTTTCGGGCGTTCTCGAATTCCGCCTGGAGCCGGGCGAGGCGGTCGAGCAGTGTGTCACGTTCCGCTGTGAGTTTCTGCAATTCTGATTCACCCGTAGGCGGCGCCCCCTCAGCCACCGACGGCTTGCCGCCCTCGTCTCCTTCGTCGGAGGCGGGCAGTTCGCGATCAAGGTCAAGTTCCTGTGGATCCACTTGCGATTTTCCGTTTGTCTTCGCCATAAAACTACCTATTCCGATTCGTTAAGGATCTTGTCGAAGAGACGCGCGATGTAGGAAACGGCCGTCATCGTGTGCTGATAGTCAATGCGGGTCGGCCCAATCACGGCCAGCGATCCCATCACTTCGTTACCCACGCGCGCGGGCGCACCAATCAGCACGAAATTGCTCATCGAGGGCAGCGCCGCATCCAGACCAATGACCACGCGCACGGCTTCCTGCTTGGTATCCAGGTAGGCGCTCAACAACTGGACGATCTTGCCCTTCTCCTCAAGTGTCTTCAGCATCTCCTGCAAGCGCTGGCGGTCCTGTTCATTGGCGACCAGATTCGATGCGCCTTCGACGAAGACCGCTTCCGAGCCCGGCTCGGCCGCGAGGGCGCCCTGCTTGTAAAGCTGCTCAAGCGACTGCATCACGCGATCATATTCGCTGCGCTCCTGCTCGATGCGGTGCTGCAGTTCGGCGCGCATGTCATCCATGGTCCAGCCGCGGAAGTTCTCGTTGATGTAGCGCGCCGCGACGTCGAGGTCGGCCTGCGAGAGGTCGAGGCGTAACACCCGGTCCCGGACCAGGCCCGAACGGGTTACCACCACAACCAACACCTTCTGGTCGCTCAGGCGCGAGAAATACACGTGTTCCAGATCATTCTTGGGACCGGAGACAGCGACGGTTACGCCCACGTTCTTTGAAACCAGCGAGAGCACGCGGGAGGTCCGCTCCATGAACTCCTGCACGTCGGTGATGCCCGTGAGCGAATCGTGGATCATGTGCTCGTCCTCGCGTGACAAGTGCGCCTCGCCGCTGATCTGTTCGACGTAATAGCGGTAGGCCTCCGTAGTGGGAACTCGGCCCGCGGAGGTGTGCGGCTGATCGAGATAACCCGCATCCGACAGATCGGCCATGACGTTGCGAATCGTAGCCGGACTCAGGCCCTCCCGATTTGAACGGGACAGCGCACGCGAACCCACCGGCTCACCCGTCGAGATGAACGTCTCCACGATGGCGGTTAGAATCTCGCGTTCCCGATGACCGATGGGCCCAGTCGGTACCATATCTTCCTTGTATCATCTCGAGCGGGACACCGAAAGTGCAAACACGGCGTCGCGGGAATGTCCCATTAAAGACTTTAGATGCATAAACTTAGATTAGGATTCTAGAACGACTCCCAATTCGATTCTAGGAACTTGAGCGAACTATTGTCAAGCCTTGGCACTCACCTCCCGGGAGTGCTTCCGGTATGCCCGTTCCTGTTTTAGATGGAAGCGTTTGCGGTATGCTGACGGCCGGCTCACGCAGGACAGTTGGGTGAGCGCGAAACACCTCATGAAGCGAAAGCTCCAGGTAGCGGTGGTCGGCGCCGGAGTATTCGGCGGGTGGACAGCTCTCTATCTGTTGCGGCGCGGCGCGGGTGTGACTCTGATCGACGCCTGGGGCCCGGGTAATTCGCGTGCATCGTCCGGCGGAGAAACCCGGGTGATTCGAGGCACGTATGGTCCCGACCAGCCCTACACCAGGATGGCCGCGCGCGCCCTAACGTTATGGAGTGAGAACGAGCGGAAATGGAAATTGCAGTTCCTGCGTCGCATTGGCGTGCTCTGGATGGCGGCTGGCGGGAGCGATGCTTGGGAACGCGGTTCCCTCGACATGCTGAAGGAAGCCCAGATTCCACATGAGCGTCTGTCGGGGCGCGAGTTGGCGAAGCGCTGCCCGCAGATCAATTTCGAGGGGGTCGAGTGGGGTGTCTTCGAACCAGAAAGCGGCTTCCTGAGGGCACGAGTGGCCTGTCGGGGGGTGGTTGAAGGTTTTGTAGCCGAGGGTGGCGTGTACCGGCAGACCGCCGTGGTCGGAGGCGCGTTTGAGTCGGGCCCGTGGAAGACTCTGGCGCTGTCGGATGGCTCCGACCTCAAAGCCGATCGCTACGTCTTTGCGTGCGGGCCCTGGATGGGAAAGCTGTTCCCCGAAAGCATCGGAAGCAGGATTCTGTCCACCAAACAGGATGTGTTTTTCTTTGGCCCGCCGCCGGGCGATTCCCGTTTCGACGACCAGCATTTGCCGGTGTGGGCCGATCATCGTGGACGGTTCATGTACGGCATCCCCGGCAACCAGGGTCGAGGATTCAAGATCGCCGACGATACCCGCGGGCCAGAGTTTGACCCCACGACGGGCGAGCGGGTGGTGAGCGCGGAGCGGCTGCAGCTAGCCCGCGAGTACATGGCGTTTCGCTTTCCCGGCATGAAAGACGCGCCATTGCTGGAAGCACGGGTCTGCCAGTACGAGCAAACTGCCGACAGCCACTTCATCATCGATCGGCATCCGGCGGCAGACCATGTGTGGCTCGTGGGAGGGGGCTCAGGACACGGATTCAAGCACGGGCCTGCGCTGGGAGAGATGGTCGCGAAGCTGGTGATCGAGGAAAAGCAACCGGAGCCACAGTGGAGGCTGGAACGCTTCTCCCGGTAGAAATCCTTGGGCACGCACTCCGGCTGGGCATTCTCATTGAATCTGAATCACGCTCCCCGGCGCGCTAGCTCTGATCTCATCCACCCGCCTGATCACCTTGCGGGTGAAGTCATACAGCGACTTGGCGTGCGGCGAGTTTTCCCCTTCAAGAACCGCCGGTTTTCCAGTATCGCCAGCCTTGCGAAGCTCTGGGTCGAGCTGAATGCTGCCCAGAAACGGCACACCGAACTTTTGAGCGGTTCTTTCCGCGCCACCGCGCGAGAAAATGTCAATTTCGTGATTGCAGTGCGGGCACACGAAGTAGCTCATATTCTCCACCATGCCGATCAGATCCACCTTCATTTGCCGGAACATCTCGATGGCCTTGCGTCCGTCCTGCAGGGAAACATCCGATGGCGTGGATACGACCACCGCACCCGTAAGCGGCACCGTCTGGATGAGGGACAAGGCAACGTCGCCGGTGCCCGGCGGCAGATCGATGACAAGGTAGTCGAGCTGTCCCCATTCCACTGCGTTCAGGAACTGGCGGATGATCTGATGCAGCATGGGACCCCGCCAGATAATCGGCTTGTCGCCCGGATTCAGAAAGCCCACCGAGATGACCTTCAGCCCAAACGCGAGAACCGGCTCGATCCGCTCGTTGCTCACCCCTTTGGGCTGCGCGTTCGTGCCCAGCATCAAGGGAACGTTGGGGCCGTAGATGTCCGCGTCCAACAGGCCGACCTTAAATCCCAGCTTTGCCATCGCGACCGCCAAGTTGACCGAGAGCGTGGTCTTCCCGACTCCCCCCTTGCCGGAACCAACCGCGATGATGTTGGCAACTCCGGCCAATGGCTGCGGTGCGGGGGGTTGCTGACCAGGTTGATGCATGTGGCTCACGGGATCACGCTCCAAATCGGCGGGAAAAAAGGCCGAAGCGTTGATTATACAAGCGTTACGGGGGGGTGTGACGGCGGGTCGCTGCTCGGAGTTAGCGACGCTACACCGCCAAGTACCCGCCATCGACCGGCAGTGCCGCGCCGGTGACCCATGACGACTCGTCCCCGGCAAGGTAAACGGCGAGACCGGTCAGGTCTTCGGGCTGGCCGAGGCGGCCGAGGGGATGGACCGAGATGCGCTCGCGGCGCACCGCCTCCGGATCCGGGGCTTTCCGGATGACTTCCGCGGTCAGATCCGTTTCCACGAACGACGGGCAAATCGCGTTGACTCGAATGTTTTCGTGTCCGTGATCAATGGCCATGCATTTCGTCAGCAAGACCACTGCCCCCTTCGAGGGCGCATACGACGCCCGGTTGCGCGCCCCGTTGATGCCCAGTACAGAGGCGACATTGATGATGGAACCTCCGCCCGATTTGCGTAAAAGGGGCAGCACCGAGCGCGAAAGCAGCCACAGACCGCGGACGTTGATACGGAATGTCTCGTCCCACTGCTCCTCGGTAATTTGCTCGACTGTACCGATGTGGAGAATGCCGGCGTTGTTCACCAGCACATTGAGTCCGCCAAGCTGAGCAGTAGTCTCGGTGAGGATGCGGTCAATGTCGCGCTGCTGGGATAGGTCTCCGGCCAACACCAGGGGCGTGCATCCAGCCTCTTTCGAGACGGCTTCGAGCAGGCTCTTGCGTCGGCCGACCAGCGCGAGTTTCGCGCCCTCGCGGGCAAATGCAAGGGCGATTGCTCGGCCGATGCCAGTGCCGGCGCCAGTAATGAGTGCGATTTTGTTTTTGAGACGGGACACGCCGACTAATCTATCAGCGGCGCCCGGAAAAATCAGGTCCCGCACGCTCCAAGCTCAGTATCCCCCGCCCTCGAGCTGTACCTTGCCGCGGAACATCCGGTAAATGAAGACGAAGTAGCCCAGGGCGAGAATCATGCCGAGCGTCCACCACACCAGGCCCACGCTCAGGCCGTGATGAGCCGCTGCGGCGCTGTAGATGGTCAGGCTGTACGCCGGATCGGTACTGGCCGGGAGCACGACCGGGTAAAGCGCGAAAACCACGCCCCCAAGCATCCCGGCGAGGTAGACACACGAAGCCAGAAAGGCCTGCAACTCTTTCCCTTTTCGCGTCCACGCAAGCATCAGGACCAGGCTGCCGAAAACGAGGATGGGGATCAGAAATCCGATCGGGTCGGCCAAATAGTTCTCCATGATCGATGGGCGCACGAACCACGTCGCCACCAGGCTGACCAACGTCAGGGCAAGCTGCGCTGGCCATAGAGCAGTGGCCACCCGACGCGCCCGCTGCCCCAGTTCCCCATCCGTCTTCAGGGTCACATACAGGGCGCCATGCGCCGTCAGCGTCACCAGCGCTACCCCACCGGCCATCACGGTGTACCAGTCCAGAATTCCCGGATGGGGGCCCAGCTGAAAGTTCGTCCACAGCGGTTCGAAGAAGTAACCGTCGGCGCCCAGCGGTACACCCCGGATCACATTACCCAGGGCAGCTCCAAAAAAAATTGCGAGCAGCGCGCTCGAACCGCAAAACACCACATCGAAAAAACCCCGCCACACCGGGTTATTCATGTGCGCGCGCAGTTCAATGCCGATTCCGCGCAGCATGAGCAGCCAGAGCACCATCATCAGCGGAAGGTAGAAGCCGCTAAAGGCGGATGCATAGAGCTGGGGGTAGGCAAAGAACAAGGTGCCGCCGGCCGCAAGGAGCCAGACCTCGTTCCCGTCCCAGACGGGGCCGATTGAGCGCAGCACTTTGCGGCGCTCGTCGCCGGATTTTCCGACGATCAGATAGATGATGCCTGCGCCCAGGTCGAATCCATCGAGCACCACGTAGGCGGCGATCATTACAGCAACGATGATGAGCCACGCTGTTTCCATCGAGAACCTCTAGTGGCCTGCTTCGGGCTGCGCGACCGGGCCGTTTTCGATCTCACGGCGGACCAGGAACAGGAACAGCATGCCGAGTACGGTGTACATCCCCATAAATCCAAGAAGCGTAAAGAGCCCGTTGCCGGCCGAGACCCGTTTCGAATATCCGTCCGAGGTGCGCATCAGGCCGTAGACCAGCCACGGCTGACGACCGATCTCCGCGGTCATCCATCCCACGGTGTTGGCGATGTAGGGAAAGGGCAGACTTAGCAGGAGGATCCACAGCATCCAGGGAGCGTCGAACAGCTTGCCGCGCCATAGCAGAAACACGGCGACCACCATGATGGCGATAAAGATCGTCCCCAGTCCCACCATGATGTGGTAGCTGTAGTACAGAAGCGGGATGTTGTCGGGCCAGGTGTCCAGCGGAAACGAGTCGAGCCCACGCACCTCTGCTTCCCACCTCCGGTAGCTGAGGAAGCTGAGTATTTTCGGCACAAGCACTGGATTGTCGATTTTCCGTTCGGGCACATCGGGTTGGCCGATCAGAACCAATGGAGCACCCGGTCCGCCTTCGAACAACGCCTCCATCGCCGCCAGCGTCACCGGTTGATGTCGGGCAAGCAATCTGCCTTGTCCATCGCCGGTCGGGAACAATTGCAGGATCGTGAAGATAAGGCCGGCCACGACCCCCACGCGCACGAAGAGCCTGCCGTGTTCCTGGTACTGTCCCCAGAGCAGGTAGAAGGCCCCCACTGACGTCATGACGAACGCGCCGGTGACAGCCGCGCCGCTCATAGTGTGCGCATACTGCCACCACGCCCACGGATTCAATAGCAGCTGCCAGAAACTGCTGAGTTGCACCGAACCGTCGCCGGAGTGAACGTAGCCCACGGGGTGCTGCATCCAGGCATCGGTGGCGACAATGAAAAATCCAGAGAGCCACGAGCCCAGGAAGACGGCCACGGCCGACCGCCAGTGTCCCTTCGGACTGAGCCGCGTTTCGCCATACAAGAAGAGCCCGAGGAAGGCGGATTCCAGGAAAAATGCGAACATGCCTTCCAGGGCGAGGGTCTGGCCAATCACCCCTCCTGCGAACCTTGAGAAATGCGACCAGTTGGTGCCGAACTGAAACTCCATGGGAAGTCCGGTCACCACCCCCAGCACGAAATTGATGCCAAAGATGCGAGCCCAGAAGCGCGCCGCCTGGTTGTAAATCTCGTGGTTGCGGCGCAGCGCGAGAGTCTTTA
The DNA here is from genome assembly GCA_035643915.1 of Terriglobales bacterium. GTDB lineage: Bacteria > Acidobacteriota > Terriglobia > Terriglobales > Acidobacteriaceae > Gp1-AA133. Next base: position 4,102 of record DASQPN010000041.1, on the reverse strand, counting down.
AGACAACGATCAAGGGAGCAAGACCCATGGTGAGTTGTGGGAAGAGGTAATGAAAGGTGACCGTGAACGCAAAATGCAGCCGATGAACCAGGAGTGCGCTATCCATACTCGCTCTCTCGCTGTGCTCCTCAACAGGAGCACTAGGCCGACGGGAATTGCCGACCGGACGTGACCCACGTCACACCAATTGGGAACCTTAGCGGGTGTTTCTGTGCCGACGTTCCTTTTCTGCCCGCCAGTTCTCGCGACGGCGCCCTGCGTCGTCGTAGCGGCGGTATTCTTCCTCCCCTCCTGGAACCACTGGGGCCACCGCGACGCGTCCTCCCTTACCGTCCACCGCTACGAACGTCAGGTGCGCGGAAGCGACGTGTTCGCGTTTGTCCTGGATATAGTTCTCCACCCACACCTTGACACCTACCTCCATGGAGGTGCGAAAGACGCGATTCACGGAAGACCGAAGAATCACCAATGATCCCACGTGTACCGGTACCAGGAAGTCGATATGATCGACCGATGCCGTCACCACGTAAGTGCGTGAGTGCCGATGGGCCGCCAAGGCGCCTGCAAGATCGATCCAATGCATCAGGCGTCCACCGAGAAGCGCGCCGAGCGGGTTGGCGTCGTTGGGCAGGACGAATTCTGCCATCTCGGATTGCGATTCCCGCACTGCACGAGGGTCCAGCAAGTCAGCTTCGTTCATGGATGCTTTCGCTTTGTGAGTCGGTGGAGAGTGCAGGACGCGTTCTTTGAAGCCAGGATTCCAGAAAGCACTGTGCCATCCTCTGGATGCGAGAATCGTTGTGCGGTTGCACCCATTGGTCATCCCTGACCACATACTCCAGTTGCCCGTTTTCGCCAGGGAGATGATTTTTCTCGCACACGTACGACAGACAGATACGGGAATCGTCGTCCCGTGAAACCGCAAATCGAACTGCATCCCAGGCACGCTGTTCTGGCAATCGAGCACATGCCCGCGCGTACCCCAGATTGCATCCCTCATGCAGCAGTTTGTCATCGGGGACGGTGCCTTCATAGCCCGGCGAGGTGCAATGTCCCTCCCAGCCGGCTCCCAAAGGCAATCGCGACGGATGAAGCCAGGCACCACTTTCCGATCTCCGGGTAGGCATGAAGAAGGGGCACGCCAAGGTTCGGGCTCCTTGCAAATTCGTTCGTGAATTGGTTGGACCCGACATTGTACCCAGGCTGAGGCAGATCTTGCCAGCGCGCGCAGAGCACGGGCCTTCCTTCGATGTCAGGTCATGCAGCTTCGCCCGTGTAGTAATCTGATTTTCTGAGAACTGAGAACCGGGAACTGAGACCTGCCCATGGACCGCCTCACAATGTTGACTGAGATCCTCTCCCAAAATCCTAATGACGCCTTCGCTCGCTATGGCCTCGCGCTGGAGTATTCCAACACAGGCGACGTCGAGCGAGCGCTGGAAGAATTCGGCAAACTTCTTTCCGCTCATCCGGATTACACGGCAGCCTATTTCATGGCAGCCCAAACGCTGGCGCGAGTCGACCGTGTGGCCGAAGCGAAGAGAATGCTCGGCGATGGCATCGCATCTGCGAAGCGGACCGGCAACGGTCACGCCCAATCTGAAATGGAAGGAATGCTGGCGGAGCTGGGCTAGCCCCAAAGGGAGAACTCCCAGGGCTCAAGCCGCTCTCCAGCCAGAAATCTCGCAAACCTCCGCGTCCTGTGTGCTTGGCTCTATTCTGTCGGCTTCGCCAGTCGCAGCATCGCTCGTTCCACGATTCCCGGAAACAACTGGTAGAGCTTGACCACGGGATGCATCGTCCACGGAACAATCACCTCCCTCTTTTGCTTCCGGTAACCATCCAGCGTCGCGCGGGCCACCCGCTCCGCCGTGATGCCCCGAACATTCGACGGCCGAACTTTTTTGAGTTCGCTCCCGCGCACCGCATGGGCGCTGAAATCGGTCCGTACATACCCCGGACAGATGGTCAACACGTTGATATTCCGTTTTCTGAGCTCGATCCGAGCAGCTTTGCCCATGGCATTCATCGCGAATTTGCTTCCGGAGTATGCTGCGCTGTAGGGCAGAGGCACGTGGCCCGCAACGCTTGAGATATTAATGATCGTGCCCGAAACTTGCTGTTTCATCACCGGAATCACGGCCTGCATAGCCGAGATCGCGCCAATGAGATTGGTCTCGAACAGATCGCGGCAGGCGGCCATATCCATCTGGGCCACCGAATCGATCAACCCATGCCCAGCGTTGTTCACCCAGATGTCGATGCGTCCAAACTGGTGCAGGGTGAGGCTAACGACGCGGTCAAGCTCTTCGCGATGGCGGACATCGCAGGAGAGCGCAAGTGTGCGCTCGGCTTGGCCCACTCGTCCGCGAGCGGATTCTGCGCGGCCGACGTCTCGCGAGACCAGTACGACACTGGCACCGTGATCCGCGAAGATTTTTGCGATGGCCTCGCCGATCCCCATCGAAGCACCGGTCACCACGGCAACCTTGCCGGTCAGTTCCATGTCTGGCTTTTAGTTGTCAGGCGATCGGAAGTCAAGCCGCGGCTGTACAATCTCTGCACAGCCAGCCGATTTCGCTGGCCGATCTTCGGAGGTTCCGTGGCTTCCCTGCTCCCCCTGTTTCCCCTGGACGTGGTGCTGTTTCCGGGCGCGCCCCTGCCTCTGCATATCTTCGAGCCGCGCTACAAGGAAATGATTGGGGAGTGCCTGGAGCGGAAGAAGCTGTTCGGGGTGATCCGTGCGCAGGAAACGAATCTGGCGGATGTTGGATGCACGGCGGAGATCCTGGCCGTCACCAAAACCTACGACGATGGCCGCATGGACATCGTCACCCAGGGTCGCGAACGTTTCGAGATTCTCGAAGTCAATCAGGAACGCGCCTTTCTGCGGGGCGAGATTCTCTACGTCAGGGATGAACCCGGGAAGGCCACCGAGGCAGAAGTAGCCCATGCCGTCGAGCTGCATCGGCAGATTCTGGCGCTGGCCAGCGCCGAGCAGGATCTCCCGGAAAATGAGGATTCGCTGCTCTCCTACCACCTGGCTGGTTCGTTGCCGCTGGATCTGGATTTCAAGCAGAAGATGCTCAGCCTCCGCTCGGAGGCCCAGCGAATCCAAACCGTCATCGCTTATTTCGAGGGGATCCTGCCCAGCCTGCGTCGGGCAGTCGTGATTCGACAAAAGGCGGGTGGAAACGGACATGCACACTAATCCCCGATTGGTCGGCTGCGAGGAAACGCCGCCGGTGTTTCAAAGCACCGGCAGTTGGCCCGGAGCCGCAAGAGTGTGCCCCAGGCCTGCGATGTGGCCGGGCGTATAATTGATGGCAGATTTGGTCTTTCCGGGGGTTCCCGTCATGAGTCTTCCTCGCACTCTGAGCGAGTTGCGGCAGAGTCCTTTTTCCGAACAACGGCTGCGGAACCGGCGCGTCAAGGATGAGCTGCGCGAGAACCTGGTACCCAAACTCCGCCAGAACAGCCCCGTGTTCCCCGGGATCGTCGGCTACGACGACACCGTAGTGCCACAAATTGTGAATGCGATCCTGTCCCGGCATAATTTCATTCTGCTGGGACTGCGCGGCCAGGCCAAGAGCCGCATCCTCAGGGCTCTGACCAGCCTCCTCGATCCGCAGATGCCGTACGTCGCCGGCTGCGAGATTCATGACAGCCCATACGCCCCCATCTGCCGCCGCTGCCGCGACGAAGTTGCCAAGCATGGCGACCAGACTCAGATCGCCTACCTAACCCCGGATGAACGCTACGTTGAAAAGCTGGCTACACCGGACGTCACCATAGCCGACCTCATCGGCGACATAGATCCCATCAAGGCCGCCCGCGGTGGTCATGAACTAAGCAGCGAATTGACTGTGCACTACGGACTTCTGCCGCGGGCGAATCGCGGGATCTTCGCCATCAACGAACTACCGGACCTTGCGGGAAAGATTCAGGTGGGCCTCTTCAACATCATGCAGGAGGGCGACGTCCAGATTAAGGGATACCCCGTCCGCCTGCCGCTCGATGTGGCTATGGTGTTCAGCGCGAATCCGGAGGACTACACGGCGCGCGGCAAGATCATCACGCCGTTGAAGGATCGCATCGGGTC
>DASQPN010000040.1:0-10034 GCA_035643915.1 Terriglobales bacterium | reverse complement strand
GGGCGACGCGGCCGATGGCTACCCGGGGCTGCCAGGCTGGGGTGCGAAGTCGTCGGCTGCCGTTCTCGCCAAGTTTGTCCATCTTGAATCCATCCCGATGGACTGTCGCGAGTGGCGCGTAAACGTCGCAAACGCGCGTGCCCTCGCAGACACTCTCTGCCGCGAGCGGGACCGCGCGCTGTTGTTCCGGACGCTCGCGACGCTCCGGACCGATATCGCACTCTTTGACGACGTAGACCAATTGCGCTGGAATGGCCCCACACCCGCCTTCACCGCGCTCGCGGCACGACTGGACGCCGCGGTCACTGAGACCCGGCGGCCGGGGGCCCGTCAGTCAATGATCGCCCGACCCTCCGATCGGGAGCGAGGCGACAAGCGGCGACGTCCAGATTCGAATACCTCCGGGTAGGCCGTAGGGGATGGCCCTGGTACCGTGATGTTCTCTCCACGTCGTTACAGTGTTCCTTGCTCCACCTTTTCCAAATGCGTATCAGGGAGAGGCTGGCTAAGGTACAGGCTAAAGTCCTCCACGCGTTTGAGCACAAAGCTCGGTGTGTCGGCGGCATGCTGGGCCTTGACGTGAATGAAGTTCGCACCGGCGACGTCGTCCAGGACGAACGCGGGCCGAAGGTCTTCTTTCACGTAACGGACGTCGATATCGTGCATCTCGATGCCCTTTACGTGGCGAATGTAGAAGCCGTGGGCGGGCATGGAGCCGAAACGGTTGGGATCTGGATAGACGTTCTCGAGTTCAGCGGGTTGGATCTGTGCATCTTCCCTGGTGCCACCCCCCTCGTGAAGGATAAACATGTTGCTGAGTCTTACGTCTTGAACGAAATGACCGGGGATGCCGGTTATGAGGCAAGCCTGGCGTGAAGCGCAGCGTGAGACCACGATGTCGCTGATATTCACGCGCCGCAACTTGCCGACCGGAATTCCGTCCGGACCGCGCATTCGACTGCCCAGGCGAAGGAACAGCGGCACATCCGTAATGCCGCGCATGGTGATGTTGCTGATGGAGATGTCTTCCAGCAGCGCGCCATCTACTGTCTCCAGAGCCAGTCCCCGGCAATCATCGATCACACAGTTGGAGATCGTGATGTTGCGGAAGCCGCCATTGGATTCGGTGCCCAGCTTGATCCGCCCGTTGCGCGGAGCTTTGTCGTCGGGACCGATGCGCTTGAAAGTTGCGTCGAGCAGCGTGCCTTCCTGATAGCCGCCGGTGACGTAACAATTCGTGATGGTGACATGGTCGGTTGACCGCGCAAAGCCAAGTCCGTAGCAACTCTTCAGGCAAATCGCATCGTCCCACGGCGAATTGACGCTGCAATTCGAGACGCGCACATTGCGGCAGCAATCGATGTCCATGCCGTCGCGGTTCGTGTCGATCTTGAGGTTGTCGAGGGTGAGGTTGTCCACGCCAGTGGCGAGAATGGCAAAGTGGCCGCCGTGAAGGATGGAGAAGTCGCGCAGCAGGACATTACGACAATTTTTCAGGCTGATGGATTTGTTGCCCACGCCAGCGACCAGAGCAGCGTCCCGGGCGCCTCTGCTCAAGCCTTTGCCCCAAATGAGGCCCGGCCCCAGGATGGATACGTTCTCGATCTCCTCGCCCCAGATAAGGCTGTTCTGCCAGTGGCTATGGCCGAAGTCCTGATATTTGTCCCAGGCGTTGGGCTCGGGCGGATCGTAGCCTCCACCCTTGCCGTCGGCTGGGGAGTCGGCCGCCACGATGGTTGCCCCCGGACCGAGGTAGAGAACAAGATTGCTCTTGAGGTGGATTGAATAACAGAGGTACGTGCCGGCAGGGAAGCGCACGGTTCCGCCCCCGGCGGCGGCCGCCGCCTCGATCGCTTGATGGATGGCGGGTGTGTCGAGTGTCTTGCCATCCCCGGTGGCCCCAAACGCTCTCACGTCATATTCGCTTTGTACCGTTGCCGGCGAGTCGGCCGCAGCGGGGAGCAATGTTGCGCCCATCGCGGTGCCCGCAATGCCCGCGCCGGTCACTTTCAAGAAGTTTCTTCTCCCCGCATTCTCTTCGTACATGATCACTTTCCCCCAGTGTTGTCGTTCTGTCTTGATTTTCCAGCTGGTGCGGACGGATGAAAAGGCAGGGTGATGTCCGGCACTGCGCTCCGCTATATCCGGAAGGAACCTGGCTTGGGAGGGGTAGCGGTTCGGACAAAGGTCCCCTGCGGTATAGGAGTGAAGTCAAGAGGCCCAGATGGTCCCTAAAAGATGACTTTCAAGGCAAACTGAGCGATACGGGGATCCGCTCCCTGTCCCGCTCTGAAGGTGCCGAAGGCGGAGTTGCCGTTCAGCTTGTCGAAGGAACTGATTTGGTCAGTCGCGCATGGGCCATTGCAGCTTGTGCTCTCGGGCGCGAAGTTGGGGTGATTCAGGACGTTGAAATACTCGGCCCGGAGTTGCAGCTTCCAACGTTCGGTGAACGAGATGTACTTGGAGAGCTGCACGTCCCAACCCGAGGTCCGGGGCAAACGGTAGGTGTTTTTGCCGATATTGCCGAAGGTGCCAAAAATGGCGGGGTTGTTCATTGTATTCGCCGGGTTCGCCGGATCCGGAACTTTGGTGGGTTGAAACGCAGCCGGGTTGAGCCAACTCACGCACTTGGCGGTGACGCCAGCGCACGAAGCGCTGCTGTAGGGGTCGCCGCCGGCAATCAGTGTTCCTCGGTCGTTGCCGATTCCCGTGCCGGAGATTTCCGTTCCTTGCAGCACAGTGATCGGACGACCGCTCAAGGCTGAGATGATCCCACTGAGTTCATAGTCACCAAGCACGTGGCGGAGGAATGATCCGGAGGACTTCAAGCTCGGTGTTTGCCATACATAGGACCCGCTGAATACGTGGGTGTGATCAAACCCAGATGGTCCGTAGTCGAAGCGATGGCGGTTCGGGTCGCTCAAGGGCAGCGCCGAGTAGCCGCTGTCAAAGCCCGACACTGCTTCGCCGAACGGGAGATCGTCCAGGCTCTTCGAGTAGGTGTAGTTGGCCAGAACCGTGAAGCCGTGAGACATGCGCTTCTCGACCGACGTCTGCAGGGAATGGTAGATCGCGCTGATGTCGGTGATATTCGCCTGTACGGTTGAAAACGTGTTGCTGTTGAACTTCCCGCCGCTGGCGGCCTTCACGAGCAAGTTGGCCACGCCGGGGCTGGCCTTGCCGATGTTGTTCGGCGCGCCCGCATTGTAGTCCTGAGTTTCCAGGATGTGGATGCTTCGCGAGCCGACATAGGCCATGCGCGCAACCACGTTCGACGGCAGTTGACGCTCGACGGTCAGGTTCCATTCATATGTTGTGGGCACTTTGTACCTGCCGCTCGGGTCGTAGGTCAGGGCGATCTCATTGAACGCCGGGGAGTAGGCGAAACTGGTCGGAGCGGGGAAAGGACTCGGGAAAGTTGGATAGGAAGCGGCTTGTGCCCCGCTACAATTCAGGGCCGCCTGGGTCGCAGCCTGCGTACAGAGCGGATCGCTGAAGGAACCGGCAGTAGAAGCTGCGGTCGGAGCGCTATTGCTGCTAGTCGAAAGTATGAACTGCGGGCTGAAGGGCCATTCGTCCACGAAGCGGTTGCTGAGCATGCCCATCACACGCGAGTCGTAAAAAATGCCGAATCCTCCGCGCACACTGGTTCTCCCATCCCCAAAAACGTCGTAGGCAAATCCAACTCGCGGGGCGAAGCCTTTCAGATTGGCATTCAGAGCATTTCTCGGCATCCCCGGGTCGCTAATCCCATTCACTGTAGAAAAGAAGACGCCGGGAGGTGCGTTCGGATACACCTTGGAGATAGTGTTGGCTGCCATCGCGGCTAGGTTGACCTGGGACCAACGATCCCCCACATCCCGCCAGGCGAGGGCCGGTTCATAGCGCACCCCAAGATTCAAAGTCAGGCGGCGAGCCACACGATAGTTGTCCTGGATATACACACCGGAGAAGGTGTTGCGGTTGTGCTTAAACTCGCCCGCTCCCTGTTGCACAGCGTAGCCGTTGCCGGCCCCGCTGCCGTCAGACAGGATGCCAGCCAGAAAAAGCTGATAGGTGGCGAACGTCGTCCCGCCGAACCGGTAGTTGTCCTGCGTACCGAAACCAAAAATTCCAGGCTGATTGAACTGGTTGTTGAGATCGACCCGGCTGCGCTCGATCGTCCCGCCGAAGTGAATGTCGTGTTTCCCTTTTTCCCAGCCTACGTCGTCACTCCAGGTGAAATTGTTCCGTGTGAAGAAAGCGGCGGGATTGTCTCCGAAGGTGAATCCGCCCTTCACCCCAACTCCCTGGATCGCGCTGGGAGTGGGTTCAAACGGCAGACTCGTGCCGAAAGCGGTCACGTTGGCGGCGCTAGGAGAAGGTCCCCGGTGCGATACCTCGCGCGAGTAACCGAACCGAGAATCGTTGACGAGGCGGGGGGAAAAGAGATGGGTTTCGTGGATCAGGGCATTTTGGGCGATGATGGAGAACGTGGCATCCGTGTAGGCAATGAGCAAAAGGGGATTGAACACTGCTGCCTTCCCAAACCGGTCGAATTCGTAACGAGCTGTGAGCTTGTCTTTCGGCCCAATCGAATGGTCCAACCGGCCGATCGCCGAATCGAAGTTCTCGGTGTCGGGCTTCGAGAACGGAAGGGTTGGGTTGGATCCGGCTGGGATGGCGCCGGCGAGTTCGAACTTGGCGTTGGGATCAGGCTGTCCGGCGTTTGCGTTGAAAGCGGGGCCACATCCGACGACATTGCAGCCGGGGATAACTCCGATCATCGTCGCCACGGCAGGATCAATGATCCCGGGGGTTCCAAACGGCCCTGCACTCAGAAAACTGCTGATATCAGACTGACCCACGACCTTCGAGCTTCCGAGCAGGAGATTGCGAAATGCCGTGCGCTGATATCCGGCAAAGAAGAAAGTCTTGTTGCGGAGAATAGGGCCGCCAATGGTACCCCCATATTGATTGCGTTTCACCCGGTCCGGGGTCGTCGGAGTGACAAAGTAGTTCTGCGCGTTGAAGGTGGGATTGCGCACGAACTCAAATGCGTCGCCGTGGAAGCTGTTGGCGCCGGACTTGGTGATCACGTTGACCACGCCGCCGGCATTTTCCCCGTATTCCGCACTGTAGTTGCTCGTCTGGACGCTGAATTCCTGCAGCGCGTCGGGGAAGGGAAACGGCTGATTCACGTTGGTGTACTCATCCACGTAGTTCCCGCCGTCGAGCTGATAGCTGATCGTGTTCTGCCGCGCGCCGTTGGCTGAAAAAGTTACCGCTCCCGGGAAAGTCTTGGTCGCTCCCTGGTCAGCGCCTCCGTTGGGGGAGTTGACCGCACCGGCAACCAGCAGCGTCAGGGTCGCCGCGTTGCGGCCATTCAGGGGCAGCTCGGCGATACGCTGCTGCTCGATTACCTGGCTAAGCGTGGACGTTGACGTATCCACTTGCACGTTGTCGACCGCCACCTCGACCACCTGATTCGCCATGCCCAGCTGCATCTTCACGTTCACAGTGAGCGATTGATCGGCAAGCAGGGTCATACTCTGCTTCGCAAGACTGAATCCCTTGGCCTCCGCGCTCAAGAAATAGTCGGCCGGGCTGAGGGATGAGATCACATACGATCCATCTGCGTTAGAAATGGCCACGCGCGAGAAGCTTGTCCCTGACTGCGTCACGGTGATTTTGGCCGACGGAATTGCGGCCCCGGAGGGATCGGTAACGGTGCCGACGATGCTGCCCAAACCCTGCGCGTGGGACAACCGTGGAAAGGCCAGAACGACCAAAACCCCAATCACAACGAGGTTCTTCATGGGTGCTTCCCTCCGCGCAGGCTCTGAAGTCTTGAGTCTCGCGCGATCAGCGCCAGGCTGTACCCGGAGCAACCCGGAGCAATGAGTACCCGGCGAGGGAAAATGACCCACTAATGAAGGAATGTCAAACTAGAATTTCTAAAAGGTTGGTTCAGCAACCCTAAAAGAGTCGGATCCGTGCATCGTGGCTGGTTAGTGCGGTAATCTGGCACGCGGTGCGTGTGCCAAACGCTCGAGGTGCTGGCTGATGTGGGCGAACTCGGACACGCTCCGCCAAGACCTTTTCCATACGAGGCGCATATGTCCATAACCCGGCGTGAAACATGTTGCCTGCTCGCGGCGCTTTTTCCCATGGCGGCTGGTCTAGAGGCTCTCGCCGCAGAAGACAGCTCGCTGCCATCGGCCACCTTTCCGTTCGATAAGCTGCCGACCCATGTCTCGAACAATGCCGAGATCCGGCCGGTTCTTAAGGGAAAGCTTGCGACCGGCGAGTCGTTGGAATTGCACGAGACCACACTGCCTCCCGGCGGCGCGCCGCACGGGGCACACCATCACCTCCACTCTGAGATGTGGCTTATCCGGGAGGGGACGGTCGAGCTCACCATCAAGGGCGCGAGCCACCTTCTGGGTCCCGGTTCGGTGGGATTTGTGCACTCGAACGAGGAGCATGGAATCAAGAATATCGGCACCAGCCCGGCCACGTATTTCGTCGTGGCAGTAGGGCCGGGCGCGGGCTCCTGAAGGAGATTTTGAGTGCGCGACTGCGATCCGGTTCGAAATCATTTGGACGCCGTCAGCAACACCACGCCGTGTTTGGGCACGTCTGCCGTGTAGGAGTTCTCAATCTCGCCGAGATCCTTGTGTTCCCAAAGATCGCGCAACTTGAGAGAGCCTGCTCCGCCCAGCATTTTGAAATCGAGCGTGATTTTGAGGCTTGATTCACCGCGATTGAACAGACCCACCGCACGGCTTCCGTTCGCGAGGGGCTTGACCCAAATTTCCAGGGGGCCTTCGTCCCACACGCGGTGCCCTTGCATGCCTTTTGGGTCTTGATCTACAGCAATGACTTCCGCGTTGGTGAGCATATCTTTGGTTTCGGCTGTCATGCTTCGCAGGTCGTTGCCAGCGAGCAAAGGAGCCGCCAGCAAGGCCCACAGCGCCATGTGGGTGCGGTACTCGTCGCGCTTCATGCCGCCATTGCCGACCTCAAGCATGTCCGGATCGTTCCAGTGCCCAGGACCGGCAAACTTCTCCAGGCCGTTCTGGGAGAACCCGATCACCGACATGCGGTCGTAGGTGTCGTTGATGTCTCCGGTGGTCCGCCAGAGATTGCCGGTCGAAGGCCCCCATGTCCAGGGCGCCTTGACTCCCCAATTGCAAATGCTAAATACGATGGGTCGTCCTGCCTGGGACAACGCCTCGCGAAATTTCGCGTATTGCACTTCCGGATCGAGACCTTCGGCGTGGCACCAATCAATCTTGACGTAGTCCACCCCCCATGAGGCATAGGTCTTCGCATCCTGGAATTCATGATCGAGGCTGCCGGGACGCTTCTCGCAGGTCAGCCTGCCGGCATCGGTGTAGACCCCGAGTTTCAATCCTTTGCTGTGGACATAATCCGCGAGCGCCCTGATCCCGGAAGGAAATTTGACTGGATCCGCGACAATATTTCCTTGCGCGTCACGGCTGACCTGCCAGCAGTCGTCGATGTTCACGTACTGGTAGCCAGCTGCATGCATGCCAGTGCTGATCATCGCATCCGCGGTTTCGCGGATCAATGGTTCGCTTACGTTGCATGCAAACTTGTTCCAGCTGTTCCAGCCCATGGGTGGCGTTGGTGCCACTTGCGGGGATGACGCCCCGCTCGAGGTTTGTGCCATTGCAATCGTCCCGGTTGCAACAGCAACTAGGGCAAGCAGAACCGCACTCAGCGCACATCGAGAGATTCTCATCGCACCCTCCATAGATCTCGACTACAGGAATTTGTTTGCAGTACTGCTGGCTTCATCGTCCAAGGTCCGCAAATCAATCGGGTAGCCAGGACGCGTCCACGTACGAGCGATCGAGAGCGGCCACGGATCCGCACCCCAGGAGCTTGAGGGCGCGCTCCATATCAGCCCGCAAGATTTCAAAAGCACGTGCCACACCGGCCTCACCGGCAGCCGCCAATCCATAGGCGCATGCGCGCCCGCAGAGAACTGCGCGGGCTCCCAAGCAAAGCGCCTTGATGATGTCGGTACCCCGGCGAATGCCGCTGTCCATCAGCACTTCGGCCCGTCCGTTCACGGCCGCCACGATTTCGGGCAACGCTCGCAAGGAGGCGGAAACGCCATCCAGCTGCCGTCCGCCATGGTTCGACACGATAACGGCTGCCGCGCCTTCGTCGACCGCGCGGCGGGCATCGTCTCCGGTCAGGACGCCCTTGATCACAATCGGGCCCTCCCAATCGTCGCGGATCCAGCGCAAGTCTTCCCAGGAGAAGGCCTGGCGCGCGATCACGTTGGGAACCTCTTTCAACTGCATCGGACCGCGGCCGGGGATGACAATATTCGGTAACTTGGGAAGGCCGCCATCGAGCAAGAATGCAGCCAGCCATCTTGGTCGCGCGAACAACTGCGGCAAGAACGGAATCTTCGACAGAGTATCGCCACCCAGCAGCTCCTTCATGCCGTTCCGGAAGTCGCGCTCGCGCATCCCCGCGATCGGGGTGTCGATAGTGACGACCAGGGCAGTAAAACCTGCAAGGCGAGCTCGTTGAACGGCAGCCTGGGTTGCTTCCCGGCCTCCCATCAGATAGAGCTGATACCAAACCGGGCCACGCGAGGCTGCCTTCACATCTTCCAGGCGATGCCCCGATACGGTGGAGAGAACAAATATCGTACCCGCGGCACCCGCTGCCCGTGCGGCAGCGACTTCACCCGCAGGGTTCATCACGCGGAGGTACCCCACCGGCGCCAACAGCGCGGGGAGGGACAACTCCGAGCCCAACACTCGCGTGCGCAGATCGCACTGGGGCACAACCGCAGCTGGGCGCGGGCGGAAGGTGACCTCGTCAAATGCACGGCGGTTTTCCCGAAGGGTGACCTCGCCTTCGGCCCCGCCATCGATGTAATCGAAAACCACTTTCGGTACGCGGCGGCGGGCCAAAGGGCGCAGATCGTCAATGCTGACGACCCGTGGAGACGCGACCGAGCGGGCGGATCGGGTCATCCCACGAAACTCCCGCCAGAGGCCCTGCGCTTAGAAGGAAGGATGGTTGTCATTTGCCGTCGTACTGCGGTATAGCAATCGCCAAGTGCAAATTCAAGATAAAAACCACCGGTTTGGGAGGGTTCCTGTTGAGTCTTGCTGAAATTCATTTTCAATTTTTATGGTTTGACACATCGGCGGAGCGATTCCTATTCTGCGATGGCGGTGGTCGCAACTCCTGCGCCGGATCGCAGGCGGACGTGTGTGCGGCGATCCGACGTCCTTAGAACCTCCTAGGACGATGCCCGGCGATACGGTTTCCGACTCGCGAGGCAGCGGGAATCACAGCGGGCCGGGTTTCCGGAAACCGTAACGTTGCGCCAGGAGCGCGGGCGAAATCGCCCTGGCGGCGAGCAAGGGACGGTCGCCCGGGCCTGAAGAACGGGATCTCGAATGGCAAGCGAAGTGGAAGTCGCAAGGGACCAAATGGTTTTCCGCCACACCAACGCCCGACTGGACGGCACATCTCCGTCACCCCCCGCAACAGCGCGGTTCGCCATCTTGCTTACGGGCGGATCATCTTGAACGCCACAACCCCCGCCGAATCATTTGCTACCGAAGACCGCGAAACCGGACTGATCTGCCTATCGGGACAAGCTACTGTGCGGGTGGGCGCCCATGAAGCCCAGCTGGGACCATACGACGCGATCTACATCCCGAGGGACGCTTCCGTAGAAATTATGGCGAAAGCGAGCGTGGATTTCGCCGAGTTCTCCACCGACGTCACCAACCACTACCCCTTGCAAGTTGTGCGCTTTTCGGAAGTTTCGAAGGATCCTGGCTTAAAATTCAGTACCGGCGGATCCGGATGCACCCGTCATTTGAACATGCTGCTCGCCGAAAACATTGAGGCCGGGAGACTGATCGCCGGGTTTACGGACTCGGAACCCGGCAACTGGACAAGTTGGCCGCCACACGAACATGCGGCGATGCTGGAAGAGATTTACGTGTACTTCAACATGCCGGACCCTGCTTTCGGCATTCAAC
>DASQPN010000039.1:0-2973 GCA_035643915.1 Terriglobales bacterium | reverse complement strand
GTTTGACCGGCGATTTCGCCGGACCGCCCGTATTGTCGCCAGACGGTGGATGGATGGCCTTTGTAGCCACCGGTCCGGACGGCAAGAACACAGTTTGGGTTCGTCCTATGAACGCGCCGGAAGCGCATCTGCTTCCCGGTACCGAGGGTGCAACCTTTCCGTTCTGGTCGCCCGACAGCCGGTCGCTCGGCTTCTTCGCTGGGGGCAAGTTGAAGACGACTGATCTCAGTGGCGGCTCTGCATTCGCGGTTTGCGACGCCCCTTTCGGCCGGGGAGGCGCGTGGGGACCGGGCGGAATGATCCTGTTCGCTCCCGAGGCGGTAGCGGCCATTCAGCGCGTCAGTGCCGGCGGAGGAACTCCAGTTCCTGTCACCAAGATCGACCCGGCGCACCTCACTTCGCATCGCTGGCCTTTCTTCCTTCCCGATGGGAGGCATTTCCTCTATTTGGTCGTCAACAGCCGTGATCCCGCAAGCGATGCCGTGTACTACGCATCGGTGGACGGCCGCGAAAATCGTCCACTTTTTCAGTCTCAATCAAACGCTGTTTACGGCGGCGGATTTCTCTTGTTCATACGTGGCGGCCAGTTGATGGCACGACCATTCGAGCCCGCCTCGGGAACGCTTAGGGGAGAGGTACAGCGGCTGGCCAGCGGAGTGATGGAGGACGCCAGTACCTGGCACATGGACGCCTCCGCCTCCAACAACGGGCTACTGGTGTTCGGCAACGGCGGGACAGGCGATGAGCAACTGGTTTGGGTGGATCGCAATGGAAAGCAGATCGCGACCGTGGTCGACAAGCTGGCCAACCTGCAAACTGCAAAGCTATCCCCTCAAGGAGATCGCATCGCTCTCGAGATTGACAACGGCGCCGGCGCGCACGACATCTGGGTGTTCGATGTGGCCCGCGGCGTCCAAACGAGGCTTACATTTGGACCCGTTGAGAACGACTCCCCCGTCTGGTCATCCGACGGCAAGTGGATCGTCTACACGTCTGTCGAGAGCAATATCCACACGAAGCTCTACCGCAAACCCTCCGACGGAAGTGGCGCGGAAGAACTCTTGCTTAGCGATGACCAGGTGGCCGTGGCCACCGATTGGTCGCGGGATGGCAAGTACTTGCTCTATTCGCGCGGCCCGTCGGCTATCAACTGGGAGATCTGGGCCGTGCCGCTTGAGGGAGAGCGCAAGCCGTGGTTGGTGGCGCCGCGCACCGCGAACTCGTTTAGCGCCGAAGGACATCTTTCACCGGACGGCCATTGGCTTGTCTATACGTCGCAAGAATCTGGCAATCGGGAAGTGTATGTAGTGGCCTTCCGCGGCGGGCAGGGCAAGTGGCAGGTTTCGACAAATGGGGGATATCAATCGCAATGGAGCCGGGATGGTAAGCAGCTGTACTACTTCAACCAGGCCAGCCGCACGGTTTTTGCCGTGCCGGTGAAGGAAGTCAACGGAGGGTTACAATTCGGCGCTGCTCAGGCGCTCGCTTCAAACTCGACGAGCAACCAGTTGGGCTTCTACGATATTTCACCCGACGGCAAGAAAATCCTTCTGAATCTGATTTCGCAGCAGGTCAGCCAATCTGTCACGGTGGTTACAAACTTCACGGCGGAGCTGAAGAAGTAAGTGACGTGGATGCTCCAGCAGGCGCACTCGCCCTACCCGGATTACTTCCGGTTGGCGACCACAGGATTTGGTTTTTCGGGAAAACACTTCGTCGTAGGAGAGCGTTTGCCGGAATGCCGGGCGGCGCGGTCAGCGCGTGTCGTCGCGATGACCGCCCTGCCCGTGCCGCTCAGCGGGATGCCGAGCCGCTTTCCATCCATTTCCTTGCTTCTGCCGAGTTAGCCCATTCGCCGGCCACCTGCCGGGTGGCGACCTTGAGACGGTTCCAGACGTTTATCGTGGCAATGGCGGTGACTAGGGCCGCAAGAGCCTGCTCGTCGTAGTGCCGGGCGGCGTCCTCCCAGATCTCGTCAGGTACCGGGTCCGCCCGGTCACTGAGCCGGGTGGCGGCCTCGGTGAGCGCCAGCGCGGCGCGTCGACGAGGCATGGGGCACGTCCTGGCGCACCGAGGGAGATCCGCGGGTCGCGGAACTGGGCGAAGGGGGCGGTCGCTTTCTCACAGTTTGCCCGGTTTGCGCAACCGGCGCTCGTCGACGGAGGCGTGGGACTTGTCTTTGCTCCAGGTGGACGGCTCTTCCGGGTGCTCCAGTTCACGATCACGCGTGGGAAGATCGTGAAAGTCGACGTGGTCGCAGACCCCGCGCGGTTACGAGAGTGCGATCTAGCGGTTCTCCATGACTGGCAACGTCTGCAGAAACGGCTGAAACTAAGCAGCGGGAACTGGCTGGGTTGGTGGAACGGCGCCAGCGAGAGGAGGGTCTCCAGATGGCAAGCAGGAAGACAGATCCATCGCGGATGGGAGCACGGACGAAGGCGGCAAAGACGCCGTTTCAGCTGCGCCCGGTTGGTGTGATCCGATCCATCCTCAAGACGCGCAGCCAAGCACCTAAGCAAGGATCGGAGGGCGCTCCCGACGCCTGGCTTGAAGTGAATTCGTTCGCAGCACAGGCCCTTGACGGATTGTCGACCGGCGATCACGTCATCGTTGTAACGTGGCTGCACCGCGCCAAGCGCGACGTGCTGAAGGTTCATCCACGCTCGGACCCACGCCGTCCGTTGGCGGGGGTCTTTTCCACGCGATCACCTGACCGACCAAATCCGTTGGGTCTTCATCGAGTCACAGTGCGGAGGGTTGCGAAAAACCGGTTGCGGATCGGTCCCATTGAAGCCATCGACGGCACGCCGGTCATTGACATCAAAGCAGTGCTCTCTGGCCTACCAGATTTTTGATGTCTCAAGGCGCCCCAGTTGCATATGCGCAGCTTCTTTGCACCCAGACCGCGATCAGCCTACGAGTGACGGGCAAATACTGAAGTAATCGGCCGGGTCCAGTTTCGGGTTGGCCGAC
>DASQPN010000038.1:0-15463 GCA_035643915.1 Terriglobales bacterium | reverse complement strand
GCTCAAGTTGTCGACCCCGCTGAACTACGTTTCGACCGCGGACATTATTGGCGGCAACTCCGGCAGCCCGACGGTCAACAAGAACGGCGAAGTGGTGGGCATCATCTTCGACGGCAACATCCAGTCTCTGGCTTGGAACTTCGTTTACGACGACAAGCTGGCCCGGGCGGTGCACGTGGACTCGCGCGGGATCCAGGAAGCGCTGCGAACGATTTACGGGGCGAATGGCCTGGCGGATGAGCTCACGGGCGCAAATAGCGGCCAAGCTGCAGGAAAGCAGTAAGCATTCCAGGGCACGTCGGTCGGGTAGCGCCGCATCCGGGCGGCTGTGGGGCGAGCACCTTGCCCACCGCGCCCCGGGGCCAGATGCCGGCGCTACCTCTGACGACTGTCGGCATGTTCCAGCCGAAATCGCTTGGCTCTCACCCGGGCCAGATCTCCAAGGCCGTGCGGCTCAGGATTTGTTCCTGCACCTCGCGCTTGAGCGGGAGCGCTCGGAAATCTTCGAGGTTTTTCTTGATGTCGGGCACCCCAGGACCGGGCCAGTCCGTCCCAAACAGAGTCTTACGCGCGATCTCTTCCAGACGAGGAAAGTATTGCAGCAGAGTTTTCGGCGGAATTCCGCTGATATCGAGGTACACGTTCGGATGGCGCCGCACCAGGAAGAACGCCATGTCCATCCAGAGCGGCCGTCCCCCGTGCGCCAGCAGGATCTTCATCTTAGGAAAGTCGACCGCGACATCGTCGAGGTACACCGGATCGCCGTACTTGTTCCGCGCACCGGGGAAAATCGACGTTCCCGTGTGAAACATGACCGGGATTCCGTTGGCCTGGGCGGCGCGATAGATGATCTCAAGTTCCGTGACCCCGTTCAGGTAATCGTTGGGAAACAAGAGCTGGTGTGGCGGATGAATCTTGATCATCCCGATCTTGAGCCGGAGCAACTGCTCGACGTCGGCCAGGATATTGGTCGTGTGGCGCGGATGCAGGCTTCCGCACGGGATCAATCTCTTCGGGTCTTCTTTGACGTACTCGGCAACGAACTGGTTCACGCTGGCCGTGAACCCGATGACCTCAGGCGCCACGTAGTTGATCAGCACGGCACGGTCGATGCCAGCAGAATCCAGGTACTTCAAAAAGGCCTTCGGCGAGTGGCAATATTCTTCGATCTGCGCGAAATTGTCGCGCCTGGTTCGCATCAACTCCAGCGCCGACGGCTTGAACATGTCCATCGGGGAGATATGGATGTGGCAGTCGGTGATCAAGTCAGTCGTTGGCCGTTCGTCGTTGGAACGACAGCTACGAGCTCTGAGCTTTGAGCTCTGAGCTTTGAGCTTCGAGCTTTAAGCACCCTCGCCTATCTCGCGGGCTGCCCCGTTCTTGACGGTGGCGTCACTTCCCTTTCCACTGCGGTCCCCGTTTCTCCAGAAATGCCGCAACGCCCTCGCGGGCATCCTCCGTCTGCATCAATTCCTCGAGGTAGATTCTTTCGGCGCGCGCCAGGCCCTTGTCGAAATGCATCGAGTCCCACGCGTAGATCGCCTTTTTGGTTACGCCCAGCGCCACGGGACTCAGCTTTGTCAGACGGGCGACCACTTCGTCGGCCTTCTCCTTTACTTGATGATCCGGCACCGCCGCGTTTGCCAGACCTAGAAAACGAGCTTCGAGACCGTCGAACTTGCGGCCGGTCAGAATCAGTTCGGCGGCGTGCTTCTGCCCGGCGAGCGCGGACAGAGCCGCGGCAGCGACCGGGGGAAAGCATCCCAGCGAGATCTCCGGGAATCCCCAGGTGGACGACTCGGAAGCAATCACTATGTCACACACCATCGCCAGCTCAGCCCCTCCCCCCAGGCAGTGCCCGTGCACGGTCGCCACTGAAACCTTCCGCGAGGAGACGACCGCGCGGAACACGGCGTGTAACTTTGTGAGCATCTCCTGGACATTGTCGGAGGTGTGGGCGGCGACGTCGACTCCCGCGGAGAACACCTTGTCCGATCCGGCGAATGCGATCACCGCGACATCAGGGCGCGCTTCGGCCTCGGCGATCGCCGCCGCCAGCTGCTCCATCATCGGAATATCGATTATGTTCAGGGGAGGATTGTGCAGGGCAATGCGCGCCACCGGAGGATGCAGGTGCGAGGAGACCCGGCTTGACGAGGTGCTGGCCACCCGAGGAAGGATACCGCAAGGGCGGGCAATTTGCCCGCCCGGAAAGAGACCCTAGAGGTTGATGGCCGATTTGCGCGGCTCGCCGATGGTCTGGAAGGGATCGCGCGCGCCTTCCTTTTCGACAATCCATTTCTTTTCATTGGCAATGATTTCGAGCAGCACACTCTTGTCTTCTGCGGTGGGCATGACTTCGCCGAAGAGCTGCTGGTAGTCCTTGTCGCTGAGCGGTTCGCCGGTCTGCGCGTGGAATTTCTGGTCGGCAAACTGGCCGATCGCGCGGTTGAACCGAAGGTCGGGCGCGTAGAGGTTCTTCTCGCCTGGTTTCAGGAAGCTATTCAAACGTTCGATCAGCCCGGCCACCTCATCGCGATAGAGATGACGGTTGTAGTCGTTTAATTCGTCGAGCTTGGCGTCGTGCCGATTCTGCGGCTCGTCGTAGCGGCCCTTGATGCCCCATACGTACGCCCAGTGAGCAGACGAGGAGTGATCTGTGCCAAAAAGGTCATACGAGCAGGAAATCCACTTATTCAGATACTTCTGAATCAGCCAGGCGGGAATCACGCCCGCCTCGACGATGCGACGCAGGCCGTCATTGCCGGTCCCCATGTGGAAAGCTTCCTCGCGCAGCATGTACGACATCGAACGCCCCAGCGGCGCGAACGCCGAGTACTTCAGCATCTGGAGCTGAAACTTGCCATCGCGGTCGACGAAGTCGGTGTAAGTGAAGAAATCCATCCAGTTGTCAACATCGACGTTGAAGGCGCCCAGCAGACGCTGGTTGTCGAAAGCGCGCCGCTCCAGCATTTTCTGCGCCTCGACCTTGCCCGAGTAGCCGAAGTGGTCGAGCAGCAGCGCGCACATCTGCCAACCGTGGCGCATTTCTTCGATCATTACACGGGTGAGGGCGCGACGGTCCCAATCGGTTGGGGCGGTTTCGAACAGGTGGCGCTGCTGCTCGACGCTGGCGAATTCGGTGTCGCCCTGGTAGACGATCATGTTCAGGAGGGCGTCGCGCATCTGCTGGGTGGGCACCTGGCGCAGGTTCTCCCACTTGCGGCGGCCCTTGAAGTGGCCGAACTGGATTTCCTCGGTCTCGATCGCGCCGTAAAGCGTGTCGAAGTGGAAGCTGGCGATCTCGTCACGGTCGACGCCGATTTCCTTTCTCCACTCGTCGAACAAGCCGACCCACTCGCTGAAGGTGCCGATTTTGGCTACTTTGCCTGGCATAGAAAAACCTTTCAGCCATAGAGGACACAAAGGGGCCGCAGAGGGAAATCCGTACTTCTCCGTGGTCTCTGGCTCCGTGGCGTACATTCTGCGGAGCGCTGCTCCGCGGGACGGCCGAGGGCGGCCCTCCCCACCTGAGTTATTTCCCGGTAAACGTCGCTGGGCGCTTCTCCACGTAGGCGGCCAGTCCTTCCTTCGCGTCGTCGCTCTGGAAGAGAATCTGCTGGTTTTCGCGCTCCAACGCCAACGCCGATTCCATCGGAATTTCCCACCCGGTTTGCACGGCGCGCTTGATGCGTCCGACCGCTTTTGCGGCTTTGTTAGGCGGGCAGAACTGGCGCGCGTATTCCAGGATGTTGTCCATAAAGCCGTCGCGCTCGTAGATGTCGTTGAGGATGCCCAACTCCTTCGCCTCCTCAAACGAGAAGGTGTTGCCGGTCACCATCAACTCGATGGCCCGGCTCTTCCCGACCAGTCGCGAAAGACGCTGCGTGCCACCTGTTCCCGGCAACACACCTAGATTCACTTCAGGAAGGCCAATCTTGCCGGCGTCCTTGCGCGCGATGCGGAGGTCGGCTGCCATGGCGATTTCGAGCCCGCCGCCCACACAGTGGCCATTGATGGCTGCGATCACGAGCTTCGGCGTGTGCTCCAGGCGCAACAGCGTCTCGTTGGCGTGCAGGCAGAAGTAGTACTTGAAGGTCGGATCAACGCTGGCCAGCATCTTGATGTTCGCGCCCGCCGAGAAGAACTTGTCGCCCGAACCGGTCAGCACAATCACATAGACGTCGATGTCCATGCGGGCTTGGAGGATCGCATCATCCAGTTGGCGATTCATCTCGTAGGTATAGGTGTTGGCCGGGGGATCGAACATCTCGATCACGGCCACGCCGGTATCCTTGCGGTAGTTGATCAGCCTGTTCGTGGTCTCGCCGGTGGCCGGCTGGGTTGTGGTAGCCATGTCAGACTCCTTTTCGTCTCGTGCTTCCCAGAAACTCAAATCGGTGCGTGTTCACGGTCTC
Source organism: Terriglobales bacterium (assembly GCA_035643915.1). Taxonomy (GTDB): domain Bacteria; phylum Acidobacteriota; class Terriglobia; order Terriglobales; family Acidobacteriaceae; genus Gp1-AA133. The sequence goes on along the minus strand of DASQPN010000038.1, from coordinate 11,045 downwards.
TTCTTGGATGGCGTGGTCGGCGGGCTGCAAACTCCGCGAAGAAAGATATCGCTCATTTCCCGTGCGAGTTCTTCCGCGTCGCCATCCACCCCCGGCTTGTACCAAGTGTAAATCCAGTTCATCATGCCGAACAGGCTCAGGGCCGCGGTGCGGCTCGTGAAGTCCAGCCTCTTCGCCCGCTTGAGCTGTTCCATCAATTCGACGCAGATCCGGACGTATTCCCGTTTGATGGCGCCAATTTCGGCGCCGTGGCCGTTCTTCAATACCTCATCCTCGTGAGACAGCACCTTCATGGCCTTCTGATTCGCGAGGAAGTATTCGAGGTGATTGAGAACGAATGCCCGGATGCGAGCCTCGGGATCGCTAACGGCCTCCATTCGGGGTTGAAGCCGCTCCAGGATGGTGGTGAACGTGTGGCGTTGGATCAGGTAAAGCAGCTTTTCCTTGGACTCGAAGTAGTAGTAGAGCCCCGCCAGAGACATGCCACTGGCGCGCGACAAGTCGCGCATGGATGCGCCCTCGTAGCCCTTCTCGTCGAAGACGTCAGTGGCGTGCAGCAGGATCTCGGAGAGGCGCCGGTCAAAGCGGGTCTCCGGATGGGGCGTACGCAGACGTGCCCGTGGACGAGAAGCAGAACGGAGCTGCGCTGGAGGAGGCATGATTTATCGAACGTTCGTTCGAATTATAGGGCAAAGTGACATGGGTCGCAAGTGGGCGTGACTCGTTCCCGCAGTGGCCTTCAGCCGGCCGCCTTGTGGGCCCGGCTCAGCCAGTCAAGGGCATCCCGCAGGTCACGGTCGGAGGAGAGTTCAAAAGTAAACCAGCGCCTCTTCTGCAGGACGGCCGGCTGGATTCTTGGCTCCTTCCCGAGCCGCGCCCTCATGTGCGGGCCGGGGGCTGAAAGCTTAAACGCCAGGGAATTCGGCGTCCCCACGCCGCGAGTGCGGGGCAGGAGGGCGAAGATGCGCTGGCGGCGGTACAGCGCACTGAATCCGAACATGGGGCGGGTGGTTACAGCCGGCCAGGTTTCGACCTCGGCTGCCAGCGCCGCCGACCAGGCTTTCATCTGCTCGGAGACAGCCGGCAATTTCGGCCGTCGGTCCTTCAAGGTCGGACGCGGGCCGCTAGTTCGGGATGTCGGCCATCAGGCACTCGACTTCCGCCTTCAGATCGGCAGTCAGCGGCAGAAGGGGCAACCGCACCGCGCCACCATAGTATCCGTTGAGATCCATCGCGTATTTCAGACCCGGGATGCCCAAGCCACCTCCGATTCGTTCCGCCACGTTGGCGATGCGCTCCTGTTTCAGGCGAGCGAGATCGATGTCGCCTTCTTTCCAGGCAGTGTAGATCTCGTAGCAGGCCGTCGGCGCCGGATTCGCGAAGGCAAGGATGGCCCCCACTGCGCCGGCCTGCAGCGACGGCTCGAGTTTGTGGGCGGCGCCCACCAGCACCTGGAAGCCGACTTCCCTCTGGCGTGTCTTGCCGCGGGCAACAACCGTAGCCGCGGAGGACGAGGGCTTCGAATCTCCTGCCAGAACGGACACGGGAACCAATTCCCCGCCCTGCCCGGCGGCTTCCGTGGCCTTGAGCATGCGAGGGGTAACCGCGTCGAATGTCTCGGTTACGGCAGCGCTACGCTTCACGCGTCGCGTGCCCTCGACCATCTTCCGGACTTTCTCCACGTCGCCGCACGATTCCTTGATCCCGATGATGTTCGAATGATCCGCCAGTTCAATCACAATTTCCGCCGGGATGTCGTAGCCGGTGGCTTGCGGGAAGTTGTAGATGATGACCGGCAAGGGCGAGCGGTCGGCTACCGTGCGATAGAACGCCAGCATGTTGGCGGGCTTCATCTGGCTCTTGTAGTAGTGCGGCGTGCGCACCATGGCCACGTCATAGCCAAGTTCGGCGGCGTATTCGGTCAGGAGCAGGGTGTCGCGGGCCGACTCGATCCCGGTCCCGGCCACCAGCACTTTGTGGTTGGCCGCGGCCTCACAGGCGGTCTTGAGCACGGCGCGCCGCTCCTCGTCGGAGAGCAGGATAGCCTCGCCGGTCGAGCCCAGCACGACCAGTCCCGCCACCGGGGTGCGTGAATAACGCTCCACGTTGGCTTCGAGCTTTTTGAAGTAGATGTTGCCGTCGGGATAGAACGGCGTAGTGAGGGGAGGATGGATACCGGAAAGAAGCATGCTAGGTAGCCTCGTTTCGGAACAACTGCTCTATCAGAATAACAAGCGAGGAGGCCGCCCCGCCAGACACACTACCGAAGTTTGTCGGAGTTGATACGATACCCCACCAACTTTGCGTCGGCGCCGCTCGTCCGCCACGTGAACTGCTCTTGCGCCGTGCCTCGATCAAACGTAGTCGAATGGGTCAGCACCACAAGTGTTCCCCTGGTGGTGCGATTCACAAAGAACCCCGTCATCTTGGTCTGATGCTCGTTCCCAAGTGTCGCATGCACCTTTTGCAAAAAGCTTAGGGTATCTGCCCTGGCCCCGTGGCTTTGAAACTCCGGGGTCGCGTCATCGTAAATCTGCTCGTATGCGCCCTGGTTGAGTTGGCCGTGAAAGCGGGCCACGCCCACGTCGGCAGCCCGGTACGCATCCTTCGAGCCGCGGCCGAAATACCACAGAAGCACCAGCCCAATGACGATGGCCGGAATATATATGTTCGGATTCCAGACCTTCTTGACTGGTGCGGGGAGCGGAATTTGTGGGTTGTCGGGAGCGTTGACGATGGAACCCATGCGAACCTGCGGCTCACGAGGGCTTGCGCCGTCATTCGATCGGCTTTGCCCACCGCGAATTGGCTGGAAGAATACCACGGGAAGGGGCTTGTCCGCAGGCCTGCACCGTTCGGATCAACTGCCAAGGCCCACGCAGGTCCCTAGCCGCAGGGGCTATAGGTTTTCCCCCCTGGATCGGTTTCCTGCCGAAACTGGTCCTCATTGCCGACGAAGAATTTTAGAAACAGTGGAGACTTCTCATCCTTGCCGGTCGCCTCGTCCCAGATCATGCCGCCCTTGCACCAGCCGCTGTTGGAGAGTTGTTTGCGTGTGTTTTGCGAGAAAAAAAAGAACTGGTCGTGCCCCCAGCCTCCGGGCAGGTCAGAGGAGGTCTTCAGCGTTCCATCCTGGTCGAGGTGAACCAGCTGGTATTTTCCTTCGCGGGGCAGCAGGGGCGCGTTCGGAACCCGATATTCGATCCGCACCCAGCCTACGTATCCGGAGGGAATCAGGAAGCGAGACGGAGGACGGCGGTGCAGCAGGATGTCAAACGCAAACGGACCGAAAATGACTGCACCGACCAGAACGGGCAGGCTCACCACGAGAAACGCGAGAATGCGAGGGCTCATTGAGGACACGCCGTCACCTTGGGCAATATTTCATGCATGGGTTCCCGGATCGCCCCGCGTAGCGGGTTCTCTTCCTATCGAGTGCAGAACCGCACCGCTCGTCCGGGTTCGCCAATCGTGCCGCAAAACATAAGTTTGTCGCCGGAAGTTGCGGGCACTTCATGCGGTCGGGCCTGACAGACGAACGGTTTTGGGTACGGTCAGCAGCCGGTCGCGTGAAGTTGTCTATTCACTTTCCGGTCGCGGGCCCCAGCCTGAAACAAGGGAGAGATGCACCTTGGCTCCAAGATCGGTAGTGCGAATCGATCACTCATCGATCCAAAAGCTCCACTTCATGGCCGGGCATTCTTTGGACCGCACCTCCATGACGTCAGAATTTCAGGATGGGGCGTTGAACAGAAAACCGTGGTGGCGACTGGGCATTTGCAAAGGATGGCTTTGGTGCCCGCAGGAAACACAGGTGCGAATCAGTCAAAACTGCATGATTTCCTCTCGCCGACAGCCTATCCCTTGTTCGCCGCTCGCTCCGCATGCAGATGCTGCAGCGCCTGAACGCGCACTTCTCCACGCTGGAGTGCCGCGATGCCCTCAGCCGCGGCGCGCGCCGCAGAGAGCGTGGTGATGGTGGTAATGCGGGCGGTCACGGCGGCGCGCCGGATCGCCTTCTCATCGAACCATGGCTCGGCGCCGTGAGGCGTGTTGATGATCAGGTGGATTCGCTCACCCTTGATCAGGTCGACCACGTTGGGACGGCCTTCCTTCACTTTGTAGACACGATCAACGCTCAGGCCGGCGTTCTCGAGGACGTCGGCCGTGCCGGCCGTGGCCACCAGTTTGAAACCCATATCTACAAAGCGCCGCGCGACGTCGGCCACATGCGCCTTGTCGTGGTCGGTCACGCTGATGAAGATCGAGCCCTGGGTCGGCAACTTTTGTCCCGCGGAAATCTGTGCCTTGGCAAAAGCTTCACCGAAGTTGTCGGCGACGCCCATCACTTCGCCTGTGGAACGCATTTCCGGACCCAACACGGTGTCGACTCCCGGGAACTTGTTCCACGGGAACACGGGCGACTTCACGTAGTAGCAGCGGCCGGTATCGAGATCGGTGCCGTGCTCGATGTTTTCGGAGAGGAACTCGCGCAGCTTGCGCCCAGTCATGAGGCGCGACGCGATCTTGGCCAGCGGCACCCCCGTGGCTTTCGAGACGTAAGGCACAGTGCGGGAAGCTCGCGGATTGACTTCGAGGACATACACCTTCCCGCCCTCGGCGTCATTCCCCTTCGATCCGCCGTTGGGGGTACGCGGGATCGCAAACTGAATGTTCATGAGGCCAATCACTTTTAAAGCACGCGCCAGCTTGAAAGTGTATTCCCGCATGCGCTGCAGCAGAGGCTCGGGGATGTCGACTGCCGGCAGCACGCAGGACGAGTCGCCGGAGTGGATGCCCGCCTCCTCGATGTGCTGCATGATGCCTGCGATCACGACGTCTTCGCCGTCGGAGAGCGCGTCCACGTCGACCTCGATCGCGTCTTCCAGGAAGTGGTCGATCAGCACGGGACGGTCCTGCGAATATTCGACCGCCTCTTTCATGTAGCGGATGACGGTGTCCTCATCGTAGGCGATCACCATGGCGCGTCCGCCTAGCACGTAGGAAGGCCGCACCAGCACGGGGTAGCCCACGCGCTTCGCACCCTCGACAGCTTCTTCGAGCGAAGTGGCCATGGCGCCGGGAGACTGGGGAATCTGGAGTTCGTCGAGCAGCTTGCCGAAGCGCTTCCGGTCTTCGGCTAGGTCGATTGACTCGGGCGAGGTACCGATGATCGGCACGCCCGCGGCTTTCAGGGGCAGCGCCAGGTTCAGAGGCGTTTGCCCGCCGAACTGCACGATCACTCCCACGGGCGCTCCGCCCGATGCTTCGTGCTCATACACGGCGAATACGTCTTCCAGCGTCAGCGGCTCGAAGTACAGGCGGTCACTGGTGTCGTAATCGGTCGAAACGGTCTCCGGGTTGCAATTGATCATCACGGTCTCGTACCCGTCTTCGTGGAGCGCGAACGAGGCGTGGCAGCAGCAGTAGTCGAACTCGATTCCCTGCCCAATGCGGTTCGGTCCGCTGCCCAGGATGATGACTTTCTTTTTCGGGGTGGGCGCCGCCTCATCTTCTTCCTCGTACGTCGAGTACAGGTATGGCGTGTAGCTCTCGAACTCGGCTGCGCACGTGTCCACGCGCTTGTAGACCGGCATGACACCATGCTTTTTGCGCAGGTGGCGGACCTTCTCCTGGGCGCCCTTATCGTTCAGACGCCAGACCGCGGCCAACCGCCCGTCGGAGAAGCCCATGCGCTTGGCATCGCGTAGCACCTCGGTGGGAATCGAGTCCATGGGGTGCTTCTCCAGTTCGAGCTGCATGTCGTTGATTTCTTTGAGCTGGTAGAGGAACCATGGGTCGATGGACGTCACTTTGGCGAGCTGCTTGACGGTGTATCCCTGGCGGATCGCATAGCGCACATAGGTCAGGCGCTCGGGGTGTGGAGTGACCAGGCGCTGGGTGAGAATCTTCGGCTCGATTTTCTCGGAGCCGACTTTCCGGCCGGTGTCGAGCGCGCGCACGCCCTTCAGCAGCGCCTCTTTGAAGGTGCGGCCGATGGCCATGACTTCGCCGACGGATTTCATCTGCGGGCCAAGACTTTCGTCAGCGCCGGGGAATTTTTCGAATTGCCACTTCGGAATCTTGACGACCACGTAGTCGAGCGTGGGCTCAAACGATGCAGGCGTTTTGCGCGTGATGTCGTTGGGAATCTCATCGAGCGTATAGCCGACGGCCAGCTTGGCGGCGATCTTCGCGATGGGGAACCCGGTAGCCTTCGACGCGAGCGCTGACGACCGCGAGACGCGCGGGTTCATCTCGATCACCACCATGCGGCCAGTCTCGGGATTGACTCCGAATTGGATGTTAGATCCGCCGGTTTCTACGCCGATTTCACGGATGACCGCGATCGAGGCGTCGCGCATCGCTTGATATTCACGGTCGGTGAGGGTCTGCGCGGGAGCCACAGTGATCGAGTCGCCGGTGTGCACGCCCATGGGATCGAAGTTCTCGATCGAGCAGATGATGATGACATTGTCCTTCAGGTCGCGCATTACCTCCAGCTCGTACTCTTTCCAGCCGAGCACCGACTCTTCGATCAAGGCCTCGTGCACGGGTGAGAGATCCAGGCCGCGGGCCAGCACTTCCATCAACTCTTCGCGGTTGAATGCGATGCCGCCGCCGGTGCCGCCCAGCGTGAACGACGGGCGGATAATTACCGGGAAGCCGATCTTGCCGGCGAACTCCAGGCCATCTTTCAGATTGTTCACCAGGGCTGACTTCGGCACGTCGAGCCCGATCTTTTGCATCGCATCCTTGAAGAACAGTCGGTCTTCGGCCTTTTTGATGGCCGCGATATTTGCGCCGATCAACTGGGCGTTGTATTTGTCGAGCACGCCGCCATCGGAAAGTTCGACGGCCAGGTTGAGAGCGGTCTGTCCGCCAACCGTGGGCAAAACGGCGAATCCGGCGCCCGGCGACAGCTCTCGCTCGATGCGGATGATTTCTTCCAAATATTCGCCGGTGAGCGGTTCGATATAGGTGCGGTCGGCGACCTCGGGGTCGGTCATGATGGTCGCCGGGTTCGAGTTGGCCAGCACGACTTCGTAGCCCTCGGAGGTGAGCGCCTTGCAGGCCTGCGTGCCGGAGTAGTCAAACTCCGCGGATTGGCCGATGACGATGGGCCCGGAACCGAGGATCAAGATCTTCGAAATGTCGTTTCTTCTTGGCATGAAGAATCAGTCGTTGGTCGTTGGCTTTCCGATGTCGATCGCGGATTTCCCGGGCTGCACCCATTTCGGCCCGCGCTTGTCTCCAAGCATCGCAAAAAACGGAACCTCGTTCAGCTTCCGATACCTCCTCAGCCGCATCGCCTCGGCAACGCTATCTGCATCTCCCGGGCGGGCCACCTGTCTGTCGTCCCGTACTGGTATCGAAGAACTGGCTGTCGGACTTAATATCCCCGCTACCGAACGGTCTGATCTCTGAAACCCCCATCCCCACCCAGCGCGAAACCCCTCATCCAATCCCGACAAAACACCTCCGCGGTCCAAGCAATCGCGGGTGTAGTCGGAGAAGTCCTGACCAAAGCCCTCAACCTCTACAACCATCGTCACCCCGCTTTTGGAGGGCAAATCCTCCGCCCTCGCATCCACGGGGCTTCCCGCAGTGCGATCACGATCGATGCCGCGGCCAAGGCGTTCACCCCTTCCACTCCTCCATCATCTTCACAAAATCCTTGAACAGGTAGTGCGAGTCATGGGGCCCGGGTGCGGCCTCCGGATGGTATTGCACGCTGAACAGCGGAAGGTTCCGGTGGCGCAACCCCTCCAGCGTGTTGTCATTCAGATCGATATGGGTCAGCTCGACCTCGCTCTGCGGAAGCGAATCCGGATCCACGGCGAAGTTGTGGTTATGGGCGGTGATCTCGATCTTGCCCGTGCCCATTTGCTTCACCGGGTGGTTCCCGCCGTGGTGCCCGAATTTCAGTTTGTAGGTCTTGCCGCCCAAAGCGATCCCGGCCAGTTGATGCCCAAGGCAGATCCCGAAGATGGGCTGGCGTCCCATCAGGCGGCGGATGTTGTCGACCGCGTAGGTGCACGGCTCGGGGTCGCCCGGGCCGTTCGACAGGAACACACCGTTCGGCTTCAGGGCCAGCACATCTTCCGCGGGGGTCTGGGCCGGGACTACCGTCACCTTGCAGGCCTCGCCGCGCAGCTTGCGCAGGATGTTTTGCTTGATTCCGTAGTCATAGGCCACGACGTGGAAGCGCGCTGGTTCGTCTTTTACTCCGACCACCGCCACCGGCTCGTGCGACCGCTCGCCCACTTCCCAGACGTAAGGCCGGGTCGTCGACACCACCTTGGCCAGGTCGGTGCCGTCCATCTTGGGGATCGACCGGGCTTTCGCGACCAGTTTTTCCGGATCGGCCTCAATCGTGGAGACCACCCCGCGCATCACGCCGTGGTCGCGCAGGTGGCGCACCAGGGCGCGCGTGTCGATCTCGGCCAGGACCGGAATCTTGAACTGCTCCAGATACTCGTCGGCCACCTGCTGCGAGCGCCAGTTCGAACTTACTTTCGAGAACTCGCGCACGATCAGTCCCTCGATGTAGGGATGCGTGGCTTCATTGTCTTCTGGATTCGTCCCGTAATTTCCGATTTCGGGGTTGGTCAGGACCACAATCTGGCCCGAGTAGGAAGGGTCGGTGAAAATTTCCTGGTAACCGGTGATGGAAGTATTGAAAACTACTTCCCCGTAGCATTCGCCTCTGGCGCCGTAGCCTCTGCCTCGGAAGATGCGCCCATCTTCGAGGGCAAGGATAGCCTGCATTCCTGCTCCCGGGTGTGGATTTTATAGATAGTAGCAGGCAAGTTCCAATCCTGGAAGAGCGGATCTGCTGGACCAGCCAAGCAGGGAAGGAAACACACCCGTCCTTCGATCTACCTGCTCCCGGCTTTACTCAGCCGGCGACATCATGGCAGTGGTAGAGAGGGCCCGCAAGGCATGCCGACAAAATGAGCTGCCACGTTGGCGCTCTGCTATTTTGAATTTCTCCTTGATGTACCCGGTGCATGCCTCCTACGAGGCGCGGCAGAAGCTTCACGGAATTGCATTTCAGAAATAGTGTTCGATTCGGTCGGGATCGCCGCCATCTTCGCCGTGCTTATGGATTTCTGAGAAGCAAAGCGAGAGGCGAAACCCACCAGCCGCCTTCCCAGGAGAACCGGCGGAATAGCGCGTTACCGCAGCCGCCCCAGCTTATCCACCGGCCAATAGCCGAAGACAGCCTTGCCGAAAATGTAGCCTTCTTTCACCGGGCCGAAATCGCGGCTGTCGTTCGACATGCTGCGGTGGTCTCCGAGCATGAAGTAGCTGTGCGGCGGCACCACGATCTCAGAATAGGAGCGTTCATCGGTGTAAGCGGGCGGAACGTAGTCCTCAACGACCGGCTCCCCGTTCACGTAGACCTGGCCGGAGTCGATCCGGATCTGGTCCCCGGGGATGCCGATGACTCGCTTGATGTAGCTCTTCGAAGGATCCCGGGGATACCGGAATACCACGATGTCGCCGCGTTCGATCGGTTCCCAGTGGTAAACGAACTTATTAACGAAGATTCGTTCCTGGTCGTCAAGCGAGGGCATCATGCTGGTGCCTTCGACCTTCACGGGCTGATAGAGGAAAATGATGATGAATGCGGAGATCGCCAGGGAGATGATGAGGTCCCGCAGCCATACCGCCAGCACGGGTGCGGAGCGCGGCGGCTTCCCGACCGGCTGCCGTCCGTTGGGTTGGACTCGCGGGTTGCCCACCGCTTGCATGGCGTCAGTCATTCTATACGGAAGGAGCAGAGGATTTAAGGCATTGTCTGCCTAATCCATGTTCTGGCCCGGGACTCAATCGACGGGGTGTACCACAGGATACCCACTCCGGCTGCGTTCGACCGGCGCCTCAGGTTACAATAAGGCAACGAGGAACCTTCCCTATGTTAAAGCGTGCATTGATCTTGGCATTCCTGTTTCCGGTGACGCTCGCCCTGTCGGCACAGTGGGCCGCATCCCAGGAGGATCAAGGCGTACCTGCCTACAACGCCGGGCCTCCCGCCAAGGGAAAGAAGCTTCCACCCATCCTGCCCAAGGAGAGCCTTTGGGCTGAAAACGCGCAGTTCGCATACCAGACCCACGCCTACGAACTGGCGGCCCAGATTCCAAATGTCCTGCACCAGCAGCCCTGTTACTGCTACTGCGACCGGGGCATGGGCCACAACAGCCTGCGCAGCTGCTTCGAAGGAACTCACGGAGCACAGTGCGATGTTTGCCTGAAGGAGCTGTACTACTCCTACTCGCAGACCAAGAAGGGCAAGACCGCTGCCCAGATTCGCCAAGGCATCGTCAAGGGCGAGTGGAAGCAGGTCAACCTAGAAGCGGCCGCTTCGATGGACTGAGCTGGGTCCCCGGCGGCAAGGGCGGGGACCACCGCAGGGCTTGATTGACGCATCCTTTTAAGACGCGTATAAACCTGCTCGGACCGTAGCGTAAAAGCAATGTTTCCGCAGCCAGCCGAGAGAATCCTCAGAGGGCTTTCGTCCACGCCGCAGGCAGGTGTTCCATCGACCTAGTAAAATGGTTGAACTTGTCTCCTATCAGGTGCGGCCATAAGGAGTAGTTTACGAAACACACAGCAAGCAAACCAACAGGAAGAGTTTTACAGATGGCTCAGAAACCTACCGCCAAGAAGTCCATAGCAGACGATCCCCGGGTCGCGCAGGCTATGCAGAACTACGAGACCGGCCTACGTGCCATGCAGGAACACAAGTTTGACAAAGCCAAGACGCACCTGCAAAAGCTGATCGGAGGGGCCAGCAAGGAACTCGCCGACCGAGCCGCGGTCCATTTGAGCACCTGCAACCAGCACCTGGACAAGGTGACGAACCAGTTCAAGAGTCCGGAAGAGCATTTCGACTACGCTGTCTCCCTCATGAATGTGGGCGACTACGTGCAGGCGCGCGAGCATCTGGACAAGCTCCACAAGCAGACTCCCAAGGCCGATTACGTGATCTACGGTCTGGCGGCGCTGGACTGCATGACCGGCCACGTCGAGGACTC
>DASQPN010000037.1:0-5360 GCA_035643915.1 Terriglobales bacterium | reverse complement strand
TGTTGTGATCGTGTGTAGCGCCATTCAGCAAACGCTAACTTCCCCCAGGCCGAGAGTTCTCTCCAAAAACTTCCGACCCGCCCGTGACTCGAGGTTTTCCCGGTGTTTCCGCTGGTCTCACCTGATTGTTTCCCGTCAATTTAGGAGGAGTTACTATGGTTCGGCTCAGAGTGTTGTTTTTTGCACTGGTGCCGCTTCTTGCATCGTATTCAGCCATGGCCGGTAATTTTGCGGTGGGAACTTGCAAGCCTAGACTCACCAGCTTCTCCACGATCTCCGATGCTGTCAGCAGCGTGCCGCCCGGTTCGACCATTGAAGTGTGTCCGGGCGTCTATCCGGAGCAGATCACCATCTCACAGCCATTAACCCTCGAAGGCATCGCGAACGACAACCAGGACCAGATCGTGATTGCCGTGCCCATCGTCGGCCTGACCACAAACCTGACCAGTATCTTTACTGAACCCGTGGCCGCTCAGGTGCTCGTCCAGAATGCGGGTCCGGTCAACATCACCAATATCGTTGTGGATGGCACAGGGGGCGACCAGGGATGTGGTACCTCGAGCATCTGGCTCGCGGGAATCTTCTACGCCTCCAGCTCATCCGGCGACGTCAACCGGGTCCGGGCCAGCGGTCAGACAGACGAGGGCTGTGGTGTCGGGATTTGGGCGGAGAATGGCGACAGCTCGAACCAGCTGGTAACCATAGAGCACAGCAGTATCCATGACGTCGACGGCGCCGGCATTTTCGCTGGCAGCGGCTCGACGCCAACTCTCACCGCCATCGTCAAAGACAATTTCGTTTCCATGCGCTCTGGGCCCACCGGTATTGTCGCGAACAGCGTCAACGGCGCCATCACGGAAAACAACGTGAGCGACGCGCTAGCGGGCATCTTTGACGCGGCTCCCGGAACCCGCGTCTCGTCTAACACCGTGACCAACACGACGTTTGGGGTTTTGCTGCTAACGGGTGGTACGGTCCAGTCCAACGATGTATCGAACTCGGGCTATGGAGTCTTCCTGAATGCGGACGGCGCGGTCGTTCAGTCGAACCATATCACGCTCGCTGCGTCTGCCGGGATTGAGCTGAATTGCCATGGCGGCACAGTTTCTCGCAACACGATCAACGATGCTGCCGTTGGACTTGACCAGGTTCCGTTGGGTTTCCGCGGATCGAATACGTTTGCCAATACTGGATCCATAAGCACGGACGGCTGCGCCGCCGCCGCGCCACGAACGGTCTCACCCCAGCAGTGGCGTACGCCCGCCACGCCCTTGGGCGTTCGGAAATAGCATAACCGTTGATGAGCAATTACTAAGGATGGCTTGAAGAGCAACGGCGTCCGTTCCTCTTCAAACTCGAAGTACGCTCCCGCGTGAGCCGGACGAGAGCCGCTCGCGGCTTCCCCGCCGGAAGCGAGCCGACGATTCCTCACGGGGTGTCACAAGCCGCCTGGTTCAGGGCCGGGTCCCCACCCCGCCTGCGCCGCGGAATCAGCACGGCGGACGCGCTGCAGAAAGTGCACCTCGCCATCGAAAGTCCGCGGCGCGACGAAAACAGACGCGCGCATCTCGTCAAGAAAAGAAGAAGCAACGGCTAGCAGCGCAGGACGGACCTGGAAACCAGCGTAAAATGGCCGCGCCATGAAACACATCCTGGTCACCGGCGCCACGGGCAAGGTCGGCAGCCATTTCATCCGTCGCGTGCTGCAGTCCAATGACAATCAGGATGTGAGCATCCGGGCGCTGTGTCACAACCGGCTTCCGGAGCCCCAGGCTCGGCTGGAGATCGTTCAAGGGAACATTTCTGATCGGGCGGTCGTGCACCCGGCCGTGCAAGGCATCACCCACGTTCTGCATTGCGCCACGTGCAAGGAAACTCCCGACGATGTGGTGGATGTCACGGTCAAGGGCCTGTTCTGGCTCCTGGAGGAGTGCCGCATCAGTCCGTCTTTCCAGCAGGTTGTCCTGATAGGCGGAGATGCCGCGCTCGGCCACTTTTTCTATCCTCATCCCGTACCGATCACGGAGCAACAGAGGCACAGTGCCTATCCCGGCTGCTATGCGTTGTCGAAGGTTCTGGAGGAGGTCATGCTGGAGCAGTTTTTCACGCAGTACGACCTGTCAGGCTGCTGTCTGCGAGCGCCGTGGATCATGGAGAAGGACGATTTCAAATACTCACTCTCCTTTGGAGAAGAGGTCTTTGGAGGTCCGCGTTGGCGTGACCTGGTGGGCGCGAAGAACGCCGATGAGCATCTGACGAGTGGCGCAGTGCCGCTGATGCTCGACCCCACCGGGAAGCCGGTCAAGCGGAATTTCGTGCACGTCAGCGATCTGGTCGAAGGCATTCTTCGGGCGCTGGATCACCCCCAGGCGCGCCAGCAAACGTTCAACATTTGCATGGACGAACCGGTCGACTATCAGCAGGTGGCCGACTATCTGCGCCAAACGCGAGGAATTCCCGCGGTCGAAATCAAGACTCCGTATCGGTCCACCTGGCTCGACAATACCAAAGCGAAATTTCTGCTCGGTTGGAGGCCACGCTATGATCTGAAACGGCTGGTCGAAGAAGCCTGGACGTATCAGCGCAGCGAGGCCGATCCGCGCAGGGTGTGGTACCCGGGATAGGGAGAGAGAAAGGCGACATCAGGAACAAATCGACCTTGCGCCACCGGCTCATCGGCCAAGCTCGCGCGAGTCGAAGAGCTTTCCAAACGCTTGCGCGAGGAGTTAACTCGATAAGTATCAAATATTCCTGCAAAAAGGCGAGCGGAATCCCATGCCTATTCTCGTTGGACTACTATTCGTCGGTCTCTCGCTGGTTCCCTTTGCTCCTTCGCAAAATGCAGCCACGGAAAGCGGTGCTCCCCTGCGGGTCGTGGTCGCGGGGCTGGTGCACGGCCATGCATCCGGGTTCCTGCAGCACTATCAGCACCGTCCCGACCTTCAGATCGTGGCCATTGCCGAGCCGAGCCAGCAGCTGGCGGCCGAATACGCAGCGCGTTTCGGACTGGAGCAGAAACTCCTCTACTCCGATCTGGAGGAAGCGATCCAGAAAACCCACCCCGACGCGGTGCTCGCCTATACCAATACCTACGATCATCGCCAGGTGGTTGAAATCTGCGCCCGCCACGGTGTGCACGTCATGATGGAAAAGCCGCTGGCGGTCAGCCTCGACGACGCCCACGCCATTGAGAAAGCGGCACGCGAAGGCAAGATTCAGGTTTTGGTGAACTATGAAACCACCTGGTACCGCAGCAATCATGCCGCCTATGACCGGGTGCACGACCACTCGATGGGTGCGGTGCGCAAAGTCGTGGTGCACGATGGCCATCGCGGCCCCAAGGAAATCGGAGTGGGACCAGAATTTCTTTCCTGGCTCACCGATCCGAAGCTCAACGGTGGTGGCGCGCTCTTCGACTTCGGTTGCTACGGCGCGGACCTGTCAACCTGGCTCATGGACGGCCGCCGGCCGGACACGGTCACCGCCCTGACCCAGCAGATCAAGCCCGATGTGTATCCGCACGTGGATGATGAGGCGACCATCGTCCTGACTTATCCCAAGGCGCAGGCCATCATCCAAGCGTCCTGGAATTGGCCTTTCGATCGCAAGGACATGGAGGTCTACGGGCAGACCGGCACGGTCATGACGGTCCGCAGGGACGATGTGCGCGTGCGCAGTGACGGCGATGAGAAACAGCTCGTGGCTCAGCCGATCCCCGCTCCCTACGACGATTCCATTTCCGAATTGCGCGCTGTCATCCGGCAAGGCGCCAAGCCCGACGGACTGAGCTCGCTGGAAACGAACATCATCGTCACGGAGATCCTCGACGCGGCTCGCCGCTCCGCTGCCGCCGGAATCACCGTGCACCTGAGTTCCATACCCTAACGCACGCGAAGAACTCTTCGACTCGAGGCTGCGGATCTAACCGTTCGTATTGGACCGTCTTATGTTGCGTCTGTGCCCGGCGCGCGCCTTCATTGCGTTAGCGCGTCGATGCACAGCGCGGCTGTCGGGGGAGCGCTCCGCGGAAGCATGTCTCTTGGGTGTCGCGTCCATCATGGAGGAACCTACGCCAGCCGCGGTCGCGGTACCAGCCGTATGAGCGACCGGCGGGTTGACGGTCTCGCTGACGGCGGCAAGCTGTGGTTCGCCTTGTTTCTGGACGTCTGCGCTTTTTTCTGGTGACTCAACCATTTCGACCTTCTTTCTACAGTCTCACTGCACTTACAAACTCCATCGCGCCGACCAGCGCGGCAAGCCTATTGCCACAAAATGGATTGTCATGCGGATTTGAGTGGTTTCGACCGTTTGCGCTTGCCTTCCCGAACTTGTTCCGCACTAAAAGCACTGCCGCAAGTACTACATCTCCACGAAGACAGGCTCATCTCCGACACCGGGCCACCGGGCACGCCCTGCGGGCGACTTGGGCGCACCGCGAGCACCAACTCCCCGCCGCACTGCGGACATTGACGTTCAAGCATGGTCGAAGAAGATCGAGTCGGGACTTTGCCGTTTGCCCAGCCTCATAACGACTCGCTGCCTGGCATCCGATCGGTGATGGACGCGATGGAAAGCCGTGGGGGCGTCTTGAGCAGCTTCAAGGAAAGTCCGAACAGAAGAAGCGTGATCGTGTTCAAGACCATGGTCGGCGCGGCGGAGAATCCGATCGGCACGATGGGGTTGAACAGGCACGCCACCACGCCAAAGGCGATCACCCAGCGGTATTCGCCCATTGCGGCGGCCTGGAACATGACTACGGCAGCCCCCGCCGCGACCAGGATTTGCAGCCCCGCATGGTATCCCACCGCGTGGTTTCCCAGGAACACTGGCAGCAAAAGACCACCGAGCAGGGCAGCACTCGCGATCCACTTCATGAATGTTGTAAGCATCGAGTCCTCTGTTGTTTCCCTACTGATTTGGTTAGAGATCAGCCACCGCTTCCAGCCCTCATCCGGGTTGCGATCGCGCGGACTCGGTCAGCCCCGCCAGCCCCACTCTTTGCGCGCCTTGATCTGCTGGCGCACGGTTGCGACCAAAAGACAAATGCCCGCGACGAAGAGCACCGTCACGGCGACCGCCAGATATTTTTCCATCGTGTCCACTAGCCCCACCTCTGGCATCAGGATCCGGAGGGCGCGCGCCACGGCCCTCTACTGAGCTTTTTCCTTGGCCTCGTTCACTTTCAGTGAGCGGCCGCCCAGGCTGCTTCCTGCGATCGCCGCGGACGCTTTGTCCGCTTCCCCGGCATTGGTCATTTCCACGAAGGCAAAACCTCGGGGGCGTCCGGTCTCCTTGTCGGTGACGATGTTGACGCGTTCCACTGCTCCATGGGTCTCAAACAGGGCTCGCAGTTCTTGCTC